>CAZAYB010000111.1:0-3991 GCA_964489215.1 uncultured Pirellulales bacterium
TTTACGGTGACAGGCTTGCTATTGCAGCCGGTGAAGCCACCGAACAGAGCAATATCGTATTTGAGATTGTAAATTATGCTAATGAAGGTCTGGAAAAAGATTAAATGAAAGTTAGTCTACCGTACAATTATCAGCCGAGGGACTACCAGAGGCCGTTTTTAGAGGCGATGAGCAGCGGTGTAAAGCGTGCTGTATGTGTATGGCACAGGCGAGCGGGTAAGGACAAGACGTTTCTTAATATGACGATTAACCAGATGGCCCAGAGGGTGGGCACGTATTATTATTATTTTCCAACACTAAGCATGGGCAGGCGTATTTTGTGGGATGGTATCGACAAGGACGGATTTAAGACGCTGGACCATTTCCCGAAACAGTTTGTCAAGAATATTAACCAGCAGGAGATGAAAATAAAAACTCTGAACGGGTCAGTTTTCCAGATAATCGGAACGGATAGGCTCGATGTTGTTGGTACTAACCCTGTAGGCTGTGTGTTCTCAGAATTTAGTCTGCAGAACCCCAAAGGATGGGATTATGTACGTCCTATTCTGGCTGAAAACGGTGGCTGGGCGGCTTTTAATTTTACGCCCAGAGGCTATAACCATGCCAAAGATTTATTTGATATGTCCAATGATAATCCTGAGTGGTTCAGGTCACTTCTTACTGTTAATGACACGGGGGCAATTTCGGCAGAGGCGATTGAAGATGAACGTCTTAGCGGCATGAGTGAAGATATGATTTTACAGGAGTTTTATTGCAGCTTTGATTTAGGTATAGAGGGGAGTTACTACGCTAAGTTTATCAATAAGGCCCGCGACGAGGGTCGTATATGCGAATTTGCGGCCGATACAAACAATCTTGTCCATACTGCATGGGATATCGGGATTGGCGACTCTACCGCTATATGGTTCTACCAGGTGTCTGGTATGGAGATACACGTTATTGATTACTATGAGAATAACGGAGAAGGGATAGCTCATTACGCTAAAGTACTGGACAATAAACGCAATGATCTTGGCTATATATACGGCAGGCACTATGCACCGCACGATATAGCCAATAAATCTTTTTCGACTGGCGAAACGAGACTCCAGACAGCCAAACAGATGGGGATTAACTTTAATGTACTTGACCGGTCACCGGTAGATGACGGAATTGAAAAGGTCAGGGAGATATTACCAAGATGCTGGTTTAATATCAACCATTGTGAGACTGGTATTAAATCACTTGAAAGTTATCGTAAAGAATATGACGACAAGAAGCAGGTTTATAAACTAAGACCGAGGCACGATTGGGCCAGTCACGGCGCTGATGCGTTTCGGTATATGGCCAGGAGTATAGCTGATACAACCATGAATACAGTTACCCATAAAAAACTAAACGAATTAAGGCATAAGTACAGCAGGGTTGCGTGATATGGCAAAAGATAGAGACAAAGTTTTTCAGGACGCCTACAAGGAAGCCTATGCCCACTGGCAGGACTATATCCAGCAGGGCAATGAGGATATCGAGATGTACAACGGCGACCAGTGGCCTCAGCGATTAAGCAGATATTTGAGGGAACAGGGTCGTGACCCGTTAGTTTTTAACCGTATACGCAGGGTAGTGCAGATTGTTACAGGCTATGAACGCAAGAACAGGTTAAGTCTCACCTATCAGTCTGTCGGCGGTGAGGATGATGCTATAAGCTCGCAGCTGACTAAACTGGCAATGGTAATTATGGGCATGTCTGACGGCCATGAAGTAATATCAGATGCGTTTAAGATAGGTAGTTGTGTTTCAGGCTCTAATTTAGTTGAGATATATCCTGACAGGGAATCTGATATACAGTTTGCCAGATGGCCGCATACAGGTTTTTTACTGGACCCCACTTTAAGTAAGTTAAACCTCTCAGATTGTGATTATGTGATAACTGCAAAAATGGTCAATCGCAGGACCGCGGCTAATCTTGTCCCTACGGCAGAGGATGTTATAAAAAAAATAGAACAGCCAACCGAAACTAACTCTCACTTTAACGACCTGGCACACAAGCACAGGGTTGTTGGTGATGATTTGATGATATTGGAATATTTCTGGGAGAGGAAAGAAAAGGACCGCAAGTACATAGTAAACCGCAGTACGGGCCAAAAACAGCTTTGGACAGGCACAAAACAGCAGCTTGATACTTTAATGCAAAATTATCGTAATTTGTTAACTGTAATTACCAAACCGCAGAAAACTGTTGAGCTTACTGCTTTCTACGGAGGGCATGAGATATTCAACGGAATTGACCCTT
Source organism: uncultured Pirellulales bacterium (assembly GCA_964489215.1). GTDB lineage: Bacteria > Planctomycetota > Phycisphaerae > Sedimentisphaerales > Anaerohalosphaeraceae > CAZAYB01. The sequence continues at coordinate 2,273 of CAZAYB010000111.1, forward strand.
ACGGCATACAGGACCTGCCGTTCCAGTGGTTTTGCGGCTATTTTGTGCCGGAGGCTAAGCGGAGTAAATGGGGCCTGCAAAGTTTGATAAGGTCTGACCGGGACCCTCAAATTGCTGATAATATGAGATTATCACAGATGATCGATATATTTGAAACACAGGTCCATACCGGCGATATATACGAAGAATCTGCATTACTCGATCCGGAAGATGCGTTTAAGGCCGGTCAGGGTCAGCCCTTGATACTTAAAGACGGTGCGATAAGAGACGGTAAGTTTATGCAGAGAAAATCGGTCGATATACCGGCCGGAATGTTCAATCTGCACCAGATACTTGATAAAAATATAACAGAGATTCCCGGTATCAACGACGAGTTATTCGGGACCGAGGACAAGGATATTCCCGGCGTATTGAGCAAGTTAAGGCAGGGCGGGGCACTGACAGTACTCCAGGAGTTATTTGACAATCTGAGGCTAAATAAGCGTTATTTGGGCCGTAAAATAGCGAAGATGATACAGGCTAACTATTCACCTAAGAAAGTGCTTAGAATATTGAACGAGCCTCCTGCAAAGGGTTTTTATCAGCGAGACTTTGCGGTATATGACTGTATACCGGTAGAGTCGATGTTGACAGATACACAAAGGCAGATGGCTTATGCTGAGGTCACACGGTTAAAAGAAGCTGGTGCTCCTGTTCCGTGGAGTCTTATCTTTGATTTAGCTCCGATACAGCTTAAACAAAAGTTAAAAGACCATGTATCGCAGGCCGAACAGTCACAGCAGAAAGCGGCCGCTGACGCTCAAAAAATGGAAATGGCATCTCAACAGCTTTTACAGGCCGAAGCAGCTGAAAGGATTGCATCGGCACGTACAGAACGGGCTAAGGCGGTAGGTGAGATTGCTAAGGCTAACGAAGATAATGCTGACGCTGGATTCAAGAGGGCTAAGACCATTGCTGAGATTGATAAGATGAAGATTGATTCGATTGTAAATGCAATTGAAAAAATCGGCAAGCTCGAGAACATGAACGTAGAAACTAAAAAGAAAAAACCTGAAAGGATGGTCAGGCGATGATAGCACCGGTAGTAGGTGATTTTAGTACAGCAGCGGCAAAGCAGGCCCAGATTATAGTTGAGAAGATTGTAAATAATAACAGTCGTCAGGATACTCCGTATTATATTCTGATGGCAATGCAGGGTGTTGCTCCTAATGAGATGTTATTTACTGGCCAGAAACCGAAAGTTTTATTTAAGACCAGCTTTATTAAGCCGCCTAAAATGCTTAATACTATCTGCTGGAAGGTTGAGAATAAAAAGGGAAGGATAGAGCTTTTGTGGTGTCTGCCGATTGATATGCCAATGCCGGATGAATGGCTCGATAATAATAAAAGTAATGAAAAGATTTTTAATGACGCTCAGGACATGGATATAGATGGTTAGGCGAAGAAGGGCTATACCTACACTGAGAAAGACCCGTGAGGTCGTTCCGCCTGCCGGCAACGATGTCAGTCAGGCCAAAAGAGACGCCGCTGTTTTAGATGAGGCGGCTAAAATAAAAAAAGATTCGGGAAGATTAAATGCAGCAAAAAAATACAGAACGACATCTGACCAGTCACGGGGTACAGAGCAGGTTAAAGATCAATAATTATATTGAATACCTGCTTGAGACTGACGGTAATTTTACCGGGTCAGTTGAGATTAACTTTAAGGACGGGCAGGCC
>CAZAYB010000111.1:4091-10582 GCA_964489215.1 uncultured Pirellulales bacterium
ACTCACGATAACCGCCGCACGGTCTAAAGGGCGTTAAATTAGTCAACCGCCGCCGGGTTGACATGTTGTGCCGAAGACGGGCATTAGCGGCCAGTAGAAAGGTAGTTTTTTTTATGTCAAATGAAAATGAAAATGTAAACAGTGCAAAGCAGGCAGTCACGGAAGATGCCCATGCTTCGCAGAATCAGCAACCGCAGGAGACCGCCAAACAGGATATGGTTCCTAAAGAACGGATTGACCAGCTTAATGACCAGCTTAACAGGGAAAAGCAGCAGAGGGAGTTCTTCCAACAGCAGGTTATGCTGTACCAGAACAACCCTCAGCAAAGCACCCCTCAGCCTCAGCAGGCCCAGCAGCCTCAGCAGTCTGATCCGTTTGACGGTATCGACGACGATGATGTACTTGACGGTAAAGCTGTGAAGAGTATGTTCAAGAATTTTTCTTCACAGATACAAAGCCAGGTTCAGCAGGCTATTAACCCGCTTTTGGTACAGTCGCAGTATCCTGATTTCCGGCAGAAGGTTAATACTGTATTGCCCAGAATTATGCAGGAGGACCCTTCATTTGCACAGGCATTAAGGGGGCCTAACGCATTGGCAGCGACGCTTTATAAGCTGGCTGCAATGGAAAGCAACGCAGGTAACCAGCAGAAAGCCGATGAGCTTAACCGGCAGGCGGCACAGGAAGCACAGCGTGAAATTGACGCCGCTAACAGACCGGTAAGTGCGGGAACCTCGGGACAGGCGGCTAATGCCGCTGCAGTTGATTACGCGAGTATGAGCGAAGAAGAGTTTGCCAAAATCCTCAATCAGAACAGAGGGTAGCTTTGCCGACTATATGGAGATTAAAAAATGGCAGATACACTGACAAGCACAACGCAAATAAATCCGGCAGTAGAGACTTATTATCAGAGAGCTTTACTGTCAAGGGCAATGCCTTACCTTGTGCATCGTAAATGGGCACAGGCTAAGACGCTTAAAAAGAAAAGCGGTAACACTATGAAGTTCCGAAGATATTCGGCACTGGCTAAGGCCACAACTCCGCTTACTGAAGGTATCACACCTTCCGGCAAAAGGCTGAGCAAGACCGATATATCGGCTCAGCTTAGCCAGTATGGTGATTTCGTGCACATCACTGATGTTGTTGAGTACACTGTAGAAGATGATGTTCTCAATGAGACAAGCGAAATATTGTCTCAGCAGTACGGTGAAACACTGGACGAGCTCACTAAAGACGTTCTTACCAGTTGTGCAAGTTCCACAAATGCGACCAGCGGTGCTAACGGCGAGGATATTACCGAGCTTAATACCACAGATATAGAAGCAGTTGTAAAGACACTTCTGGGTAATAATGCAAAGATGGTATCACCGATAATCAAGGCATCTACAGGTCAGGGTACATCACCTATCAGACCGGCTTTCTGGGGTATTATTAACACATACCTTATCGATGACCTCGAGGACTGTACCGGGTTCAAGAGTACAAGTAATTACCCGTCCCAGATGGGTATCGATGAAGCGGAGTGGGGTTCAGTTAAGAACGTTCGGTTTGTTACCAGCTCCGAAGCACATAGGGATACGTCAACCAGTCCTGACCAGTTTAAAGTACCTATCATTGGTAAAAATGCTTACGGCACAGTACGTCATGAAACCGGAGATGTTAAGAATATTTTCCATGATAAGCGTGTCGCTGGCGGTCCGCTGGAGCAGAGCTCTACTATGGGCTGGAAAACGTTTGATGTTACCAGGATTTTGAACGATAACTTCATGCACCTGTTAGTAGTTACACACAGCAGTTCTGTGGGTGAATAACCGGTTAATTTTTGTGGATTAACAACTAATCAATAAAACCCTTTTATAGGAGATTTAATAATGTCAAGAGTAATTAAAAAGTTCACAGCCGACGGCAACGCGGTAAACGTTGATCTCGGCTTCGTGCCGGATTATGTCAAAGCTATTGAGGGCTTTGATGACACAAACCCTAATATTTATGAATGGTTCAAGACCCTTGCTGATGACAGTGATGACGGTCAGTACGGCTTAACTCTGACAGGTTCCACTGGTATAGTTACCGTTTCAGCGGACGCAGATAACGGTATTATCAGTTATGAGGCGGACAGTATCAAGGTTAAGGTACCCGCTCCCGATGGTGACGGTGAGGTTGTTGTCAGCGTTTCGGACTGGTCCAGTACCACAAACTACAGCACAGGCGGGACAGACAGAGGTGCAACCACTGCAGGTACGGTAGTTAGACCTCCCACTCATAACGGTAAGGTCTTCGAGCTTACAAGCGGGAGCGGAGCAGGAACATCTGAACCGTCAAGCTGGGATGTTGAGCCGGGCGAATCTGTAACTGACGGTGGTGATAATGTTTTTATCTGCCGTGAAGAAAAGATTGTAGCTCACGGCGGGGCAGGGGTAACTATTGGTGCAACCCTCGGTACGGACGGCGATGAGTGGATTGTTATCGCTGAAAAGTTTGACAGGGCTATAGACGGCGGCGATTCCGCTACCTACGACCCTGTTTAATTGATTTATTAACCGGCGGGGTCTTCGGACTCCGCCTGTTTTAGAAAGGACTCACGATGTCACAAAAAACAGTAGATTACAAATCGGACCTTGTTTCAGTGTTTGAGGATATGACGAAAGATCAGATTAAAGAGTATCTGGAAGATAATGGGTACAACGTGGACCAGAGCCTTAATAAGGATAAGCTGGTTGAGGCAGCAGTTAAATTTGAATCTGAAAACAGAGACAGTGCGGCAAGCTCAAACACGGAATACGCAGAGAAACAGTCAAAGGACACCGAAGACGAGATTCTGAAAGTTAAGTTTATGAACGTTGAAAATCCCGGGGGCGATCTTGAGTTTACGCTTCAGGCGGGTAAATACAAATACCATCTTTATGACGGTCAGGTATACGATTTACCTAAAAAAGTTGTAAACCATCTTAACAGCCTCCAGGTCCCCTTTACCCAGCCGGTTATTGACGCTAATACCGGTGAGCAGAGGGGTGTCAGAAAATCATGGCGGAACAGGTTTACCTGTATTCCGGTTAATTAAAACTATTTAGGATACAAATGAAATGAGAAAGATAATTTTTTTAATATTACTGCTGATGATAATTCCGGCAGTATGGGCGGTACATAAGCTAAGCTGGGAAACTACCAGTAACCCTGACCTGCTTTTACAGTACCTGGAAAGCCCGCAGTTTGACGGCGATGTCAAATTTGAGAGTGATTATGATGTCCAGTGGGACAAGAGCGAGTATACCCTTGAGTTTCTTGACAATGCTGTGCTTGCTATAGGCACAGGGGACGATTTTACTATTGAGCATGACGGCACTGATACAGTGGCAAGTGGCGATGTAACTGTTAATGGTGCTCTAACGGTTGCAAATGCCTTTGAACAGGATTTTGTAATATTTAGTGCTATTTTACCTTCGATATCTTTAACACCCAGCAACTCAGGCCAGGTGCATATAGTCCCAGACTTAGTTCAGGATACAACTTTTACTTTACCAACAGAAGCAAGCTTACGAAATTACAAACTGGTTTATATCGACGGTGCTGCTGACGCTCAAGACTGGATTATAGACTCTGGAAACGATACTAATTTTTTTATCGGTGGCGTTTCTGCGATGGACCCTGATGACGGCGATGTAACTTCGGTTTATTCAAACGGTTCCACTAACTCTAAAATGACCATATACACCCCAGGCGCCGGTACAGTTATTGAGATGTGGTGCGACGGTACTAACTGGTACGTATCAGGGATGGTAGTTAGTGCAACAGATACAGCAGTAGCCTTTGGTGACCAATAATATTTGGTAACCACAATAATAAGAGATAATAAAGGATAGTTAGATGCCAATTACAGGCAAATTGTCAGAGATACGCGATAAGGTCAGGAATCTAACTGCGATGCCCAGTACATCGCAGGTTACAGACTCTGACCTTAATGATGTGATCAATGATTATTATCAGAACCAGTTCCCGCTTGAAGTGGACGTTCCAGAGCTTCGTGGGTTCTTCAGTCAAAGCACGTCGGTGGCCGACGACGGAGCGTATTCCGTCTCGGCTGACGTGCTCAAGCTTCAGGCCCCGGTTATGGTAAATGGTGAGAAGGTTTCGCTGACATTTAACGAGAGTTCGTTTTTTGATAAGTACCCTAAAACTGACGGCGGTACGGCGTATAATATAACGGACCCGTCACTGACTATCGGCAGCAGTGATACAGCGGCGGTTAAGAACTCTGCATTTACCTACCGGATAGACCAGCACAGTTATTCAAAGGCATCTGCGGAAACTTCGCTTTCGGGTTCGGTAGTGCCTCAGAATAAGTATAGTGCATTTAAGCTTGAAGTTAACAGTGACGGGACAGTTACAGTAACACAGGCGAGTGATACAGGAAGTAAGGTTATAGGCTCTGATTTAAATGAGTACCGCTGTATCGTTTCTCATACATCATCGGCAGCGACAAAGCCGGTTACAGGTGCAAGCTATGCGGCTTACTGGACGGCAACAGGAAATACCGGCAGTTCTGAGACATGGGAATCAGGTCAATCTTATGTAGCAGAGCAGACAGGGTTTACAACCCCCGCTCTTGCAGTTGACGCATTAGATAACGAGTCCAGCGATAAGGCGTGTATGGGCTTTGTAACGGTTGTTAATACTTCAGGGACGTTTACACCGGGAACTACGGCGTTAAATGCGTCAGGGGTAACGGCTACTTATACAGACGGTAAGTTTTCAGACAGAGACCAGCCTGTTGATTTACTGTATTACGAGAACACACTTTATACAAGACCTAAGCCTGATGATATCTATTATATCGAAATCGGGCAGATTTCAAAACCAACGGCACTGTCAAGTGATACAGACACTGTTACAGATGCGAGGTGGTATAACTGTATCAGTTACGGTGCGGCGATAAACTACCTGGAAGAAAAAGGGCTGCATAACAAGGCCGCTTCTTTAGTTAATATGTACAATTATTATAAAGTTTTAGTTAACAGAAAAAAGGTCGGGATGGTATCCGGCTCACAGACCAAACGGAGATTTTAAATGAACAAAAAAAGATTTATTAAAACGGCGGTTATTGTGTTCTGGCTATTGGTTGTAACTACGGTAATAGCAGTTACAGGGGTAAGGCCGGTTAACAGGCGGGGTATGGAAGTTGACCCCGGCCAGGTTCATACCGGTCAGTACGGATGGCATGAGGTAGGAGGGTTTACCGATACTGATACTACACCTACAGTCAGCCAGAGAGACCAGACAACGCTTGAGGCTTTAACTAATACAGAAACTTATATGATACCTTCATACTGGAACGTGGTAATTATCCGGTGTGAGAGTACCACCGACGGTGACAGTACGGTATTCGATGTGTTTATCCGCAGGGATAACACAGACGATGTTACCGATATTTATACCCGGATAGGTACATTAACATTTACTACCGGGACAAGTGAAGGATATACGACCAACTATGAAATGGCGGATACTGTAACTATAAGTAATGAATATTGGGGTAACGATATTTTAGCTGTCAGTCCGGGCGGTGAATATGTGGCAGAGGTCTACACGGATATCGAGGGCGTAAGAGAGATTGCTTTTGTGCCTACCACGGTTACCAATAATGCTAAATTATATATAACGGGGTATTAAAATGGCTTGGAACGCAAGCAAACCAGACGGCGGAGATTACCTGGCGGATTCAGATGCAGATTTAAGGGCTAATTTTGCAGCTCTTCAAAGCGCTATCGGTCAGGATCACGACTTCGATGCATCGACACAGACGGGCAAGCATGAGAAAATGACGCTGGTAGAGACCGCTGATTTAGGCACAGGGGCTGAAGGTGTACCGATTTTAGGTGCACAGACGGCCAGCGGTAAGGCTGAGCTTGTATTTACTGATGAAGATGATAATGATATTCAGTTGACGTCGGGGGGGAGTATAAACGGGGCCGCTTTGAAAGCCGACTCCGTTGACAGTGACGCATACGCGGCAGGGTCTATTGATAACGAACACTTAGCTGATGACGCGGTAGATTCCGACGAGATAGCTGATGGTGCAGTAGATGCCGCTCATCTGTCTGCCGACTGTGTTGACGGTACAAAAATAGCTGATGATGCGGTGGATTCAGAGCATATAGCCAGCGGTGCAGTCGATGCCGACCATTTATCGAGCGGGGCACAGACGGCAGGGTTTACGCCGACAAGCTATTCCGGCGGTGAAAGTGTAACTTTGCCTAATGGTATGATAATGAAGTTTGGTAAGTCATCGACTGGACAGCCTGCTATAGTAACATTTGGAACAGCATTTCCCAATGCAATAATATCTGTAAATGCAACATGTAACGCAAGTGGAGCTGCAGGAAATTGGCAAACAAAAGTCTATGATGTTTCAACGTCAGGTTTCAGAGCGAAAACTAATGCTTCTTATCAATTTTACTGGTTAGCAATAGGATACTAAGCACTAATGCCCACAC
>CAZAYB010000112.1:0-10409 GCA_964489215.1 uncultured Pirellulales bacterium
CCGGGTAAACCGGCGGGCTAACTAAGGGGGGTATGTGAGTGTTATACTGGCGGTTGCGCTTCGGGTTTGCGGTTGGTTCTGTAGTCAGTATCGTCAAAAAAGGGACCTGACACCTTTAGTTCATGCTTCGGTTTTTTTGACTTATGTTTACTGGAATTAGAGGGGGATTTTGCGAAGCAAGGGGGGGGTGGCGTGAGTGTTATCCCGGCGGTTGCGTTTCGGGCTTGAAGTTGGCAGGGCTGTCCGAGAGAAATTTTTCGGGTTGCCAGAGGCCGAAATTTCCCCCCAGCCAGTCCAAATTCAGGCCTCTGCCCAAATGATTTTTCTCTACAAAGTCCAATCCTACCTACTCATTAACCGGATGAACCAATTTTTTTGTGGTAATTGGGAATAATTTACGTGATGAAAAATTGGTTGTGAGAGCTGCAGCGAGTTTATTGGAATGAGAGGCAAATTTATTATTTGCTAACTTTGTTCTAACATTTTTCTAACAATGATTGGTTAACATGCCTGTTGATTAGCGTTGGGGTTGGTTTGCGCTATATTATTAGTTTTCAAGTGTTTTTGAGATAAGTTGTTTTAATTTCAATATTTACAGGTTTGCGCAGTTAAAGGAAAGATTATGAAGATAAGTTTTAGAGCAGTTTTGGCGGTTGTTCTTGTGATTTGCGGGGGAGTTTTTGGGTCTAAAAAGACTCTTCAGATTGAGGGTTCGACGACGGTTGGTCCTATTGGCGACGCGTTTGCTGAGGTTTTCATGGAGATGCATCCTGAAGTAGATATTACGGTTAAGAAGACCGGCAGCGGTGACGGAGCGGCTGCTCTTGTTGACGGCAGGTGCGATATTGCGATGATGAGCCGATTTATGAAGAGCAAGGAATTCAAGAAGGCGGTTGCTAACGATATATTTCCAGTAGCTCATGTAGTTGCGATGGACGGTGTTTGTGTTGTTGTTCATCCATCCAATCCTGTAACTGAGCTAAGTACTGGACAGTTACGCAAGATATATAAGGGTGAAATCAGGAACTGGCGCGAGCTTGGCGGTCCTGATATGGAGATAGTGGTAATAAGCAGGGATACTTCATCGGGCACTTATGAGACCTTTCATAAGCTTGTTATGAATAAAGAGCGTATGGCCAGCGGTGTAGAGTATGTAAATTCTAATCCTCAGTCTCATGCCCGAGTAAAGACAACGATGGGCGGTATTGGTTATGTGGGTCTTGGGTTTGTTGACAGTTTTGTAAAGGCATTGAAGATTGATGGAGTTGAGCCTACGAAGAAGAGTATAGCCAGCGGTAAGTATCCGGTTAGCAGGCCTTTATATATGTTTACGAATGGCTATCCCAAGCTTGGTTCAGATGTTCATGCTTTTACGTCTTTTTATCTAAGTGAGCGTGGCCAGGAGATTGTTGAGGAAAAGGGATTTGTTCCTGTGACAGATTATTAGAATTGAGCTTTGTTTTTTTAATAAGGTATTCATGTTAGCGGCTACAAATCGCTTTGTGTGTACGTCTGGATTTGGGGCTGAATGGTACAGATTTAAAGTTCGGGATTATGAGAGTTTTTTTTGGTTTAATGTAAGGTGTTGATATGGCCGGTTCTCAGCGAGATATGGCAGTTGGTGCAGGCGGAGAAGTTGGAGAGGAGTTTGAGCGTCCTCTTCTTTTGACGGCGAGCCAGGATCTTTGGGGTTATCTCGGCAAGAACCTTGGTCAGCTTGCGTTGTTTCTTATAACCTGCACATCAGTTTTGACGGTTCTTTTGATATTTGTTTTTATTATCAGGGAGGCTTTACCGTTTCTTACTTCTGGCAATACAGTTGATTTTTTTACAAGTACGGAGTGGTTTCCGGAGGGCAGTCCTCCGGAGTACGGAGCGGTTTCTATAATGGCGGGCTCTTTTTATGTTACTCTTGGAGCGATGGTTTTTGCGGTTCCAATCGGTATAATTGCAGCGATTTGTTTAAGTGATATTGTCAGTTTTGAGGTTCGCAATGTTGTCAAGCCTGTTATGGAGATTTTGGCGAGTATTCCGTCAGTAGCTTACGGTTTTTTTGCGATACTTGTAGTTGCTCCCTGGCTTCAGGAGCATTTTGGTTTTACTACGGGAGCTAACGCTCTTAATGCGTCTTTGATACTTGCAGTTATGGCGATTCCCACGATAGTCAGTGTTGCTGAGGATTCGCTCAGTGCGATAGGTAGGGAGATTCGTGAGGCCAGTTACGGTCTTGGTGCGACAAGGTTTGAGACGATGTTCAAGGTTGTAATTCCAGCAGCACACAGCGGTATAATCGCGGCGGTTATGCTTGGTATGATGCGTGCGATAGGTGAGACGATGGTAGTTTGGATGGCTTCGGGTAACGCTAATCAGATACCTCATCCCTGGTGGAACATATCGGAGTCAGTACGTACGATGACGGCTTCAATTGCTGGTGATATGGGTGAGACTGTTAAGGGTTCTACGCATTACCGTGCACTGTTTCTTCTTGGCCTTATTCTTTTGGTATTTACATTTATACTGAATCTTATAAGTGAATATTTTCTTAGCAGGGTTAAACGTTCTATGCGAGGTAAGGAAAAATGAGGCTTTTTTTAAGGCGTTTATCAGACAGGGCGTTTACGTTTCTTTCGCTTGGTTCAATAGTTCTTCTTAGTTTTGTTTTGGTCCTGATTCTTGGTCCGATGATATGGCGAGGAGCAGGCGCAGTATTTTTTAACGGAACTGTAGAGTTTCGCAAGATGCAGCTTGCCCAGTTCGGCAGGGGTGATGTTGAGTCTATTAGTGAGGAAGATAAGGAGGCGGAGGCGGTTCGAGCGAGGGCTTATGAGATTCTTGATTCCTTTGCAGCTGGTATCGATGTGAGCGGTCTTGAGGATGAGGTAAAGGATTTGTATCGAGAATACGGCAAGATGCTTCGGGCTGAGGGTGTTGACAAGTCTGAATATCTGCGTCTTAGGGGGCTTGCTAAGGATTTGCGTAAGGAGCTTGAGGCTGCTTTTGAGACATCGGATGAGGATGAGGCATTTGAGCGTCTTAATGCAGTTCTTGGAGCAGAGGAGGGTAAGGTTTTTGAGGGGACCTTGATAGAGGGTTATTTTCAGATAGCCCGTGATTACAAGCTGGTTCTGGACCAGATGGATCTTGGCAAGCGTAGTCAGTATGAGACTGCCCTTGCAGAGGTTACATTGGCATTTGAACGTTTGTTTGGTCCTCGTCCGGGGGAGGAGCTTCCTCCTTTGGCTCAGAACCGTTACGGAGCAACGCGTATGGATGTTGCTTACCGTGAGCTTGACAATCTTCTTTATGCGGAAGAGTGGGTAAGTCAGGGTGAGGGTAAGCGTCTTGTCAAGAAGCGTATTCGTCGTGAGGAGCAGTTTGCTGGAACGTCACTTGAGCCTTTGTTTGGTTATGTTGAAGAGAATCTGGAGGCTTCTTTGCTTCCGAGGTTTACTTTTTATATTCATTATTTTATTGACGACAGTACTCCGGGTCATTTTTTCGGCGGAGTTGGTCCAGAGACGGTCGGGACATTGATGCTGACTTTTTTGGCGATTCTTTTTGCGGTTCCCTTGGGTATTACTTCAGCGGCATTTCTTGTAGAGTGTACTAAGGAGAATCTTGCTGTTAAGGTTATCCGGATGTGTGTAAATACTCTTGCCGGTGTTCCGAGTATTGTGTTTGGTCTTTTTGGTCTTGCTTTTTTTGTGATGTATGTTATGCCGATGCTTGGCCGAGATGGTGAGGGCAGTGTTCTGACGGCATCATTGACATTGGCGATATTGATTTTGCCGGTAATAATCAGAGCCAGTGAGGAGGCGATTCGTTCAGTACCAGCTACTTATCGAGAGGCGTCTTTGGCATTGGGAGCGAGCAGTTTTCGTACATTTATGAAAGTTACTTTGCCGGCGGCTTTGCCTGGTATACTTACGGGTATTATATTGAGTCTGGGCAGGGCGGCAGGGGAGACGGCACCTATATTGTTTACGGGAGCGGTTGCCTTTGGTCCGGTAGCCAAGTCCATATTTGATCCTACGCGTGTATTGAGTTACGGCAGTTATGATATTGCGGTAGGTGACAGGCTTGCGATGCGTGTTCCACATAATCAGTACGGCATGATAATGACTCTTATAGTTTTGGTATTGCTGATGAATATAACAGCGATAGTTATCCGTTCGAAGATATCCCGTAATCTCAGGGGGGGTTGATTTGATGTTTTTGGCAGCTTTTGGTGTTTTTTTAATGATAAGCAGGCAGGTCAGTTTTTTTGGTGGAAAAGATTGTGTATTTTAAGTTGGGAATTGTAAATGGAACAAATAGATGATATAATCTCGCCTAAGAAGGTTAAAATGGATAATGAACAGTTGGAAAAGGTTAGTAGGTCTGAAAAGAGTTATTCTGTTGGGGACAGTTTGGGTTCTGATGGTGGTGAGCAGAAGGCCCGTAAGTCCTGTGATATTATCCGAGCGGATAATTTTTCGTTTTATTACGGTCAGAAGGCGGGCGTTTCCGGTATAACGATGAATGTAGAGGCCAGGGGGGTTACAGCTATAATTGGTCCGAGCGGCTGCGGTAAGAGTACTTTTTTGCGGAGTATTAACCGGATTAACGATCTGATACCCAATACCCGTACCGAGGGTGTTTTGCGAGTTAACGGCCAGGATGTTTATGATAAGCGAGTTAATCTTGTCAATCTTCGTCAGCAGGTAGGTATGGTTTTTCAGCGTCCCAATCCATTTGCCAAGAGCATTTTTGATAATGTTGCTTATGGTCCCCGTCTTCAGGGCCGAGGTAATAAGGGTGAGCTTATGGAGATAGTTGAGCGTTGTCTTAAGGCAGGGGCATTGTGGGAAGAGGTAAAGGACAATTTGAAGAAGTCTGCTTTGGCTCTTTCCGGCGGTCAGCAGCAGCGTCTTTGTATAGCTCGTGCGCTTGCGACCGAGCCGAAGGTTTTGTTGATGGATGAGCCATGTTCTGCGCTTGATCCGATAGCGACGAGCAAGATCGAGGATTTGATAGCGGAGCTTAAAGGTGAGTATACAATAGTGATAGTGACACATAATATGCAGCAGGCAGCCAGGGTTAGTGAAAAAACTGCATTTTTCTGTCTTGGTGAGTTGATTGAATATGATTTAACTGGTAAAATATTTACGAATCCGAGTAAGAAACAGACAGAGGATTATATAACGGGCAGGTTCGGCTAGTAGTGCTTATACGGGAGAAGGCAATGGCAGAACATATGCAGCGCGCAGTTGCGCATCTGAAGGATAAGGTTTTGACCTTATGCGGTGTTGTTGAAGAGAGTTTGTGGGAGGCAGTTAAGTCTATCAAGACTCGCGACGGTCTTCTTGCAGAGAAAGTTATTATCGGTGATATAGATACAGATCATATGGAGGTTGATGTTGAGGAGGAGTGTCTTAAGATTCTTGCGCTTCATCAGCCAGTGGCAACTGATCTTAGGTTTATCATTACCGTTTTGAAGATGAACAGTGAGCTTGAGCGTATAGGCGATCTTGCGGTTAACATTGCAGAGCGCAGTCAGTTTTTGGCCAGTTACGAAGTTATTTCAGTTCCATTTGATTTTGAGACGATGGCGAGCAAGACCAAGGACATGCTTCATAAGAGTCTTGATGCACTTGTAAATATGGATATAGGTTTGGCTCATGAAGTTCTTGAGGCAGATGATGAGGTTGACAGTATTAACCGTCAGATGTATGAGCAGGTTAAGGAGAGCATTCTTGATCATCCTCATTTGATTGAGGGTTTGATTCATCTGCTTTCAATCAGCCGACATCTTGAGCGTATAGCGGATCATGCAACTAATATTGCTGAGGATGTTATTTATATGGTTGAGGGGAGGATTGTTCGTCATCATGCAGAGAATTATAAGGCTTTTTGAGAGCAGATTATAATTTTTTTTGCAAAATAGCGTATTTTGGGGTGGTTTTGTGTTAAGTTGCTTAGAAGAGTCTTGACTTTTTGAGTAAATTATCGTTTCATGTCATTTTATTTAAGCATTTTTGTATAAAAAGGCTAAGGATATTTGGCATAATATTGTTTTTTTGGTCATGAAGCCATTTTAAGCTTAATTTCAGAGAAGAAGAATTTAATTGAATATTAACGGGAGTATTAATGAGTAAGAAATTGAGAAACATCCATTTGATATGTAATGCCCACCTTGACCCGGTTTGGCTTTGGGAGATGCCGGAGGGTATGGGAGAGGCATTGAGCACATTCAGGACAGCAGCGGAGATGTGTGAGGCTAATCCTGGTTTTATATTTAATCATAATGAATCGATTCTTTATGAGTGGGTTCTTGAGTATGAGCCAGGTCTTTTCAAGCGTATTCAAAAGCTTGTCAAGGCAGGCAGCTGGAATATAATGGGCGGTTGGTTTTTGCAGCCAGACTGCAACATGCCCAGCGGGGAGTCATTTGTCCGTCAGGTACAGGAGGGCAGGGAGTTTTTTAAGAAGCATTTCGGCAAGGATGTTAAGACAGCGATCAATTTTGATCCGTTTGGTCACAGTCGCGGTATGGTTCAGGTTCTTGCCAAGTGCGGATATGATTCCTATCTTTTTGGGCGTCCTCGTGAAACAGAAATAAAACTTCCGGGTGAGGATTTTGTATGGGTTGGATTTGACGGTTCAGAGATTTGCGCTCGTCGTTTTCACGGCTGGTATAATACACAGTTTGGTCAGGCCCGCAAGGAGATCGAGGAACGGCTTGCTAATATGCCGGAAGGTGATGAGCCGGTTGCGATTCTTTGGGGTGTCGGCAATCATGGCGGCGGTCCTTCGCGTAATGATCTTCGTGATATAAATAAGCTTATCAAAGATCGTGATGATCTTAATGTAATGCATTCTACTCCTCAGAATTATTTTAAGGAGATGCGTAAATACCGTGATTCTTTGCCGAAGTTTGAGAGAGATATCAATCCCTGGGCGACGGGATGTTATACGACGATGGTTCGTATTAAGCAGAAGCATCGTCAAATTGAGAACGCCCTTTATTCTGTAGAGAAGATGGTGAGTGCAGCGGTTATGAACGGTTTGATGAAGTATCCCGAGGAGGATCTTAAGCAGATAGAGTATGATCTTCTTTTGGGTGAGTTTCATGATTCTCTTCCGGGATCGAGTATTGAGCCAACAGAGGAAGGTTTGCTTAATATGTTTGGTCATGGTCTTGAGATTGCTCAGCGTTTGCGAACGAAGGCATTTTTTGAGCTTGCCCGCGGTCAAAAGCGAGCCAAGGAAGGTGAGATACCTGTTCTTGTTTATAACAGCCAGGGTTTTGGTTATGATGCAACAGTAGAGTGTGAGTTTAATCGTGCAGAGCACAGTGAGGCCGGCAAGTGGGTTGATGTGGAGGTTTATCAGGGCAAAAAGAAGCTTGTTTGTCAGGTTGAGAAGGAGGATGCGAATGTCGGCGGTGAGTGGCGAAAGCGTGTTGTTTTTAATGCTTATCTTGAGCCCGGCATGAACAGGTTTGACTGCAGGTGTATTGAGTATGACAAGAAGCCGGTGTTAAAGCTGAAGCGTAAGGGCAGCAAGATCAAGTTCAAAGGTAAAGATATCGAGGTTGATATAAATACTCGTACCGGTTTGATAGATAAGTGGCGAGTTAAGGGCAGGGATTGTGTACGCGGCAGAGCTTTTGAGCCGTTGGTTATGGAAGACAATGCAGACAGCTGGGAGATGCGTGCGTTAAAGTATTCGAAGGTTGCAGGTAAGTTTAGCCTGATGAACCAGGAAGATGGAACTGCATTTTCGGGAGTATATGAAGGTAAGCTGGATTCGGTTCGAGTTATAGAAGATGGTGAATTGAGAAGTGTTGTGGAGTCTCTTTTTTCTTACAATAATTCGTTTATTGTAATGCGTTATAAGCTTCCCAAGTTTGGTACCGAAATAGAGGTTGATTGCAGGGTTTACTGGAACGAGAAGGATAAGATGCTTAAGCTTGGTGTTCCTTTGACGGTGGGGGATGGCAGGTATATTGGTCAGACGGCTTATGGTGCGGAGGAGCTTAAGAATAACGGTAATGAAGTTGTTGCCCAGAAATGGACGGCAGTAAACAGTCAGGAAGATAATTTTACTGTAACGGCTATCAATGACGGTATTTACGGTTCTGATTATTCTTCTAAGGGTATTCGTTTAACTTTGATCCGGGGGTGCGGTTATTCAACAGGTCCCAGTGAGGGAGTAATTTTACCACAGCCTGACAGGTTCAGTCCCCGTATTGACCAGGGTGAGCGTAAGTTTAAGTTCTGGTTTAACGCGGGCAGTACTACCGAGCGTATGAAGCATGTTGACCGTGAGTCTTTAGTTCATAATGAGCGAGAGTACGCTCTTACATTTTTCCCGAAGGGCAATGACGGTTCCAGACCTAAGGCAGGTGTTACTGTCAGCGGCGATGTTGTAGAAGTAATTACAGTTAAGAAGGCGATGAAAGGTTCGGCTTTTATTGTCAGGCTTTATGAGCCGAGCGGCAGGGCGAGAAAGGTCAAGGTCAACATGCCGGCGACAGGTAAGCGTATGACGGTTAAGCTTGACGGTTATGAGGTTGTAACTCTTAAGGTTAATCCCCGCAGCGGTAAGAGTGAGTATGTTGATCTTATGGAGAAGCCGGTTAAAAGGTAGTTTTGCTATTGATAATTAAATTTGCAGGGGAATCAGGGGAGCTTTTATGAGTGTTGAGAAGTTTGCCGAGAGGGCTAAGTCGGCTTCGAGAGGATTGGCGGGGCTTGATGGCGCGACTAAGGATGCGGCTTTGGGGAGGGTTGCGGAGGCACTTAAGTGTAACAGCGGAAGGATTCTGGCGGCTAACCGTGAGGATCTTGCCAGGAGCGAGCGAGAGAATCTGGCAGGTCCTTTGCTTAAGAGGCTTAAGTTTGATGAGGATAAGATAGCTGGTGTTTGTGCGGGCATTGAGAGTCTTATTCGTCTTGATGATCCTGTTGGTAAGACTCTTGGTTGTATGGAGCTTGATAAGGGTCTTGAGCTTTTTAAGGTAAGCTGTCCTATTGGTGTTATCGGAGTTATTTTTGAGTCTCGTCCTGATGCTCTTGTTCAGATATCGAGTCTTTGTCTTAAGAGCGGCAATTCGGTATTGCTTAAGGGCGGTTCTGAGGCATCATTGACGAATAAGGTTCTTAGTGAGATAATTGTTGAGGCAAGTGAGTCTTCGGGTATTATCGGGGGTTGGCTTGGTTTGCTTGAAAGCCGATCTGATGTGAGCAAGATGCTTAGTCTTGATGATTATATTGATCTTATTGTGCCCCGGGGCAGCAATGAATTTGTTCAGCATATAATGAATAATACGAATATTTCAGTTCTTGGTCATGCTGACGGGGTATGTCATGTTTATGTTGATAAGGATGCAGATCTTGATATGGGTCTGAAGATTTGTGTTGATTCGAAGTGTCAGTATGTTGCGGTTTGCAATGCGGCTGAGAGTATTGTTGTGGACAAGTCGGCAGCTGGGGCTTTTTTGCCGATGCTTAAGGAAGGGCTTGAGGAGAATGGTGTAGAGATTCGTGGTTGTGAGGAAGTTTGTAAGATTATTGATGTTAAGTCGGCGACGCAAGAGGATTGGGGTAAGGAGTATCTGGATTATGTGGTTTCTGTTAAGTTGGTTGATGGACTTTATGATGCGATAGGTCATATAAACAGGTATGGTTCGGGTCATACGGATGCAATAGTTACTAATAACAGGGCCAGTGCGGAGATTTTTATGAATCTTGTTGATTCAGCAGATGTTTTTTTGAACTGCAGTACACGTTTTAGTGACGGTTTTCGTTATGGTCTTGGGGCGGAGGTTGGTATTAGTACGAATAAGATTCATGCGAGGGGTCCTGTTGGTCTTGAGGGTTTGCTTATTTATAAATGGAAGCTTGTTGGGGGAGGGCATATTGTGGGCGATTACAGCGGAGGGGGGTTCAGTCATAGGGTACTTGATAAGGAATTTGGTCTTTAATGCGGAATTTCAAAAATGTAAAGCGTGTTGTAGTTAAGCTCGGCACGAATATTTTGTCTGGCCGAGAGGGGATTGACAGTGCTTTTATCGGGAGGGTTGCTAATCAGATCAGCGTTTTAGTGAATGGGGGCTTGCAGGTTGTTGTAGTCAGCAGCGGGGCGATAGGGCTTGGTGCAGGTGAGCTTGGTATAAGCGGTCCGGTTGTTGATTTACGTATGCGTCAAGGGTGTGCAGCAATTGGCCAGCCATTGTTGATGGATGAGTATCGCAGGGCTTTTAAGAAGCATGGTATTAAGGTTGGGCAGGTTCTTGTTACCGCGGAGGTTTTGAGTAATCGCAAGACTTATCTTAATTTGCGTGAGGCGGTGGAGTCATTGCTGAAGATGGGGACTGTTCCGATTATGAATGAGAACGATTGTGTTTCTACGGATGAGATCGG
>CAZAYB010000113.1:0-1831 GCA_964489215.1 uncultured Pirellulales bacterium
CTGGTGCGGATTGTGCTGATGCGGTAACTCCAGTTCCGATGGGCGACCTTGGTGCAAGAGAATGCAGAGAAAGGGCAGGTGTTGATTTTATTTTGTCTGGCGGGGTTTCACCAGATCTTTGGCTGCCTGATTCTGATATTGCAGAATTTAAGAAGGCGGTTAAGGATTGGCTGGATTTGAAGGATGTCAGTTTTCGGTTGATTGCAAATGCCGGCGATCAGGTTCCGCCGGGAGCGGAAGAGGACAGGATTAAGGTGATGCGTGATATGGTAGATAAGTTTGGTAATTATTAAGTTTGGAGTTTTTTAGATGAATGTTCGACCAAGCAGGGTTCTTAGAAAATTGCGAAATAATGAAACGGTTATTTGTACGAAGGTTAATCTGGCGGATGCCCGTTCGGCTGAGATAGCGTCACTTTGCGGTTTTGATTGTCTCTGGTTGGATATGGAACATATTCCTACAGACTGGGAGAGTGTTGAAAGCCAGATCCGTTGTGCAAAAATTTATGATGTGGATGTTATGGTCAGGGTTTCAAAAGGTTCTTACAGTGATTATATTCAGCCTCTGGAAGCGGATGCGGCAGGTATTATGGTGCCTCATCTTATGAGTCTTGAGGAGGCTAAGGAGGTTGTAAGGTGGACTCGTTTTCATCCTTTGGGTAAAAGGCCTCTTGACGGCGGTAACAGCGACGGCAAATACTGTATGGTAGATATTAAGGATTATATTGAGCAATCCAATCGTGAAAAGTTTGTTACAGTTCAGATTGAAGATGTTGAGCCGTTGGATGAGCTGGAGGAGATAGCTAAGGTTGATGGTATAGATATGCTATTTTTTGGTCCGGGTGATTTTTCTCAGTCGATTGGTTCGCCGGGTAATTTTGAACATTCCAAGATAAAGGATACTAAAAAAAGGATAGCTGAGGTTTGCAGGGAAAATAATAAGTACGCGGCGATTCCGGGAACAGTTGACAATTATTCTGAGCTTGTGGATATGGGTTACAATTTTATTACTATAGGTGCAGATGTTGTTGGTTTGTGGAAGTACAATCAGGAGATATTGTCAGGTGTGGGCAAGGTTCAGGAAAATGACAGTAATGGTTTGTATAAGGGTAAATAGATGCATATAAAAGAATTGTTCAGTTTGAAGGATAAGGTTGTATTGTTAAGCGGGGGCGCAGGTTTGTATGGAAGCTGTATTCTTGAGGGTCTTGCAGAAGCGGGAGCGAAAGCGATAACGGCTTCGAGGAATTTAGAAAACGGACAAAAGACAGCGGACCAGCTTTGCAGTAAAGGATTGGATGTTTGTGCGATGCGGTTCGATCAGGCGGAACATTCTTCGATAATCGAGTTGGGGGAACAGATCAGGGATAAGTACGGCAGGCTCGATGTGTTTGTAAATAATTCGGTGGCAAGGCCTATGACAAAATATATTGATCCGCTTGAAAAATTCGCTAAATCCATGGAGATAAATGCTACGGGTATGTTTGATGTGACCAGGGAAATGGGTGCTCTTATTCTTGAGACCTCCGGCGGGGGGAGTATCGTGAATATCGGGTCCATGCAGGGTTGTTACGGAGCAGACTTTTCACTTTATGAGGGTACTGATATGGATTCTCCTCCTGATTATCATTTTCATAAGGGGGGTATGGTGGCATTGACTAAATACCTTGCGAGGAAGCTTGCTCCGAATATACGTGTAAACTGTATAAGCCCGGGTGGGTTGTTTAACAATCAGGCTGAGGCTTTTCTTGAGAAATATAATAAGAAAGTGCCGTTGAACAGGATGGCGAATCATGATGATATAAAAGGTGTTGTTGTGTTTTTTGCAAGTG
>CAZAYB010000113.1:1931-10256 GCA_964489215.1 uncultured Pirellulales bacterium
TTTTGAATTTGAACCGGCAGAATTTATTCCGTTCAGGGATAAGGACGTTATAAGGAGATGCAGGGCGATTAAGCGAGAGGATATTGACAAGCATGATAATCCTGAATTTAATATACAGGTTATTAAGGATGAAGACCTTGCTTTTATCTGGTTTGGTGATCTGATTTCAAGGTTGAAGATTGCAGAAGATAATAATGAAAAGGCGGTTATGATCCTTCCTAATCCGTGGCCTGGGTATCGTCATGTTGCGAGGATAATAAATCGTTGCCGAATAAACTGTAAGAATTTATGGGCATTTGCGATGGATGAATATGCGGATCATGAAGGTAATGTTGCTCCTGAGAGCTGGGAGCTTGGTTTTGGTCATTCTATGCTGAAATTTTTCTATTATGAGATAGATGAGGCATTAAGGCCGGCGAGGGAGCAGTTTGTTTGTTTCAGTGATTTAGAGAGTATTGGCGATTACAGTAAAAAACTTTCTGACCTGGGGGGTGCGGATATTTGTTATTCTGGTCCGGGCTGGACCGGTCATCTTGCATTTATAGAGCCTGACGCCCCGGAGTTGGATGCACCACTTGAGGAATGGAAGAGATTTGGTGCTAAGATAGTGACTCTTAGTCCTTTTACGATAGCTCAGAATTCTCTTCACGGTTGTTTTGGCAAGAGCGGAGATCTTACAGCTGTTCCTCCCAAGGCGGCAACTCTTGGTCCAGCTGATGTGATTGGTTCCAAGGAAAGGATGGATTTTCATGGAATTACAGTGGGCGGCAGCATGAACTCCTGGCAAAGGTTGATGACCAGGCTTCTTTTACATGGGCCGGTGACTCCGAAGTTGCCTGCTTCGATTTTGCAGACTCTTAAAACTGATGTTTATGTAACTGAAAAAGCGGCGATAAATATCGAAACCGACTGGGATACGGGTTATTAAATTAATGATTATAATAGTAAGGTAAAATCAATGATAAAAGCAGGTGCATCTCAGGTTAAGATAAGTCCAGAGGATTCGCAGTTTCTTTTTGGTTATCCTCATGTCGAAAGGTACAGTACGGGTATCCATGACGACTTGTGGAGCAGTGCTTTATATATATCCAACGGTCGTGATGAAGTGATTTTTATCGCTAACGATATAATTTTTGTTAGTAAGGAAGTTGCGGCCCAGGCGAGGAATGCGATTTTTGAGAAAACATCTGTAAAGCCTGAGAATATTATGATAACAGCTACACATACTCACTCGGGTCCTCATACGGTTGATTATGTAAGTAATGCTTCAGATTCTGCGGTTCCTGCGGCGGACCAGAAATATGTCAATTTCATGAAAGAGGGTATAATTAAAGCAGGTGTTGAAGCTTACCGGAGTTCTCAGTCTGCGGAGCTGGGTTTTGGGATTGCAGATGATACTGGTGTGGGCACCAATCGCAGGGAGCCTGGCGGGGCGGCGGACCATGAGGTGCCGGTTTTGACAGCAAAGAATTCAGAGACTAAGGAGTATATCGGCTGTATGCTGGTTTGTTCTATGCATCCGACAGTTATGCATGAGGATTCGAAGCTTGTCAGCGGAGATTTTCCGGGAATGTCTCGTATATACCTTCAGGAAAATGTGTTTGGTAAGGACTGTCCGGTTTTACATCATACAGGTCCCAGCGGCAACCAAAGTCCGAGGCATGTAACCAAAGCGAATACTTTTGATGAGGCAAAAAGGCTTGGTGAGATTCTTGCTAAAGCTGTTGAAAAGTGTATCTCGAGAGCGGAATTTTCGAGTGAAGTCGATATATGTTGTGTTTCGGATTTGATAGATGATTTGCCTGCGAAGGAATTTCCGTCTGTTTTTGAGGCTCAGGCGAATCTTTCGGCTTCAGTAGAAAAGCTTGAAAATTTAAGGAATTCCAGTGCACCGAGGCAGGAAGTAAGGACTGCTGAGTGTGACTGGTTCGGTGCTGAGGAGACGCTTACTCTTGCAAAGGCAGCGGAAAGCGGGGAGCTTGAGCATGCACGTAAGAAGAGTTTGCCGGCGGAGATACAGGTTATTAAAATCGGGGATTATAAGTTTGTCGGCTGGCCGGGGGAGGTGTTTATCGAATACGCACTTGAGGTTAAGGACAAGTGTTCGGATACTTTTGTTATCTCGTTGGCAAACGGTGAGCTTCAGGGTTATATTGTAACCAGGCGGGCTGCTGATGAAGGTGGCTATGAGGCGTCTAACGCGTTGTTCAGTTGT
Organism: uncultured Pirellulales bacterium; assembly: GCA_964489215.1. Lineage (GTDB taxonomy): Bacteria > Planctomycetota > Phycisphaerae > Sedimentisphaerales > Anaerohalosphaeraceae > CAZAYB01. The sequence goes on from CAZAYB010000113.1 coordinate 4,147, forward strand.
GAAGCGGGGAGCGTTCTTGTAGAGAGGACATTGAAACTTATCGGGTCGTTGTAATGGGATACATGCTCGGCATAGATTTGGGTACCAGCTATTTTAAGTTTGGGATTTACGATCCAAATTTAAGTTTGAAAGGTCTTTGCAGTGCAGCAGTCGAGAAGGATACCGGAGATGGTAATTTGTGCAGGGTTGCTTGCCGGAGATTTGCTGAATTATTAAAGAAGGGTATAGCTGATTGTGTTAAGCAATCGGGTATTGGTTTTGAAGAAATCGATACAATAGGTTATTCTTCCCAGGCTAACAGTTTTATTCTTCTGGATGCTGAGATGCGTCCTTTGACGGAACTTATTCTTTGGCCTGATTTAATGTTTCCTGATGTTCATCCAAAGTTAAGGTCTCTTTGGGGGAGGTCGGATTTTCTGGAACGAACCGGTCTTGGTATCGAAGCTGGTCCCAATTTTTGTATAAATAAGCTTTGCTGGATAAAAGAGCAAAAGCCTAAGTTATGGGGACAAGTAAGAAGTGTTATGACAATTTCGGATTATCTTTCATACCTTTTAAGCGGAGAAAAGATTGGTGATGTGGGTACTGCTTCTTTGCTTGGTCTGCTTGACTGTAAAGGGCGAGATTGGTGGGATGAAGCTTTTGATGTTCTTGAAATTGACAAGGGTTTGTTTTCAAAAAGACTTTCTGTTGGTTCTGTTACAGATTGCAGCGGGGGTGAGCTTTTGCAGGATTTGGGTTTCAAGAAAAATACTGCTTTGTGTATTGGGAGTCTCGATCATCATATGGCAGCTCTTGGTGCGGGTTTGAGTGATGCAGAGAGTATGAGTTTATCTATTGGTACGGTGGTTGCGTGTGTGAATATTACTGAAGATTTTACGCCGACAGAGGGAGTTTGTATAAGTCCGTGGCGGGAGGGTCAATATTGTCAGCTTACTTTTGATGCTAACGGGGCAGTTTGTCTTGAGTGGTATCACAGACATTTTGCCGATGAATTGTCATTTGAAGCGCTTATGGATAGTGCCCGGGAGGCGGGCGGTTCCGGGGGTCTTAAGGCTTTGCCGGGTGCGTTTAATTATGCTACCAGGGAAGAGGCTTTTGAGGGTATTGAAAGTTTTCATGGTCATGGGCATTTTATATACGCTTTGATGGAGAGCTGCGGAGAGACTGCGTCGGAATTAGTGAGCAGGCTATTTAATGGCGGTAAGCCCGGAGAGATTTTGGCTACGGGAGGCGGGGCTAAAAACAGGCTTTGGCTGAATATTATTTCAGGGAAAACGGGATGTAAGGTTACTGGTTCGTTAAATAAGGAGCCTGCAACTTTAGGAAGCGTTAAACTTTTGAAAAGAGATTAAAAGCCATTGTCAGAGCTGTTTTTTTTAATATAGCGAACAATAATAATCTGTTGAGATTATTTTGAGACGGTCTGGGATGTTTCAGGTACAGATTATCAGTCTTTTAGCCTGGTTAGTATCTCTTTTGTGTTTACGTTTTTCTCCACGAGCTGGTGAAGTTTTACAATTTTATCGGTATCGTAAGAATTTATTTTAAACCCTATTTTGTTCATTTTACTGCTGACGGCGTAAGTGTCTTCGCTGCTCATGAGTACCGGTATATTGCTTGCGGTTAGAAGCGGTAGTATTTTTGGGTGGGGTTCCAGGCCTCCTGTCAGTATTACTCCTCCTGATTGGGGGAATGTTTTTGAGAGTACGACGATCGAGACAAGTATGTTGTCTATTCTGTCTCCGGGTGTTATTATGAGTGTGTTATTGTGCATGTGCCCGAGTACGTTTTGGGGTTCCATTGCGGCGATTACGGTGTTTTCGATCCGGTTTGACAGAGATTCTTCTCCGCAAACGACAGGCCATTTGAAAGCTTCCATGAGCTGACCCATGGTAAAATATGAGAGTGCAGGTTCGTAGGGTATTGCTCCGAGCAGTCTTGTGTCGAGCAGTTTGAGTCCTTTGCTGACGGTTTCCTTTACTTTATCGTATTTTTCAGGCAGTACCTTGTTCAAAATTACTCCGAGGACATCGACTTTGTGCTCTTTGAACAGAGCCATGCTCAGGGCAATTTCGTCGATTGGTTTTCCAATTCCTCCAGCTGTTACTATGACGACCTTTGCGTCGAGCAGTTTTGCCACTCTTGCATTTGAGAGTCCAAAACAGCTTCCTACACCTGCGTGTCCTGTTCCTTCAATAATCAGCATTTCGTGGTCATTTTCGAGAGTTTTAATCGAATCAATCAATTCCTTTTCCAGGGGTGTGACGTCTGGATTGTTGATGAATTTTCTTGTGAATCCTTTTTCTATTGCTATGGGGCTCATGTAGTGCGGGTGGTCGTGGAAATTGAACACCTGGTGCATGAGTACGGCATCTTCGTCTATGTTGTTATCTTTGTATCTTACATAGTGCTGTCCGACGGGCTTGCAGTATCCCGGGTTTAGGCCCTGGTTTTGCAGCATCTGCATTAATCCGAGGCTGACAGATGTTTTTCCGCTGTCCTGTACGGTGGCGCTTACATAAATAGGCTTCATATAATCTTTCTCAGTTTTCGGTTAAGTATTAGCGTAGTTATTCACGGTATTTTTGCATATTATACATTATTGCGTCTGTTGTTCAATAAAAACCGCAGCGATATATTTCTTTTGGGTGAAAGAGGTTTTTGATTCTTGAAAATCAAGTATTTTTCTGTTATAAACAATATTTAATAATCATCCGCAATTCTACGGGTGTGAATCCGTAGTTGTTAACTGAGAACAGTTTATGGAGAAATCATATAATGGAACGATCAGATATAAAAGGGTCAATTGAGGGACTTGATTTGAGGGTTAAGCAAATACGGGGGTGGCTTTGACCTTCCAGCCAAGCAGGAGTTATTAAGCGGTCTGGAGTCGAAGATGTCCAGGCCTGATTTCTGGGATGATACAGAGAAGGCACAGAAGGTTGCTTCGAGGTTAAGTGCGATTAAGTCGATAGTCGATCCTGTTGTTGAAATGGAATCTGCGGTGCGTGACCTTGAGGAATTGTTCGTTCTTGCAGAAGATGAGGATGACAGCGATACTTTTGATGCGATTGCAGCGGATTTGAAGAAGCTTGAAAAACGATGCGACCGTATCGAGATAAGCGGTATGCTTTCCGGTCCGGATGATTTGAAGGGGGCATTTTTTTCGATTCATGCCGGTGCAGGCGGTACGGAAAGCTGTGACTGGGCTAATATTCTTTTGAGGATGTATACGAGGTATTTCGAGCAGAATAAATATACCTTTGAGGAGATGGATATAACACCAGGTGAAGAGGTTGGTATTCGTTCGATAACGTTAAAAGTTAATGGTCCATTCGCTTTCGGCAAGCTTTCCTGCGAGAGCGGTGTTCACCGTCTGGTTCGTATATCGCCCTTTGATTCCAATTCGAGGAGGCATACGAGTTTTGCTGCGGTTGATGTGATACCGGAGTATGATGATGATATTGATATTGATATCGATGATAAGGATCTGAGGGTTGATACTTACAGGGCATCGGGAGCGGGGGGTCAGCATGTTAACAAGGTTTCTTCGGCGGTTCGTATAACACATGAGCCGACGGGTATAGTTGTTCAATGTCAAAATGACCGTTCTCAGCATAAAAATCGTTCAGAAGCGATGAAAATGTTAAAGGCTCGTCTTTATATGCTCGAGGAACAGAAAAGAGATGCGGAATTGGCGAAGCTTTACGGTAATAAGGGAGAGATAGCGTGGGGCAATCAGATACGCAGTTACGTTCTTCAGCCCTACCAGATGGTTAAGGATCACAGGACGGATATGCAGACCGGTAATGTCGATGCGGTTCTTGATGGAGATATTGAGGAGTTTATAGAGTCTTTTCTTAGATTCAGGAGTCATAAACGTTCCAAGTCTGTAACGGAAAAAGCGAAAGAATAGAAATGTTGAGGGATTAAAATGCCGAACAAAATTATCAATGTTAAAGCCAGGTCATCAAAAGTTGACGTTAATAAGATTAAAACAGATTTACTTGTGGTCGGAGTTTTCAGTGACAGTAATTCGAGAGGCAAGGCAGTTGAGGGAGTTGATAAGGCTCTTGGGGGGTGGATAAAGAAAGTAATTAAGACGGGCGATTTCAAGGCAGAAGCTGGTGAAACGACTCTTCTTTACGGGGACGGCAAGATAGGTGCTGTACGTGTGCTTTTGACGGGGCTTGGCAAGAAGAAAAAGGCGGATTTGGATGTTTTACGAAAAGCGGTAAAATCGGCATCGTCAAAGGCACTTGAAATTAAGGCTAAGAATGTTTGCATTGCGGCAGGTGTTGAGCTTGCGGATAAATTTGACCGTGATGATATAGATAAGGCTACGGTTGAGTCGGCCTTTCTTGGAGCTTACAAATATGACGAGCTTATTACGTTTGACAAGGATAATAAACGGCCCGGTTCAGTTGAGTTTATTATTGCAGGGGGCAAGGCCAGTGCGGTAAGTGCCGGGTCTAAGATAGGCAAAGCGCAGCAGTGGGCGCGGACGCTTGCGAACCGTCCAGCTAATCTTTTGTATCCTGGGTCTCTTGCTTCTGAGGCGAGGAAGATGGCCAAGTCGATAAGCAATCTTAGTTGTTCTGTTATGTCTGAGAAGCAGCTTAAGGATAAGAAATTCGGCGGAATGATTGCGATTGGTCAGGGTTCGAAGAATCCGCCAAGGCTGATCCATTTGAAGTATAGTCCTGGTAATGTTAAGGCGAAGACGCCAGTTCTGGGTCTTGTGGGCAAGGCTATCACGTTTGATTCGGGGGGGATAAGTATTAAGCCTTCTTCTGGTATGCACGAAATGAAGATGGATATGGGCGGGGGAGCTGCGATGCTGGGTACGATACGTGCGGTTGCGGAGCTTAAGCTTCCGATTAAAATTCACGGGATAATATGTTCAGCGGAAAATATGCCCGGTTCGTCAAGTATCAGGCCAGGGGATGTAGTAACCACTTACAGCAAGAAAACGGTTGAGATACAGAATACCGATGCTGAGGGCAGGATGGTTATGAGTGACGGTATTCATTTTGCTAAAGAGCACAAGTGCGATATTATAATTGACGCGGCGACTTTGACGGGTGCGTGTGTTGTGGCATTAGGTAAGTATTACGCGGGAGTTATGAGTAATGATGATGATCTAAGTGAGCAGATTTGTGAGGCAGGTAAGGTTAGCGGTGAGAAGTTCTGGCCATTGCCCTGCGGAGACGAGTACCTTGAGGAGATGAAGTCTGAAGTTGCGGATCTTAAGAATATAGGTTCTCGTTGGGGCGGGGCCTGTACTGCTGGAGCTTTTTTGAGACAGTTTGCCGGTGAAGATGTTAAGTGGGCGCATCTTGATATAGCAGGTCCTGGTATGTATGACCCATCGACTAAATCGGGTTTTGGTTCTCAGGGTTTTGGTGTCAGGGCGTTGACGGAGTTTGTCAAAAACCTGACCAAAAAATGACTGAGCAGTTTTTATAAGTTCAGTATAATAGACGGAAATCTGATTTTAGCAGATAGATGTTTACGGTCCCCTTAATTTATGTCAAGAGCGGTTTTAGAACATTGATTTGAAGAGAGATTTTTATGTCCAAAGAAAAGAACGTGGAAAAGAGCCCGGTGGATTTTGAGAAGATCCAGAGGGCAGTTAAGCTGATTCTGGAGGCGGTGGGAGAAGATGTGGAACGAGAGGGTCTTTTTGGTACTCCTGAGCGTGTAGCGAGGATGTATGAAGAGCTTTTTGCGGGGTTAAGGCAAGAGCCTGAAGAATTTGTTCAGACGGTTTTTCATGAGAAATATGATGAGATTGTTGCTCTTCGTGATATTTCTTTTTACAGTGTTTGTGAGCATCATCTTATGCCGTTTATTGGTAAAGCTCACGTTGCATATCTACCGAGCGGATCTGTTCTTGGGCTCAGCAAGCTTGCGAGAATAGTAGATTGTTTTGCCCGTCGGCCTCAGGTTCAGGAGAGGCTTACGCAGCAAATAGCTGATTTTTTGATGAGCAATCTTCAGGCTAAAGGTGTTGCGGTTGTAATCGAAGCCTCTCACAGCTGTATGACAATAAGGGGTATTAAAAAGCCCGGTTCGATGATGGTTACTTCGGCATTGCGGGGTGG
>CAZAYB010000114.1:0-10213 GCA_964489215.1 uncultured Pirellulales bacterium
ATATAATAAGGTGTGCCGAATGCCTTACCAGCCTCACTTTTGGCAGCTTCGGCATCACTGGTTGCTCTTGCCAGTCCCATATCCGCAAGCTTGACAACGTTATCTGTGTTTATCATGATATTCTTGGGCTTGACATCCCGGTGGATTAGTCCCTGAGCATGAGCGTGACCAAGAGCCTTGGCAAGCTGAATTATTATTTCCAGTGCTTCCTGCTCATTAAACACCTTACCCTTAGCCAAATCATCGTAGAGAGTTTTTCCCTCGACATATTCCATCACAAAGTAGTAAAGACCCCCAGCCTCCCCCACATCTATCGCCTGCACAATATTGTTATGATTCATTTTGGCCGCGAGTTTGCCTTCCTTATAGAATCGCTTAATATAATCAGGTTTTTCTGTAAACCTTTTCGGAAGAATTTTTATCGCAACCGTCCTGTCAAGGCTAAGCTGTTTTGCCTTATATACAATTGCCATTGCTCCGGAACCAAGTTTGCCAAGTATCTTATAACCTGGGACGTTATTCGCCGTGTCCTTGCTTTCCTTAAGGCTTTCTCGAACCCGCTGAGCCTGACTTTTAGTTACATAACCTCTTTGCACCATGAGATCCTCGATGGTCGTAGGTTCCTCGCCTGCCCTTGACTTAAGCTCCTGCTGACACTTAAGAAGCTCTTCTTCGGTACAAAGCTTTTGGTCAAGAGCGACCCTGCCGAAAATAGAATCATAATTAGTCTCACTCACAGCTGTATTCTCCGTCACAGTTTAGCGATGACTTTTCATAACAGTCGTTCGGTCCTATTATCCGTGAATGTAAATTTCTGTCAAAGAAAAATTGCCTGACTTCAGAACATAAATGACATTTACCTGCCCATTTTCCGCTAAGATCAAACCCCAGCTTACCCGCTTCTTCAGCAAGACCCACAGGCCCCCTGTAAAAAAGGGTTTCGATAAATTCCTGGGAACAAGGATCAAAAAGCTTCCATAAAGTGTCAATGCTCTGGTTTTTTACGTTTCCTGTAATTATCCCGCTGCATTGGCCGTTAAATACATTGCCGTAAGGATCAATATGAACTCCGCCGGAGTGAAGAAACGCGTTTCGACAGTTATATTCAGCTATCTGGTCGATACTTTTAGTTCGAAACGGTTCTGAAAGTCGTCCTGATGCACGTCCGGTAAATCTGCACCGGTCCTCTTTAAGCATTGCTATTTTATCATCCAAATTGTCCATATCGCAAATATCGGCCATTTGGCAGGGGTTCTGGATATATTTTTCCCATCTTACAAGCACTTTATCCTTACCAAGTATACCTCTTGAAATATCCACAAGACGTCGAACCTTACTTACATCCACAAACTCAGCGTGAAAAGGATCCCACCCGACTGCAAGCTTGTTTAGTCCCATATTATGCAAAAAACCGATTCTCTCACGCACAATCTTATCATTTTCTGCCCAGTAACCGTTAGTTTCTATACTGTCAAAACCCGGAAGGGACATCTTTTTAACTTCTTCTGCTATCCGGGCAATCAGATCGAAATACAGAAAAGGTTCACCTCCGGTTATATGTATTTTCGTCCGGTCAGCCGATAAATTCACTATACCCTCCCAGGCCCCAACAGCGGTCTCAACATCAATTTTACCCCCTTTTTCAGGACCGCAATGGTAATAACAAAACTCGCATCGGCCATTGCACTTATAGGTAACCATCAACCCACAGTATCGCCAAAGCTTAACTTTCTTCTGCTCCCTGCCTTGGCGACTGTTATAAACATTGTCACTAAGTAAAGTCATAAAAAACAAAAATGTCCATTATTTTAACTATAATGCAAAGAATAAAGCTGCTGAATTGTTAAAACGACATACAGAACCGTCTTTACATGTTTTTCACGCATATATACGCGGCTAAACAAAAAAAGTTTATAATCACACCTTTAAAATTCGGTAATGTTATGTCTTGTTATTTCTGCCGATTATTCCCATTCGATTGTGGCAGGGGGTTTGCTTGATATGTCGTAGACAACCCGATTGACGCCCCGAATTTCATTTATTATCCTGTTGGCGATTCTTCCGAGGGTTTCATGAGGAATATAGGAAAAGTCAGCCGTCATGAAATCGGTTGTGTCAACAGAACGGATTGCTATAACATTGTCATAACTTCTTTCGTCACCCATTACACCTACTGTGCTTATAGGAAGCAGCACCGCAAGTGCCTGGCTCACTTTGCCGTAGAGATTGCAAGCCTTGATTTCCTCTATCAAAATATTGTCAGCCTCTCGGACAATCTCAAGGCGTTTATGCGTTATTTCTCCAATAATTCTCACCGCAAGACCCGGCCCGGGGAAAGGATGACGCCATACCATATCCTCCGGCAAACCAAGGTACTCACCAACAAGCCTTACTTCGTCCTTAAAAAGATCCCTTAACGGCTCGACAAGATTAAAACCAAGCTTCTCCGGCAAGCCCCCTACATTGTGATGAAGCTTGATATTTGCCGCTAAATTGCCGTCTTTGTTTCCGGATTCTATCACATCAGGATACAACGTTCCCTGCGCTAAGAATGAGGCCCCTTTAATCTTGTCAGCTTCACTCTTAAAAGCCTCTATAAATTCCGCTCCGATTATTTTACGCTTTTGCTGCGGATTCGTTACACCTGCAAGCTTTGTCAAAAACTTCTCGCTCCAGTCAACTACATGCAGATCAATCTTGAAATGGCCCCTGAACATATTTTCGACTGCCTGTCTTTCATTTTTCCTCAAAAGACCGTTATCAACAAAAATACAGGTCAGCTGATCACCGACTGCTTTATGCAGCAAAGCCGCGGTTACCGCAGAATCAACACCCCCTGACAGTCCGCAGATAACTTTTGAATCTTTCACCTGCTCTCGAACATTAGATACCGTTTCCTCTACAAAGTCGCTCATCTGCCAATCCCCGCTGCATTTGCAGATGTTGTAAAGGAAATTCTTTAAAATATCAACCCCTCGGGGTGTATGAGTTACTTCAGGATGAAACTGAACACCGAAGAAATTGCCCTTTGTATGACGCACTGCAGCATAAGGACAGGTAGGAGTTTCAGCAAGCGATTCGAAATCTTCATTAAGCTGATTTACCTGGTCACCATGGCTCATCCAGGCGGTGGTGTTTTCAGGCAATGTTTCAAAAAGGTCTTCGGTGTTTGTGATATTCAGTTCTGTCCTTCCGTATTCTCTGCTCTTGGCAGGCTGAACATCCGCTCCCAGAACCCTGCACCCGTACTGCATGCCATAGCATATACCAAGAACTGGCACACCCAGACTGAATATCTGATCATCGCATTGTGGTGCGTTTTCGGAGTAAACACTGGCAGGACCCCCCGAAAGGATTATACCCTTAAGCCCAAGCCTGCTAAGCTCACCTGCACTTACATTCGGTTGATAGATCATTGAATATACGTTGTTTTCACGAACACGCCGAGCGATCAGCTGACCGTATTGACTGCCGAAATCAATAATTGCTACAACTTCCCTGTTCAATTCTTTTCTCCCTCTTTAGCCTTCAAAAGACTGTGCCGAATAATTCGGGCTTTCCTTGGTTATCAGTATATCATGTGGATGGGATTCATTTACGCCCGCAGGACTGTTTTTTACAAATTCTGCGGTTGTTCGCAATTGTTCTATCGTTCTTGTCCCGCAGTATCCCATACCCGCACGCAAACCGCCGACAAGCTGATAAAGGTAATCTTCAAGTTTACCTCTGTAAGGAACCCTCCCTTCAACTCCTTCCGGAACCAGTTTATTCGTCTGCTGTGTTGCCTTTTGTCCGTATCGGTCAGCAGAACCTTTAACCATTGCCCCCAATGACCCCATCCCCCGGTATTCCTTGAACTGCCTGCCTTTATATATAACAAGCTGACCGGGGCTTTCGTCAAGACCTGCAAGTAATGAGCCAAGCATTACGCTCGACGCACCTGCTGCAAGGGCTTTGCTTATATCTCCGCTGTGCCTTATTCCACCGTCAGCAATTACAGGTATATTTGCATCATCCGCTGCCTTACAGCAGTTTATTATCGCTGTTATCTGAGGTACCCCAACTCCGCTTATCACTCTTGTTGTGCAGATTGCACCAGGACCTATACCTGCCTTGACAGCGTTGGCACCTGCCTTGATCAGATCGCTGGCAGCTTCTGTGGTCGCTATATTACCCGCAATCACATCTATATCGTGCTTCTTTTTTATCCCCGATACCGTTTCTATTACATTTCTTGAGTGGCCATGGGCCGTATCGACAACTATTACGTCAACTTCAGCTTCGATAAGTGCGTCTATTCGGTCAAAATCATGAACACCTACTGCGGCTCCCGTTCGCAATCGGCCCCTCGCATCTCGAACCGCCTTTGGGTACTGCTTCATACGAATAATATCTCTCATCGTTATCATACCTGCAAGACCGCCGTTTTTGTCCACAAGTAAAAGCTTCTCAACTTTAGCACGCTGAAGGATTTCCTTTGCCTTATCAAGGGTGCATTTCTCATCTGCTGTTATAAGGTCATTAGTCATAACCTCCCCGACCTTTACGCCATCGTCTTTAAGAAACTTCAGATCTCGACGGGTAAGAATACCAACTAGCTTTTTATTACTCACAATCGGAATACCAGAAACATTCTGCTCGTTCATCACTTCACGCGCAATTACCACCGAGACATCCGGACCAAGAACAACTGGATCCTGAATAACACCGTTTTCACTTCTTTTAACCTTGGCAACCTCTCTTTTCTGAGCCTCGATGTTCAGATTCTTGTGAATTATACCTATGCCCCCTTCCTGGGCGATTGCTATCGCCAAAGAAGATTCTGTTACAGTATCCATCGCGGCTGATATTATGGGGATATTTATCCCGATGTTATTTGTCAGATTCGTCGATGTATCTGCATCAGATGGAACAAAATCGCTCCGGGCTGGTAAAAGAAGTATATCATCAAAAGTTATACCGTCTGCGACTATCCTGTCAAAAACCATAAGAATACCCCTTCCCGGCTAAGGCGGAACATTGAAACGAATTGAAATATTGCATTGAATAAACCATGACGGATTTTACACGCAGAAAGATTCGCAGTCAAAGTTTTTCCTGATTATATAACTTAATTAAGTTGAAAAAGCTTTACAGACAGCCTTTATTGTTGACTTGAAAACTCCTCTGCGATATCATGTTGCACTTATAAATGGACGTATTGGCAAAAAGAAACCGTTTTTGGAGCTTTTGCCGCATATACAGGGCGTTTCGCCAGGGATTTTTTAGTTTATTGACAGAAAGTAGTGAAATGTTGAAAAGAACACATCAGTGCGGAGTTTTCAGAACCGATAACATCGGACAGCAAGTCGTTGTTGCCGGATGGGCAAATTCCTACAGGGATCACGGGAATCTTGTTTTTATTGACCTGAGAGACCGGTCAGGTCTTGTTCAGTTGGTTTTTGACCCTGAAGTAAACCAAAACGCACATAAAATGGCACGTGATGTCAGGGATGAATGGGTTATTGCAGCTTCTGGTAAGGTCAGACCAAGGGGACAGGGACTGGAAAACCCAAAACTGCCTACAGGAAAAATAGAAATCATAGTTGATAAGCTCGAAGTCCTCAACACTGCCAAAACACCGCCTTTTGAGCTAAGCAATGCCGAAAACGTTAATGAAGAGCTTAGACTGGTAAACAGATTCATTGATCTGCGAAGACCAAAAATGCAGAATATAATGGATGTTCGCCATAAGGTCACTTCAATAACCAGAAAATATTTCGATAAACTCGGCTTCTGGGAAATTGAAACCCCTATGCTCGGTAAGAGCACACCCGAAGGTGCAAGAGACTACCTGGTCCCAAGCAGGCTATACCAGGGTTCATTTTACGCTCTGCCCCAGTCACCTCAGCTTTTCAAGCAGATTCTGATGATTTCGGGAATTGAAAAATATTTTCAGATCGTAAGATGCTTCCGTGATGAGGACCCGCGGGCAGACAGGCAGGCTGAGTTCACACAAATCGACGTGGAGATGAGCTTTGTTGACGAAGAAGATGTAATGACTGTAAATGAACAGCTTATCGCTGAAATTTTCAAGGAAGTTCTTGATTTTGACCTTAAGTTGCCGGTTGAGCGAATGTCCTATGACCAGGCCGTAAAAGACTATGGTATCGACAGACCTGATCTGCGTTTTGACATGAAGCTAAGGGAAATTACTGATATAGCTGCCAATTGCGACTTCAAGGTATTCACTTCAACCGTTCAAAAAGGTGGCATAGTTAAAGGACTTTGTGCCAGGGCCGGGGCAAAATATTCAAGATCTGATATCGAAAAAACACTTACCGGCTATGTCGGGGACTATGGTGCAAAAGGACTGGCCTGGTTCAAGGTTACTAAATCCGAAGAAACCGGCAAGCCTACTTTGACAAGTTCAATAGCGAAGTTTTTCGATGAACAGCAAAAGGCGAAAATAATTGAGATATTCAGCGCTCAGGAAGGTGATTTGTTATTATTTATCGCCGACAAGCCTTCTGTCGCAAATAAGGCTTTAGCGCCGTTAAGGGTTCGTCTCGCTAAGGAGCTTGGACTCATAAAGGAAAACGATTTCAGATTTGTATGGATCGTTGACTTTCCGCTTGTCGAATATAACGAAGACCAAAAGCGATACGATTCGCTGCATCATCCATTTACCGCGCCGATAATTGAGGACATCGGAAAAATGGACACTGACCCGGACCAGGTAAACTCCAGAGCCTACGACCTTGTGCTCAACGGCCTGGAGCTGGGAGGAGGGTCAATTCGTATTCATGACCCCAAAATGCAAAGGAAAATATTCAAGCTGTTAAACATTACTGAAGAGCAGGCACAGGAAAGATTCGGGTTCATTTTGAAGTCTCTTGAGTATGGCGCTCCCCCGCACGGAGGACTTGCATTCGGGCTTGACAGACTGGTTATGATGCTGACAGGAACAGACAACATCAGGGACGTTATCGCCTTTCCAAAGACTCAAAGAGGACAGTGCCTGCTGACTGACGCACCTTCAGAGGTCGATAAAAAACAGCTGGATGAGCTTAACATCAGAACCCAGAAACATCTAAATGCCGTGGATGCAAAGAGATCTGAGAACCTCTAAAAATATCGGAAAAAAGTATGTTTACCAAACTGCGAAGACAGATTGCTTCTATACTGGATAAACTGCTTCGCAGATTAAAACTAAAACCCCTTTCACTTGCTGAAAAGTGCAGGCTTCAGTTTGGCGCTGCGGTATTGTTTTCACTTGCTCTTGCACTAAGCATACCGTATTTCTGGATGTCAAGGCTAACCGACAAAATCTCCCTGGATTCATCAAAAGCCGTCGCTCATCTGCTTTATGAAAGACATTTTCAGGTAGAAATAGACCCCGCAAAAAGCCTGCCAATGCTCAGGGAAACGGGCTTGCAGGCTCCTTCCAGCGAACAGACAATTCGATGGTTCCGTCTCGATAAGGACCAGCAGATACCCGTCGACATTACCCAAAAGCAAAAACAGATGCTGGAAAAACTGCTTGACCAGCAGGACAGAAACGATGCATTATGGGTCGAAAAAAAGCAAGGCCTTCAGACAAATAATTACGTTCGGGTAGTTCGCGCAAATGATAACTGCCTGGCATGTCATAATGAAACCGGAACCGCATTTGCATATAATAAGAACCAGCTTATCGGGGCGATGGTTATCGAAACTCCCGCGCGTGATATTTCAAACGTCTTCTGGATGAACAGGGTTTGGATTGGGGTCGCTTTCCTCCTGGCAGGTATCGGGGCCATGGTTTCATTCTACACCATTGCCCAGAGGATAATTCTAAGGCCCATCAGGCAGTTAAGGGCACTGGTAAACAACATCGCTGAGGGTAATCTTGATGCAAGAAGCGCTATCAGTACTGGTGATGAATATCAGAGGCTGGCAGATGCTTTCAACCACATGCTCGATGTACTTCAGGAATCTCAGGAGAAGCTTCGACAGGCTAACAAGCAGCTTGACGCAAAGATAGCTCAGCTTTCTGACAGAAATATCGAGCTTTTCAGAGCGAACAAGCTAAAAAGTGAGTTCCTCGCTAATATGAGCCATGAGTTTCGCACACCGCTAAATGCGATTCTTGGTTTTGCCGAGCTTCTGCGTGAAAAGCCAGGCGACAATATAGAAAAATCAAAGCGTTACGCCGAAAACATTGTAACTTCGGGCCGAAACCTCTTGAACATGATAAACGACCTGCTCGACCTTGCAAAAGCTGAAGCTGGCAAAATGCAGCTAAAGGTCGAAAAGGCTAACATTGCGGATCTGTGCCAGAGCCTCATAAACTTCTTTGCACCGCTTTCTGAAAAGAAAATGATAGAGGTAAGGCTGACCGCTGATGAAAACCTGCCTCTGGTCTCTACAGACCCGGGAAAGGTGCAGCAGATACTATACAATCTTTTGAGCAATGCTATAAAATTTACCCCAAAGCGGGGACTGGTAAAACTCCAGGCCACTTTGCTCGAAGAAAAAACTGTACGTATAACAGTTTCTGATACCGGACCGGGAATTACAAAGGAGTTCCAGGAAAAAATATTCGAAAAATTCCTCCAGGTTGACGGTTCTATTACAAGAGGGGGAGCTGGAACAGGACTTGGCCTTGCGATATGCAGAGAGCTTACTGCCCTGCTGGCAGGTAACATTTCCGTCGAAAGTGAACCTGGAAAAGGCGCAACTTTCCACCTTGACATACCGGTAGTTTTGCCTGAATCTGCAAAAGAGAATATTCAGCTGCCTGATATTGATAATTAAAAACCTTCATCTACCCAGTCCATATAACGATTGTAATGTAGAAAGAAAAGCCCTATTGCCCTCATTGCTATAATGATCAGGAACTGATTGCCAAGATTCGCACAAAGCCATAAAGCGATTATCAATTTATCATCGTTTTCGATTTGGTAATATTCCTTCGTATAGAATGAAAGAGACCACCCGATTACCAGAAGTGACGAACTAAAAAGGTAGGCACAAGGAGCCTTGATAATGGGTTTTAACCATTGGTCCACACGGAATACCATCCATAGCTCACGTGCAGTAATTATCATAAGTATTACAATCGGAAAGATAAACAGACCAATCAGTACAAGTCCATGGTTGACAATCGTGATATTGATATTCTTTGCTTCAAGGAGGGCAATCAGTATCCAAAAGGGCAGTTCAGCGAGTATCAAGGCAACCACAAAAAAATATATACTCTTGATAACGTTGAATATAAATTCAAAACCACTGCCGATATCAGGCTCAACCAGAACATCTTCGCCGTCAGCCGCAGCCGAAATTATTTCCATATAATACCAGTACAAACTGCCCTTTATGAAAATAACCATTATCAAACCGATAGGAAGCTGTACCCGAAACCCCGGAAGAGTAAATGAAAAGTCAAGATTCGAAAAAAAGAACATAAAGAAAACTGCCGCTGAAACAGCAACTACACCAGCCAGAGACTGAATATGTAAAAAAGTATGAATCCAGCCTGTAAGTACATTTTTGTAAAAGCCCGGCAGTATCTGGCGGTTATTTTCCTTAACAAGGACCGCTTCCTGACCATCACCGGCCGGTATCACAAGTTTTCGTCCGCAATTAAGACATGTAGCACGCCTGTTTGCGTATTTTTCTGCAAAAGCACAAAAATTGCCGCAACCCGGGCATTTGAATGATATTGCCATTAACTTTCTTGCCTTTGATTTTCAAATGCTCCCATTTTGTCCAGTTCTTCTGCCATAGCCTCCAGAAGATTTTCTTCCGGCACAGTCGCAAGCTTTACCCCGTTCCTGTAAAGATACCCTTTTTTGTTCGCCGCGCATATCGCAAGATCGGCATCCTTTGCCTCCCCTGGACCGTTAACTATACATCCCATCACCGCAAGCTTAACCGGAATTTTTACATCCTTCATCACTTTTCTAACCGATTTTGCCAGTTTAACAACATCTATCTGGCAACGTCCGCAGGTCGGACAGACTATCAGTTTCGGTTCCTGGTCATGGTAAAGGCCAAGTGCCTTCAATATCTGCCTGGCAATTTTTATTTCCTGATTGGGATTGCCCGCGATTGAAACCCTTACCGTATCACCTATACCCTCGTGAAGAAGTACACCAAGTGCAACTGCTGATGGTATCGCCGCATCTTCTGCAAGCCCTGCATGTGTAAGACCAAGATGAATCGGGCAATGGAATGTCTTTGCTATAGA
>CAZAYB010000115.1:0-6290 GCA_964489215.1 uncultured Pirellulales bacterium
AAAATGCTTCAGCGTGAGGTGAAAATTTACTTTAAGAAATAAGGGTCTCTCTAAAAATTTATTTTGGCGGAAAGCGAACCTTTTTGTTTTTGATTTGCCTTTCTTGCCAGAGGTCAAAAATTTTCCACTTGCCGCTCAAACGCAATTATTAGAGCTACCTTTTAGAATTAAGCCAGGAGAAAGTTATGTACAAGATTATTGTCGTTTTTCTGCTCTCAGTTTGCATTGGTGTTTCGTTTTCTCAAAATGCTTACCATCTTGAGGCTCGGAAGGAATCTGTGATTACATGGAAAGGGCATGAGCCTGATCTTCCGGTGAGTCTTTATAATCTTCCAGAATCAGGCAAAACCGCGATAAAGTGGTACAAGGAACTTGACGCAGGTCTTTACAGGTTAAGTTTTCTTTCGGATATCGGGAAAAAAAGACGTGACGTTCTGTTTCTTGTAGACGGTAAAGCTCTTGCTTATCACAGCGCATATTTTACCAGTGAGCAGAAAGAAAAGGCACCGGTCTATAATTTCGACTTTGTTATAGAGGATAGCGGGACCCATGTGATAGAACTTCGAAGAAGGCCTGGCATCCATATTCCTCAGGGTGATGAGCTGGTAATTAAACTGCTAACAGTGGAACGATTAGCAAACAGAAGCTTTGATTATCACTGGAATGGGGATCTACCGGGGAGGTCTTACTGCCATCTTTGGGGCTGGGAAGGTAACAGTAATTATCAGCGAAGGAACGACAGGAAAATCACAAGGAATTACTGGGATAAACGTCTGGTGGAGGAGCCAGCTAAATGGGGTTCTAATTACATCCAACTGTATCCTTACGCACACAATAATTATCTTCAGGGGGGTAATTTCAGGGACGCAATAGAATATGCTCATGAATGGGGGTATCTGCTTGACCAGCATGCAAGCTGGGGAGCTGGAGCAACTTTTGAAGACAAGATCGGATACTCATCAAGGTTTTTCGGGCCATGGCTTGACCGCACTGAATATCCATGGCAAAGATTAATGGACGGATGGGAGTCTGAAGACGGCGGCACAAGAGAAGAAATGCCCCTTTACGGCAGGGAACATGTAATACGCTCAACAGAAGAGACGTGGAAGTATCATCCGGGGTCTTTTATAGCTGAGTGCTGGGTTTGTGCGGGGACAGTTGCAGAACACTATGAAAATACACTTCATGAAAACTTTCACGGTCCTAATTACACAAAGGTTACAATGTGTGCCAGCTCGGCCTTTAGCAACGGTTATGATGATTTACTTATGCTTTCTGTTTTTCCGGGTCAGCTTGCATTCGTTAATTCGTATAATATGGTATTTCGGGTTTGTCAGGGAGATTCGAGGCTTTATGGTCCAAGGAATATTTTTGCGGGAAATACAACCATGGACTGGATAACCAAACAGATGTGGGACTATTTCCGTCCACATGCGCTTGCTCTGCAAGAGGGTGAAATACCGGTTCAGACAGGAATGACGTGGCTTGGTGAGCCAGATTTTACATTGCCTGAAGAGATGAGATGGGGTCTTTATGCGGCCTGCCTTGATCCTTGCAGAGGAGCAGTTTGTTATCCGCTTTTGTCAACGGGCAGGGATGGTCTTCTGTTCTGGACGTGGCCAAGACATCACTGGTTTATTGTAGGTCCCAGCAGCGGGGAGGCAGCAGCAGAGCAGTATGACTGGAGAAATAACTTTTTTATTCACAGGGAATTCAAGCCAGTAACAACGATGAGGATGCATAACGCAATTATTTCAGCGGATATGTCTTCTTATACAACCGGAGCTTCATTTGCGTGGGACTGTCGTAATCTTGGTGAGTTTGACAGCAATTCGGATAAGGTAAATTTGATATCTGGTTTTAAGACAAAAACGAAGACATCAGCCAATTCGATTACGACTGATTATGTTTTTGATAAAAGCAATGCCTTAAAAATTAGACAAGGTGTCAATCTTAAACCCGGCAGCTATGATATGCGTGTCGAATGCGATTCTTCATTGCCTGGCAGAATGGAGCTTTTTTTATCTGGTCAGTTTATCGGCAGTTTAACTTACGGATCAAAGGCCGTAAATGGTGTTTTTGGCTGCTATGTACAGGACGACAAAGAACAACGACTTGAAATAAGAAGGGCCTACGGCGAAGCTATTCCACAATTTAAGGTCAGTTTTGAGCCGACTTTTTTGAGTTCAGATGTTCTGTATAAGCTTGGGGCAGAGGATGACAGCTCGGAAGAATTCGTTTCTGAACTGTCCAGGGATAATGACGGCCAGTCGGCGAAACGGATTGTTGTTGATTTGGCAAAAGAGGACTCTTACAGTTTAATGACGGCAGGTGTGAGCGGTTCGCGCAATTCATTGCCTCAGGTAATAGACCTTTATTTTGACGGTGAAAGAGGAAATTATATGTTAGCTGCTCGTGCGAAGTCTAACCGAGACTGCCAGCGAGTGGATATAACCTTTAACAGTCATCGGTTTGCTCACGAGAATTATGAAAACATGAAGTTTAAAATACCCAATAGGACGCGCGACTGGAAGAATGAGGTCGGGATATATGCCCGAGCGGGAGTTTTTATGCTGGATAAAGAATGGCAAAGCTGTCAGCTGGGCTTTTCAGCTCCGCATAGAAGCGGAAGAAGAAGATTCAAACTCAGTCTTGCGGTTCAGTCTGACGGGGGTGAGGTTGAGTTCGATTATATCAAACTGATTAAGCTTCCCGTAGAAAACAAGATATTAACTGAAGGAGGACACGAAAGTACCTTGGAACAGTGTTATACCCTTTTTAACGGCAGAACTGAAATTCCACAGACGATGAGATGGAGAATGATTGCGGATGAACCGACGGCGTTTTTTGAGAAAAAAGCTGATTACAAAACAGAAGCACCTCTCGTAACTGAAATATGCTTTGAAGGTTATGAAAATATAAATATTGATTCGTCTACGGAGGTTAAAAAATCAGAGGGCGAATCTAAAGCTAACTGGATCGAGTTTAGTGACTGCCAGCAAATTAAGCCTGGTTTGAAGGTTGTATTTTTTGAGCCAACAAAAATAGATAGAGTTATAAGAGAGAAAAACACAATTTATCTGCATCATAAATCTTCTGCGGCTCTTAAAGGATGCGTGACTCTTAGAAAAGGTAAAACTGATGATCTAATCGAATACCTAAGTGAAGGTACCCGTAAAGTCCGTTTTGAAGATAAGAAGTCAATAACGATAGATAATCAGGATGGAATTGAGAAGGTGAATCTTGTTAATGTTCTTGATCGGCGGAAAGGTCCTTACTTTGTGAAAGAATCGGGCTGGTGGTCAGTACGAGGCGCCCAGCCTTTATGCAGTAACAGAGCAAAATGGTTGAGTTACCTGGATGATTATGACAAATGGATATTAGATCCTAAGCCGGAGACAATGCCCTCTTTGCCGCACGAAAGTGACCTTGTGCGGGTTTTCACAGGGCCTTATGAGCAATCGCAGATACAGAAGTGGGGTTATATAAACAATGTTGTCCGTCCAGGGTGGGGAAGTCAGAAACAAATGCTTGTTAAAGATGTTCAGGGTAACGGGTGCACGGTAAAAGTTCTTTCAGTGAGTGCTTATATATTTGCTCCGCGTGTTGAATTTGCAAACAAGTTTACAAGAGCAGAGCTTAACGGTAAATTATGGGCTTATCATGACGGGCAGAATTTATTCCTTCCGCAAAGACCGGGGACATACGTTGTCAAAACGTACAATAACGGTCAATCAGTTCCCACTGTCACTTCAACGTCTGCCTGTGTCGATTCGGCAATTTATGAGAACTATGAACTTAAAGTTAAAATTTCGAAACCCGATTATGTTTTCAAGCTGCCGGAAAGCATGACTTACAATGTTGGGCTTTCATATGACAGTACAATGTTCAGTGTAAAAGACGTTGAGGGCGGGAAACTAATCAAAGAAGGACCTTACGGAGGCATAATTGACACCTTTGAGGATTCGATCTCAATTCATTTTGCCCGTAATAAATAATGCACAGAGCACGGCGGAGTCAGCGATTGAATCTAATCGCCCCGGAATTGCCTGATGGCTTTGTTCATTGCCAGGTATCCTTTTACCGGCACATAGTCAGGTATTGAATTACCTGAGCCATAGGCAACTCCTCGGCATTGAGCGGTCTTTTCCAGAATATCCAGGGTGTAATCGCGAATCTGGGTTTCGGTTTTCTGGCAAAGAACGTCCATATCTATGCCGCCAAAGTTTCCGATTTTTTGGCCGAATTTTTCAGTCCACTCAGAAAAAGGGGCTATTGCATCTTCATTAGAATGTTTAGCATCAATTTTCGCTTCATTTATAATATCTTCCATGACATTAAAGATGCAACCGCAGCTATGAAGCAAAAACGGTTTTTGGTATGAATGGACTATCGCAATTATCTTTTTATACTGAGGAATTATTAATTTTTTAATGTCATGTTCACTAAGCAAAGTGGAACTTTTATATCCCAGGTCGTCTCCAAATCTGCAAACAGCAAATATGTCAGCGTATTTTTCCAAAAACCTTTTCCATATCCTGCAGATAACGCCGCCTATGGTTTCAAACAGCAAATTATACAACTGCGGGTCATCGAAAGAAATTAAACAAAGGCTCTGATATCCAACCAGCTCCTGGACACATTCGAAAACTCCATTTCCAACCCCTCCAACAGCTTTCATTCCTTCAGGCATCTGTTCACGGAGTATTTCAAAATATTTATCAGCATAATCAAAATATAAATCCTCAAGTTTTTCCCAGGGATAATTATCAAAATCCTTACGGTTTTGAATCTCCCCGGGTTTGTGCCCACCCAGAGAACCGCTGCCGGGCATGGTTTTGCCGATACAAACTTCAAAAGAGACAGTGTCGTATCCCATCTCGAGAAAGAAGCTGCAAAAACGTCTGAAGTATTGCGATAATTCTTCCTTACGATCTGAATTTATTAAAACTTCGAGGTTTTTTCCTAAATATTTACTGATGAAAGGTTCATCAATATTATGATCGTAAAGCGGGATTCGGTTGGGTTTTATGTTTTTAGCAGCTTGAATCAGATTATTGTAGTCCGGTGTAAAATTACTCATTTACCTGTCCATTGGGCCTAAAAAGCTTGTTTTTTTATCCTAAATGAAACGCAGATACATTATCACCTTTGGTATTATTTGTCAAGGAGTAATGCAGCTGGTATTATGGATAAAAAACCAAGGAAAGGTTCTTTATTGAGGAGGCCTTAAAACTCTTAGTTCAGAAGCTGCGAATATAGAATGACAACCTATTTAAGCGGATACTCTTTGAAGCCATCCATCCAGTCCGGCCATAAGGGCAAATAGTCGATTTCATAATTTCTGTGCCATTTCAGTACCCATAGTTCCTTGAGTCCAACTTTTCTGCAGGAAGTATCGGCGAAAGTTGAGTTGATGAATCCGTTGTGGCGATTAACACAAAAACATGCCATTCCGGTATTTGAATCATTTGAAGAAGGGTGCTGTCCATTGAAATCAGGTGGAGACTGCTCGGGGAAAGGATAGCCGTTCCATATTAATGAGTCCATTAATAACGGCACCTCATTTGCGAAAGGTATATTTTCAAGCTTTCTCCAGTAATTTTCCTGAGGAAATCTTCCAGCTACCATTCCGTCACTGTTTGTAACATAATCGGCAGGGTTGTAGGTCCAGCCGTTAATACCATAGCTTCCGGTGTAACCTTCTTTTAGTCCTATTGTAGGATTTTTCGGGGTTTTCCATATTCTGTACGGCCCGGTTTTTCCGGGTCCTGTTGTTGGGCAGTAGAAGAATTTTTCGTCCGCACCATCATAATAAGGTTCAAGAGCATAAATCCATCGGTCGTTTTCAACTTTTTGTATAAGGTCCCCCGATACTCCACCTGGAAAACCTGACATCATTTTACCATCATTTTCGGCGCAATAGAGATGGAAGTTGGTACCCCATGACCTTAGGGTTGCCTGGTCAACGATGTTCATTGCCATTGCCTTAACCTTTGTAAGGGCAGGCATTAAGATAGAAAGCAATAAAGCAATAATTGAAATTACGACTAACAACTCAATTAATGTAAAAGCCTTGTTTTTAAATGTTCGTCGAACTTTTTGTTCCATTTAAAATATCCTTAAAAATTCTAATGATTTTGAAAAGTTAAATTATCAAAAACTTGATAACCCATTTTTTTACCATTTTGTTTGGCAAAATAATTTAAAGCTAGTTCAATTTGATAACTTTTTTTATATTTCTTAGGAACTTCTTCCCATAATTCACGCTTTAAGGCTCGCTCTCCACC
>CAZAYB010000115.1:6300-10148 GCA_964489215.1 uncultured Pirellulales bacterium
ATTCTAATGATTTTGAAAAGTTAAATTATCTATCTCTGTTTTTTCTTTCAAATTCTGTCTGGCTGAAGCTGCATTTGGGACATCTGTCAGCGAAATCCCCAATCCTTGCCATTCTGAAAAAAACTGTTTGACATTCCGGGCATCTGATTGCTTTATAGCCGGTTTTTTTACCGCATTTTTCGCACTCAATCGGAGAAGGGTTTAATGCTCCCGGCGGAGTGGTTTCTTCAATTATCTGATAATACTGCTTTTTGCCCATTTCGAAAACGTGCTGACAGGATTTGCTGGAACATTTTATTGTTACAATTTCTTTGTTTGACAGACTTTCCACGCCTTTGGACTCAGGCATGCTTGCAATGACTATTACTACGGCAAGCAACAGGCACATGACCGCAAGAGAAGTTAAAACAACTTTTTTTCTTGATTCATCCATTTTTAATCCTGTTATAATTCAAACCATAAAGGACCTGAGCAGTATTACCCGCTCAGATCCTGAAAATACACTAAATACTGTTATTGATTGTCTGGCCAGAGTTTTTCTGAAGCATATTCAGAGGCCACTGCTTTTAAGTCCTCGACATCAATAACACCGTCACTTACTATGTCATAAGGTTCAGCTTCCTCGGGAAGCGGGGTAACCTGTTCCGGCTGGTCGGCAAGATACATGATCTCTTCAACAGTAAGTTCAGTATCATAGATCCTGAAATCATCAATCAAGCCATGGTACGGATTATTTCCAAGATGGTCGGCACCAATAACAAACAGGTCCAGTCCGTAAATTGGATAGAACTTATTGGGAGTATTAACCATCAGCTGACCATTTATCCAGACTTTCATTTCACCGGTATCAGCATTTTGAGTAAAGGTGTAATGATTCCACTGACCGCTCCACTGTTCAGATGAAGCCAAGAACTGTGTTCCCTGCCAGGAATCATCCGGATTTCCCTTTCTCCAGTAGATGTAGCTGTTGTTCCATGGGAACAATGCGGTGCATCCGTGGAAAGAAAGCGGAGAGTTACCAGCAGCGAATGCGGTTCTCTTTTCCAGCGGGTCTTCTGGAGCTATAGTGTCACCCTTTGCCCAGAAGCTTATGCTGGTTTGAGTTTCAATGTCGTTTGAATCATTGAATGCTTCAACAGGTACACTTACATAACCTGTGCTTGTGAAATCCAGAGCTCCTGAATCATCGAAGCTTGTTGCCCACTGTATTGAGGCATGGTCAATAGCTGCATGGTAATCGTTACCAGAAGAGTCTGTGACTGTTACTCCAGAGGCGTCTTCAAATTCGTAATGTGCTCTTGGGTTTACAGCAGGAGCAGTTGGAGTTACCCTTTTTTCTGACTCGAGCCATTGAGCGGCTATCATTGCGAAATCTGTGATGTTAACTGAACAATCGTTATTAAAATCTGTTACCGGTCCGAGATCAGGTACACACCTTGGCAGGTATAGTCTGATTTCGTCAATTCTCAGTCTTCCGGTCCCTGCTGCACCAGAACCGTCACCGATACCAATAGTAATTTCAGTAACATTCTGAAGGTCAATTCCGGCGTCTGCTGGATTGATATTAACTTCGACCCAGGTGTCAGACTGAAGGTCCTCAGGTAAGCCGTTAGTAACAGCCATGCCTGTTGCACTGGAGTTATCGGTTAATTTCACGTAAAGATCTTCTGCACTGTTAGCAGGACCACCGTAAATCCAGAAAGTAAGTCCTTCAACGCCCTGCTGTGTCCAGTCCTGAGGAGCAGCAAAGGTTTTTGTGAATTCGTAAACAGCGGGACTATATTTTACGTCCATTGCCTGATCTCCACCGAATACGATTGAAGTGTCAATGATGTTAGCGTCCGACCATGCGGCCTGAAGAGCGGCATCGTCAACATAACTATCAAAGTCTTCAATATTAAGGTAAACTGATGTTGTGAAACTCCAGATTACGCCTTTGTAGGTATTAACTGCGTCGACTTCGTCGATTCTCCAGAAGTAGCTTGTGTCAAGCAATAAATCCTGGTCTACCTGCCATGAATTAACAGTTACTTCGCCTTTGTATTCGGGGTCGTTTTCATCAGCATTGAATACGGCTTCATAGGTTGTTCCGAAATAGACTTTATGAGATGTTGCAAAATCACCAGATGACCATGTAAGTTCAGGTCTGACATTATCCGGAGAAAGTGTTTCAGGTCCTTTGTAGTTAGGATTCCAGGCCTGTCCATCATCAAGAATAGTTGCGTATACAGTTGTTTCATTTGCAACGGAATTATACTCAGCTACAACTTCAGCCTTTGGGTCTCCGCCGTAGGCAGTAATCAGTCCATCATCTACAAGTCCAAGTATGTAAGAAACTCCATCATTTGGAAATACAATCTGTCCTTCAGTAATATCGATAAGACTTCCGGGATGGACAACAACAAATCCACAGTTAATGATTCCGCCGTCAAGATTTGCAACAGCAGTTCCTCCAGCGAGCCTTGGTGCGTAAAAACCTGAGCCGCATCTGATTTCACCGCCAGTCATGTTCAATGTTCCGTTTCCATCATAACTGACACAGAAGTCATGACTCATATCCACGAGTCCGCCTGAGAGGTTGAATACACCAACTCCGGTTGCACCGCCGTGTTGTCGTCCGAGGTATACACGTCCCCAGGTTGATCTTAGTACACCGCCGGTCATGTTTACTGTAGCGGTACCGTTATAAGGAAGCCAGTATGTTGAGGCGTTTTGGAGGACGGCATTTTCACTAATGTTAAGTTCGACATTACAGGTATCACCATATCCACCGTGAAATGTTCCCTTGTTGTTTACGCCAAGTCCGAGGTCAACAAAAGCGGTTCCGCTAAGGTCTACTCGAGCGTCGCCGTTTGTGCTTCTTCCGAAAAAAGTGCTTGCTCCTGCGGTTGTGAGCGTTCCTCCGGACATTTCGAGGTGTCCAACGTCTCCGTAACCTACCTGCATGTAGTCACCAATGGTAAGCGAGCCGCCAGTGATAGTGAGCCATGATTCTGTGTCCGGTCCAAATGCAGGTCCGCTTAGGGTCATACACTCGGCGTTAACTGTAGAATCAATGACACAAGGGTGTTCTTTGAGTTCATCATTGAACTGACTAAATCTTGCGTCATCAGCTGAGGTTGGGACAGCTTCGTCTGACCAATTTTCTTCGCTGCTCCAGAGGTGGTCATTAGCATCGTTGTCCACCCATAAAGCTGCCTGAACAACATTAAGGCCAACTACAGCTAAGATAATTGCTGCGATAAATAATTTTTTGCTACACATTTGTTACCCTCCTAACTAAGATTTGGGAAAAAAGTGAAAAGTAAATGAAGTGTATAAAACCTTATTTTAAAGGCGCTTACACACACTAATTTCAGAAGCCGAGTTTGTTTCAGTAATAAACAACCTTTTTGTTTTTTAAATTTCTGCAGTTTTATTTGCATAACGATCGCCTTTTTGCCAGAATAACAATTTCTATTTTACGTAATTACGCAAAACAGTACAAGACTCTTTTGCGTCTGTTTCTTCGCACTTTGCGTCAATTTTAAAGTTTTTTGAGGGGATTTTGGGCGAATTTAAGTAAATTTGGTAAGAATTTAGTGATATTTTAGTAAGATTAGTCCTTATTATTACACTATCAAAGAACTAATATGAGTCATCTTTGAGGGTGAAAAAGCGACATAAAAGACTTTTTCACACTGAAAATTTTTAAGATTTGCGTCTTAGAATCCAAGCCATCTATGAAGTCAGGCAAATTTAAGGTCTATTCCGTCAGTCGAGTATGATTCAGTATGCTTTTGAATTTTTTGGGTCTTCGGGATAATTTGTGGGTTAAAAAAGGTAAAATCTTTGCCTCCGCTCTGGAG
>CAZAYB010000116.1:0-2057 GCA_964489215.1 uncultured Pirellulales bacterium
GTCATTATCAGCTGAATAACTGCTGTTGCCCAAAACAAGGCTCCTCAAATTAGACTGTCATACTACCTTCCTGCCAAGAAACTTCGCCCTGCCCAGACTCGGCAAAACAATTCCCATAAGCATCGCGATTATCGAAATAACCACAAGAAGCTCTATCAAACTGAAACCTTTTAACCGCAAACCTTTTTTCATCAATGAATCACTCCCTTATCGTCCAGCTTTCCCTGCCAAGCCACTGACTGCCAAGCACTGCCGCATCCCGCTCATCTACAACATAATCTCTCACCGCCGAAATATCACACCTGACCAGATAAACCTCATCACCAAAATGACTCCCCCAGCTGCCTGCCAGTATAACAAAATCAAAATAATCCACCACACCGTCAAGATTTATATCTCCCCTGTAAACCTGCTCTTTCAAAACCCCTACTGCATCCAGATCAAACCCGCCGCTGTCATGAGTAACCCACGCATCATAAACCGCATGAACATCAGAATAATTCATATAAGATGGATAGCTGTTAGGATCGGTAAAGTAAACTGCTCCGTCAAAAAAATCACCGCTGCCCGGTATATCAACTATCCGCAGATAATTTATCTCATCAAGATTAACCAGTCCCGACAAAACCTCAGCCCTGCCCGAAAGCTCACCAAGATCAAACGCCGTACCCGTACAAACCGACAATGTATTAGGATGCTTGCCCGCAAGACCGTAAACCTCCGTTATATCAACCGTACCATAAGCACCCGGAGCCTCCTCAACCAGACAAACACCCCCAAACCGAACAAAATGCTCACCGTCCGTTGAAACCTCAACATAACCAAGCTCTGCAAACATCTCACCCGCCAAAGAACCGTCGCCTGTATTATAATCGGAAACGATACCGTTCTCGAATACCGCAAACTCATAACCCTGACCGTCACTTACAGCACTATCGAAAACCAACGTTATAAAACCAGGCTCGTTACCATCTGCTATCTCATCTGCGTTAAGATCACCCAGACTTACAACATCAAAATTATCACCCGTCGCCGGACCAAGACACTTCTCAACATCATCCCACTCATCACTTACATTACCTGCAGGACTATATTCCGCAACCCCGCTCGCCCAACCAGCAAACAAAGGATTCAACACTCCCGCTCCAACCTCAGCACCCCTGCCAAAATTATCCACATAACCGCTGATACCGCTTTCACGATAAGGCCCCCCCGCACAAAACCCAAATAACGATAACGCAAAAAATGCAAAAATCATCCCCCTCACACAAAACCCTGCTAAATAATTGCTTACAAAACCATATCTCATAATATCACCTGAAAAAGGGCGACAGCCTGAACCGCCGCCCCTGTCAAATTCCACACTAACTTCTCAATCGGCCCAAAAATAAACCACCAACCGATAAAATTAAAATGCTCATCGGCTCAGGAACGCTGACAAAATTATCCATCGAAAAATAAGCCGGAGTATTCATACCCCAATCACCAACATCACTCGATGAAAGAGAAAATGACACCTCATCAACCTCACCGAGACCGCTAAGATCAAACCACTTCCACTCGTCAAGTATATAATCATCACTGCTGTCAGCAAAACGATAGTCTGCAAGATAAATCTCCAAAGATTCCGTCTCAACACCGCCGTTATAACCTTTAACAGTCAGCAAAAACCAATCCTCATCACTGCCGTCTGCACCGCCGAACTTCTTGGCAAAATTGTCACCGTTGAGCATTGAATAATAACTGTAGGTGCTGTTCGTAAAATAAGCTCCCTCAACCGTACTCAATACATCAAACTGCACCGTACTGCCGAAACCGGCATAAGAAACTCCATAGCTCTCACTGCCGTTAACTCCGGAACCCGCGATAGAGCTGTACTGGTTCCCCCAACCTGCGGTAACATTATCACTAACCTTTGAATAACTCCATCCGCTCCAGCTGCTGTAATCAAAATTATAATCGTTCACAAAATAAGCTCCCCCGTCGCTAAAACCTCCCGAACCGTCGGAACCGTTCCAGTAATCCTGACCTGCAGGGTAACTCAAACCTTCAAAATC
>CAZAYB010000116.1:2157-5205 GCA_964489215.1 uncultured Pirellulales bacterium
AAAAACTAACCCAACTTAACCTCTCCTTCCTGCGTAACAAACTTCCCGCCAGCAAAGGCTGTTTACGCGAAAACCACGCTGACAATAAAAAAAGCCGCCGTTCCCGAAAAGGAAACGACGGCTTATCGTCATCAAAAACAAAACCTTAATTCAGACGTAAAGCAACCAAACAAAAAACGCAGAAAAAAGGCCGTAGCTTATGTCCCTCTCGCGAGAACAAACAACAAAAGATACCTGAAAATCAAAACTCACCAATAAATCGGCAAATCAAATCCCAGGCACTTCCACATTCACAGGCAGGTTTTCTGACTCGCTCCCTACCGAAACAACCCCTTCCCGTCCAAATGAACAGTGGGCAAATGTCGATCGGATTTATGGAAATACCATATCGAAAGCTCACAGCGGCGCGACCGTCGCGGTTTTTCACCGCGTTCCCGTTTTAATTCCGGAGATTAAACTTTCCCCGAAACCCGCAAATGATTATAAAATTTATAAAGAACAAAACAAAAAATACAGCAAATCAAAAAATAATGCAAGAAAAAAACTTGTTACTATCTAACTATTTCAGACAACTATATCGCTGAAAAAATCTCTTTCAAGGCTAAAACATAACATTAGCGTTAGCAACAAATATTATCAAAGCCGCTACTACCGCTGCAATCGAAAATCCCGTAACCACTATAACTGTAAGCATCATCCACAAAAATTTGCGGTTCTGCTTCTTAACCATTTCACGAAGATGACCCTCGCTCGAGGAAAAGGTACTGCTCATCTGCATTATACTGTCAGTCTGATTATTACAAGCACTGTTGAGCTTACCAAGAGTCTCATTAAACTTCGTAAAATCCTCACTCATACGAACATTCGTCTCAGCTGAAACCGAAAGCTTGGAATGAACATCATTAAGAGCCTGAATCTGCTTTTCAGTCGCCTCTGGTATCTTACCCACAACCTCGACAAACTGCTCATTCTTTAACTGCTGACCCTTAAGCTGATCAAGAAACTTCTCTACAAGCAAACGCTGGTCATCAACTGCCTTGGGAAGGTTCTCAAATGCATTCGGAAGATTATCCATACGCTCTGCCATACGCTCATTCTGTTCTACCTGGCTGGCAAGATGCTCCTTGATACCCTCAAGCTGACTGACAAGACGGTCTATACCGCCGTGAAGACGCTCGATATTCACTTCACGCCTCTTGTCATTATCTGCCCTTCGAACTAGACTGTCACCATTCTCATCTAATGCAACAGAATCCCCTTCATTATCATAAGAGCCCCCCTCACTCTTCTTCCATTTACCAAGCCTGGACCAAAATCCTCTTATTCCCATAACAAAACTCCTTTCTATTTACACTATTACCCTTGCCCTCTTTGCCAACACGACCCATTTTAACCCAAACTGAAAAAATTGCAAACATTAAAAAATGACTACTCAAACAAAACGCCGAGCTTTTCTCTCTCCGCCGAATCAATCGCATCCTCAGCCGTCCAGACCGCAAGCTCAAGACTGCCCCTGCAGCCGCAGTCCCCCTCACACATACTCGCACCTCTGTTTGTCAGAGAATGCTTAATAACTCCAACCGCATTAGAAGTCGCTGACTCCAGATTACCTATTATCTCCTTCAAAAGCGTCTCCTTGTCACCAACCGCCTCACCCTCCTTCCAGCTGTCATAATCACTCGCCAAAGCAACAAGACAATAACACATCTGGGCCTCACGGGCCAGACGAGCCTCAGGCATAGCGGTCATACCTATAACATCACCGCCCCACTGCCTGTGCATCAAAGACTCGGCCCGGGTAGAAAACATAGGCCCCTCCATACAAACATAAGTACCCCCGTCATGAACATTGAAATCAAGCTCTTTAGCACAATCCATAACAAGACCCCGGAGCCGACCGCAAACTGGACGGGAAAACTCCACATGAACTGCCCCTAAATTATCAAAAAAACTCCGCTCCCTGCAAAATGTCTTGTCTATAAACTGGTCAATCAAAACAAGATCACTGGGACCTATCTCCTCGCGGAGAGAACCAACCGCGCCGCTGGCTATAACTGAACGAACACCAAGCTGCTTTAATGCGAATATATTCGCCGCATAAGGAACACAGGAGGGATTATAACGATGACCCGAACCGTGCCTGTTCAAAAACGCCACTTCACTATCACCAAGCCTGCCAACCGCCACAGGACCGCTGCAGGAACCAAAAGGCGTCTCAACCTCTTTATATACTACTCCCTCAAGCTCCCCTGCTATTGCATCGCCAAGACCGCTGCCCCCGATTACTCCGATAAGTTCTCCGCTCATAAAACACCTCTTAGATCTGCTTTGCTTTTGACCAATAAGACGACAATATACTCCGAACCCCAAAAAATACCTTTTCTCCTTTTAACCCGCAGTTTCTTCAATAGAACCTCTTTTTTAAAGGGACTGTGCAAATTAGTCAATTCTTTTGTATAATAACTGAATGAATATCGAAAATCACATCAAAAAAGCTGCTCTCGATACTGGCTTCGACGCTGTGGGCATAACCTCACCAGAACCCCTCAGCGATTTCGAAGCGGACATACTCAAAAACTGGATCAATTCAAATCAACACGGAAAAATGCAGTACATGCAAAGAAACATCCACAAAAGATTAAACCCCCAAAAACTGACACCATGGGCAAATTCAGTCATCTGCGCCGCAATAAGCTTCAAACAAAAAAATGAACCAAAAAAACCCAACCCCCCATACGCAGTCATTGCCGACTACGCCTGCTGCCCCGAATACCACAACTTCCTGAAAATAATGCTGAAAAAACTCGCAAAAAAAATCGACCTGATAACAAAAAAACAAAACCGTTTCAAATTCTGCGTTGACTCAGTACCCCTGCCCGAAAGATCTCTCGCAAAACGGGCAAACCTCGGGTTCATCGGAAAAAACCACATGCTCACAAACACAAAACTCGGCTCACAAATCATGCTCGCTGAAATAATAACTGACCTAAAACTCGAACCTGAAAAATTACCAGAAAATAAAAAACATCAATGCGGTAACTGCCGCCT
>CAZAYB010000116.1:5305-9848 GCA_964489215.1 uncultured Pirellulales bacterium
CTGATTAGAACTGGACTGGAAAAAATTAAAAAAAACGCCAGAATATGCCTCCAAAACTCAACCGCTTAAGGCACTTCTATATTGTCAAATATTTCCATAATAACATCCTCGCTGCTCTTCTCCTCCGCCTCCGCCTCATAACTTACAATAACTCTGTGCCTTAATACATCCATTCCAATACTCTTGACATCCTGAGGAGTCACATAACCCCTGCCCTGCAAAAATGCGTGCGCCTTGGCTGCAACCGTTAAAAATATCGTCGCACGAGGACTGGCACCATAACTTATCAGCTCACCAATATCAAGGCCATACTCACCTGGAGACCTCGTCGCACAAACTATATCAACAATATAATCCTTTATCTTATCATCAATATAAATATGATCAATAACACCCCGTGCCTCAAGAATATCCTCAGGACCAATAACAGCCTGAATATCAAATTGCTTATTCGTGCCTGCCATACGCTCAAGAATCTCACGCTCCTGAACCCTCGTAGGATAATCAACCTTAAGCTTCAGCATAAACCTGTCAAGCTGAGCCTCTGGCAATGGATAAGTACCCTCCTGCTCGATAGGATTCTGAGTCGCAAGAACAAGAAATGGACTGGGAAGATTAAAACTCTCCTCACCAATGGTAACCTGCTTCTCCTGCATTGCCTCAAGCAACGCACTTTGAACCTTCGCTGGTGCTCGGTTAATCTCATCTGCAAGAATTATATTCGCAAAAACAGGACCCTTCCGGGTAAAAAAACTCCCGTCGCTTTGCTTATATATCTGTGTCCCTATAAGATCAGCAGGCAAAAGGTCCGGCGTAAACTGTATACGCTTAAAATCCGCGCTCACTGCACGGGAAAGAACTGTAACTGCCATCGTCTTGGCAAGACCGGGCACACCCTCAAGAAGAATATGACCGTTGGCAAGCATACCAATCATCATCCGCTCGAGCATATAACGCTGACCGACAATAACCTTGTCCATCTCGGAAAAAAGACTTCGCACAAATCCGCTCTTCTGCTCAACCATCGAGCTTATCTCTTGAATATCCACGCCTGAACCTTTCAATCTCACAAAAAAAATCAACTAAACCCGCTATACCCTCACAAATAACGGAAACTGAAACGACATGATTATCCACGAAATAATTTATTTTTCAACCCCCCATACACACCAAACAAAAAAAATCCCACGATTCCCCTCAAGATGACCTTAATGCACCTCAAAACCAACCACGGTAATATCATCCCTCTCTGCTCCCTCAACCTTCCTGCCCGACAATAAACCCTCAAGCCTCGAAAACATCTCATCTATGCCAAGCTCACTTAGCTCCAGAAACTGCTCACTGAAAACAAAACGGCCCTCATCATCACAATCCCCAAAAACGCCCTCCGCTCCGTCAGAATAAACAACAACCTTATCACCTGAACGCAGACCAACAACCTCCTCACCAAACTCAGCATCCTCAAAAACTCCAAGCAAAGAACCCCTGCTCTCAAGACAAACAGGACCCTGACCCTCACGCATCAATACCGGATAAGGATGACCCCCCCTGCAAAAACTAAGCTGCAATGTCTTAAAATTCAGCAATCCGTAAAAACAAGTAACAAACAAACTGCCCCCCCTGTTCTGCTCACACATTCGCAGATTAAGCCCCTCGATAACCTCACCTGGAACATATATCCGGTAATCATCACCAACTGTCTCCCTCATCAATAACGCCTGCTTAATGAACATCGTCAGCAAAGCCGCTGGCATCGAATGACCTACCGCATCGGCAACATAAAAACCCAAATGCTGCTCATCAAGTCGGCAAACATCATAAATATCACCGCTGACCCAATCCGCAGGACGATAAATTACACGCCACCGCAAACGATTATTGTCAGGCAAACTTCTGGGCAAAAAACTCCGCTGAACCTCACTGGCCAAACGAAGCTGCTCACTTAGCTCACGCTCCTTCGGAAATGCTCCGCAACGCTGCTCACAATATCGCTTATGACGCAAATGAGCACCTATAACTGCCTCAGCCTTACCCAGACCACCATCAACATTGCAAACCAATGGCTCATCATCAAACCCGCCAACATCTCCGTTAAGCATCACCACCGCAGAACCTCCACCCGAAACTGAACGAACCGCCCCATAAAACCCCTCCCGCATATCCTCACTCAAACCGCTCACATCAACCGCCGCTGTTCCGATAACTAACCTTTCAAAACCGCCCCCGATAAACTCATCAAGACCCATAACACTCCACTTTACACCAGCCCCCTCAAACCAGCCCCGAACATCACCTGGAACCTCTTTGCACCCGCTGACATAAAGAACATCGAAAACCCGCCCCTTAACATCAATTTCCGTAATGTTAGCCATTAACTCTAACCGCCTCTGATCGCCGAAATTTACAAAAAAACTCTGCCGCTCGATAACATAATCTAATTTCGACAACCAAACCGCCCCACTTAACCGGCAAAAATCGCAGAACCGATACGAAGTATCGTCGCCCCCTCCTCTATCGCAATCTCATAATCCTGGCTCATACCCATACTAAGCTCCCTGAACTCCGTACCAACTGCACCCTCACTGCCTATCTCCTCAAAAAGCTCACGAGCACGAACAAAACAGGACCTCACCACTCCCATGTCACGAGTCAAAGGCGCCATCGTCATCAAACCACGCAAACAAAGATTACCCATCGTCATCATCTGCTCTGCAAGATGTATCGCCGCACCTACAGGAACACCATACTTCTGAGGCTCCTCACTGCAGTTGACCTGAAGCAAAACATCTGCCCTGATACCAAGCTTCCTCGAAGCCGAATTAATCTCCTCTGCAAGACGAAGAGTATCTACTGAATGAACCAGACTGCAAACACCAAGCACACTCTTAACCTTATTACGCTGAAGATGACCTATCATGTGCCAGTTCACACTAACCCCTGCCGCTTTCCCGCCGCCGGAAACATAATCCCCTATCTCCCTGCTAACCTGACCAAGACGCTGAACACGGTTCTCGCCAAGATCAACATAACCAAGCCCGATAACCTCCTTTATCTGCTCAACACCCGCCGTCTTCGTAACTACTATAAGCTTAACCTCCTCTCGGCCGCGACCGGCTCGTGAACAGCTCTCACTTATATTACCCTCAACTCGCTTTAATCGCTCCGCTATATTCGGCATAAATACCACCTTAAGGTAAAAACTTGTCCCTGCCATTAAGCTTGTTAGGAAGATACTCGTTAACCACAAAATCAAGACCATACTTCGCAAACGCCTGCTGCTCTACACGAACGCCCATCTTCAGCATCTGATTGATACTCGCCTGCCACTTCTTATGATGCTTAACAAAAGGATCATTCTTCAAAGCATCCTTGGCTCGCTTAATATCAACCTCCTTCAATGGATGCGTCGGAAGCTTATAATCAACAATATCCTGTGCCGTAACACCAAGAAAACTAACCTGAGGAACACAGAAAAACTCATTCAAATGTGCAGCATTACCGCTGCCGACCTTCAGAGTCCTGTATATGTTGAAATAACCATAAGGATCACCATCAACAAATGCATAAACTGGTATCTTCAAACTGTCCGCAAGACGACGAATAAAACGCCTGCAGGCCCGTGTCGGAACTCCACCCATACTCACCAATATACAATCCTGCTTATCCCAGTAATCATACTTAACCAAACGCTGAAACATACCTGCCGTCTCTATCGCAAGAATAAACTTCGCCTTGCTCTCAAAACCAAGACCCTCAACATCAACTGGTATAGAATAAGCCCCGGAACCAAACTTCGTACAGTCTATTCGCAATACCTTCCCCTTGGCATCCTTGTCCCTGACTATCAGCTTACCTGCAATATCACCGCCCTTCTCCTCAGGAACAAAACGAAGCTGCTCACGGTTAACCCCGAACATCGCCTCAACATCATCCATTATTGTATCACTCTCAGGCTGCTCATCAAAACCTGCCTTGCCCCAGTTCTTGCTTATATAATATGCCTCCCTCTTGGTCGCCATATCATCACTCTCAACAAGCTCCTTCGACAAAGCCATCATCTTAAGAGTCTGAGCAAATGTCTTGACAGTATTAACCGTAAGAGTACGCTTCTTGCTCCGCCCCATAAGCTCAAAATGACCCTTCTTGGGAAGATACTTAACATTGGAAAGACTCCGCACCGGCGTGCTCATCGTAGGCTTTTGGCTCTTCATTATCTTGCTGTAAACATCCTTGGCACTATCCCTGATCTGGTCGGTTATCGCCAACTTCTTAACTCTTGCCATCCCTGACGCTCCAAAAATTAAACCTGAAATAACTTAACAAACAATAAACCTATAACATCACAAGCCGGTTTCTTCAAGGAAAATGATGAAAACTAAACAACCTGTTAAACAATATAATCAAAAAACAAGCTCAAATGCCAAAAAAAACATATTATAATCAAATTTCAGCCCCCCCTTAAGCCTGCCCTTAAATAATAATCTGCTGCATATCAGTAAAAATACCCATATTTTTTAATTTTTTCTATTTTAAACCTTGACAC
>CAZAYB010000117.1:0-3705 GCA_964489215.1 uncultured Pirellulales bacterium
AAAAATTAATGAAAGGGCAGTAAGATGAAAAAATTAGCTTATATTGTGGCCGTCTTTGTGCTTGGCGCCTACAGTGCCTCTGCACTGACGTATTATGTTCCCGGTGATTATAATACGATACAGGCTGCGATAGACAGCAGCACAGACGGCGACGTTGTGGTTATTGAGCAGGGAGTATACACCGGCTCTGGTAACCGTGGAATCAAGTTCAGAGGAAAGGCAATTACAGTACAAAGCAGTGACCCCGAAAACCCCGCAGTGGTTGAAGCCACTGTCGTTGACTGTGAAAATCTCAGCAACGGATTTGTCTTCGGAATGGCCGAGGGACCCGAATCGGTATTAAAGGGTATTACTGTCAAAAACGGTTATAGAATGTTCGGGGGAGGTATATACATATATAACTCCAGCAGTCCTGTAATCTCAAATTGCGTTGTCAAAAACTCACAGGCTGCTTTTGGCGGAGCAATTACGTGTGACGGCTACAGAACCGAGCCCCTTATAAAAAACTGTAAACTTATTTCAAATACCGCACTGGTCGGAGGCGGTGCTGTCTATAACATAGGAGCATGGCCCGTATTTGAAAACTGCGTCATTACAGGAAACAAATCCGCAAAAGGCGGTGCATTCTACAGCCACAACAACGGCAGCACAACTCTGGTAAACTGTACAGTCGCAGGCAACGTCGGTGTCGATGCCGCAGGAGGTGTATACTGCTACAGGGGCAATAATCTCTACGCTTACAATTCTATCTTCTGGGGCAACAAGGCGCCCTACTCAGCGGAGATACTAATAGGCGACAATCTCGTTGATACTACCGCAGAACTTGCATACTGCGATGTAGAAGATCCTGACAATAAAATTGCAGCTTATGACAGCGGAATACTTATCTGGGGCGAAGGAAACTTCAGTAACGACCCCAAATTCGTAGATCAGCCCCAGACCGACGATACAACCCTGACATTCTCAACCCAGGTTTCCTCTGTTGAAACCGAAACCGGAGACCTGCACCTGACTGATTACTCTCCCTGTATCGACGCCGGTAATAATCTCTATCTAAGTGAACAGACGGTCACCGATGCTGACGGAAACACAAGAGTAAGCGGTCCTGCTGTCGATGTCGGTGCTTATGAATTCGCTGCACCTGTTGAGGCTACAGTGCGCATTACGCCCAGAACACTAAACCTGGAAAGTAAAGGCAAATGGGTCAACTGCGCAATACAGCTTCCTGAAGGATACACTGTTGATCAGATCGATTGTGAATCCGTTAAACTTCTGGGAAGTGTCCTGGCACAGGAATGCGATATAAGTGATGATTATACCAAGCTTGTTGTAAAGTTTAGCAGGACACAGGTACAGACAATACTTGATGGTCCTGAACGTTTCGCCGAGGTCATCGTTAACGGTGTGCTTAACGATGGAACTATGTTCAGCGGTACCGATGTTATTCGCCTTGTAAATAACAAGAGCATCCATAAAGGCAATAACGCAAAAGGCCGCTATAAAAACAAGAGGGGAAAATAGCTGTATGTCAATAAGGCTTCGGAGGTCTTCCATGACGCCTTTAAGGCGTCAGCGGCTGTCGATATGACAGTGTGGAACTTTCATCCCGCCCGCTGGGCCGATGCTTCTAACAGAGGCGTCGGCCCTTTTTTATGCCTGCTCCAGGAGACTGGCTGCTCTAAAAAGCATCCTGAGCTTTTCAGCTTTTCATTCCAAGTCTTCGAAGTATTGCCTTTGACCACTTACCGCTTCGAATATGCCCTCTGACAAGCAGGATCATAACTATAACCCACAAGCCGGTAAAGCGTACATAATAAAAAACCTTAAAGAAAAAGCCGGGCTCACCGTCAATTTTAAGTCGGCAGAAAAGATCGTCAGGCGTATAAATAACACCCGCTGCAACCCACGGAAAGAAATTCTGCCACGGCAATACAAGAACAACAACAAACAAAGACATTATAAAAGCTTTGGATACATGACCAAGCCCGCCAAGCCTGCCTGCAAGGGAAATCTTCATGCCGGTAAGCAATATCAGACAGTACAAAACAGAACCGACAGCAAGAAGAAAATTAACAAGTTTAAGAATATAAAACACGTAGCGCCAGCCTACCATAGGCAGCCAGGAAAAAAGCCTCCCGGTTTCAGTTCCCTGCTCTGCTTGTGAATCCTGCTGAGCCTCCGGTTGCTCAACTGACGGAGATTCTTGCGTCACATCTGATATTTCTACTGTAACCTGCTGTGCCTTTTCTATAAGCTCATCGTCTTTTGCACCGGACTCGGGACTCATGGATTGGGCATCGGCAGCTGCCTGCTCTTTTAATTCATCTGCTTTTTGTAAATCATCACCGCCCGGTTCTTCGATATAAGGTTTTTCCCGGGGGGCTTGAGTCTGCTTTTGTGCCTGCTCAGATTCACCAATCCCAACAGCTAAATCTTCACTTGTGCCCAGATGCCAGCTTAAAGGGCACTTAAGGCCTTTCTGATCTATATGCCCGAACTGGCCTAACCAGAAAATACCCTGGCTGACTAAAAGGCAGATCAAAATAACTGCAAAAAGAAGATTCTTCATATGCCTGAAGGCATTAACCGTTTCATAACAATCCGTCGTATCGATCATGTCAGATGGGGTCTGGGTTTCATTCATTTTTGCCTCCTTTATTCCTGAAACCTGTTTTATCATTCCGCATTGAAACGTTTGCTAAAAATGAATTAGCCGCCCAACACAGACATTTACTACCCAAAAGGGCACATTTGTATATTATTATATAAGACAATAGAATGCAAAGGGTTATTTTCACCGGGGAACCAAAATCTAAACACTTAAATTAAAAATACCTCATAAAAAGCACCCCAAAACCCGCTTAAAGCCTAAATGGCACTGCAAATACCCCGAACATCAAAAGTTAACTGTATTTTTCTTGCATAAAACCAAAAAATACATATATTTGTTTCCTTTATCGCCTGTTAACTATGAAAACCTTGTGTAATCGTTCTTTTTTCTTGAAAAAACAGAATATTTATCACATCATACATAGCTATTCAGGACATGCATTTATAACAAATAAGGCTAATTATTGCAAAAAGGGCAAATATGAATCTGGTAAAAACAATAAGAAAACATCAGCGGAAAATAATGACCGTCGTGGTAATAGTCCTCATGATTGCTTTTGTAGGCGGATAC
The DNA here is from genome assembly GCA_964489215.1 of uncultured Pirellulales bacterium. Taxonomy (GTDB): domain Bacteria; phylum Planctomycetota; class Phycisphaerae; order Sedimentisphaerales; family Anaerohalosphaeraceae; genus CAZAYB01. Next base: position 3,182 of record CAZAYB010000117.1, read on the forward strand.
GCATTCCAATATCTCATGGCTCGGATACGCTTAGGAAATATGCCGGTAATGGCAACTTACGACGACGGCAAGGAAATTAAAGCAGATCAGATAAGGCAGGCACAGTCCGAACTTAAGCTGCTGCGGGCACTTCGAATGGACTACCTGCTTTTGCTCAAACCATCAATGGCAAATATGCCCGACTTCAGGGCCCAGCTTCTGGGCCAGCTTATCTTTCCTGACACCAAGACCTCAGCGGCAGTAAGTGCTCAGATGAAACAGATGATCAGGCAGGGAAGGCTTTCTGTTAATGAAAGAAAAATAAACAAATTCTTCCAGCAGCTAACCGACAGAAGCGACGTCTACTGGATTCTACTGAAAACCGAGGCAAGAAACGCAGGAATCATCATTTCAAGAGACCAGGCAAGATCATTCTTAAAGCAAACAATACCTGCTGTAACACAAAACCAGACCACCGCGGCACAGCTTGTCGCATCCGTGGCAGAAGGATCAAATCTAACCGAAGACCAGATTATGGATGTCGT
>CAZAYB010000117.1:3805-9641 GCA_964489215.1 uncultured Pirellulales bacterium
GAGAATTACTATAGACAAAACGTCGAAAGATTCACATACCAACAGCCCGTCGACCCTAACAACCCACAGGGCGAAAAGATAACTAAAACCTATAAATATTCTGAAATAGCTTCGCAGGTACGTTCGGCATTAACAATGCAAAGGGTACAAAGGCGGGCAGAACTGATTATGAACGATGTTCGCGACCTTGCAGAAAAGGGATTTTCTTCTCTTAATATTGCCCAGGCAACCGCACTGCAGCTAAAGGAAAACGCTGCCGATTACCAAAAAATCGCTCAAAAGGTCGGCAAGGACTACAACATACAGCTTATAACCGGAAAAACCGGCATGCTCACTTATCAACAGTTCAAAAATGACAGAACTCTTTCCCAGTTTCAGATACCAACACAAACACGTCAGCAGGTACCCCTTTCAAAGGTAGTTTTCACAACTGGAGACCTTGACGTAACAACTCTCGGCAGATTCGAAAGAGCAGAACCCAAACTGTGGGAAAACATCGGCCCTGCCAGAGGTATGATAACCGTACCAGGCCAGCAGGAGCCGACTGGCTTCACAGCACTGATCAGGGTAATTAACATCTCAAAACCTGACCCTCCCGAAACCGCAGATAAAAGCTACAGCATAAAAACAATCAGCCTCGACCCTGACACAAAGATTGACACCGTATACTCCGTCAAGGACCAGGTCATCGAGGACATCCGGCTTATCAAAGCAATGGATAAAGCTTCTCAAAGAGCACAGAAATTGCTTGAAATGGTAAAGGAAACAGGCTGGGAAAAGGCTGTTGAAAACTTCAACGAAAAGTTCGGCAATGACAAAGTAAATTATTCACTGCAGAAAAACAGCAGCTACACAAGCACAGCGTTGTCAGATATCGTAAGAGCAAAGTACCTCTCTGCGGACAGCTATGTCCAAAGGCTTGAAAACAACAGGATGCTCTACCAAAAATTTAACGAACTCGTCGAAGGCAAAGACAATCTTGCTGAAAACGTAAACACTATCGTAACCTTCAAACCTGATTTTACAAAGTACGTTGTAAAAGACATCAAAAGGAACCTTGCCGACGAGGATCAGTTCCTCAGGTCGAAATCTCAGATCGCCTATATGATAAACACAATGAATTCAGACTCACTGGCAATTGAACATTTCATGCCCCAGAAAATTCTGGAAAGGCTAAATTTCAAACGTAATATGGAGCCTGAAAACGAAAACAGTTCCGAACAGGAAAAAGATTAAACCAACGCTTGAGGACTTAAATGGCACAAAAATCAAAATTTGATTATTCTCTTATGCTGTTCATTGTCGCGGCCCTGGCATGGGTTATACCAGGAGCGGGCCATTTCTTTATCAGGGAAAGAAAAAGGGGTATAATAATTTTCTTTACCATATCCATAACCTTCCTCATTGGACTTTACGTTGGCAGCATTGGTGTAATAGACCCTGTATCTGCCAAAGTCTGGTACTATGCCCAGATGCTTGTGTCGCCTTTCGTAGGAATAATCGCAAGAATAACAGCAAACGGACAGTTCCCCGTATATGGCAAACCCGCTGAGATTGGACAGATATACACCTGCACAGCCGGGCTGATGAACCTGCTTTGCATAATCAGTGCCGTATACATGGCATACTGCGGAAGAGGTGAAATGATAGGAGACGAAGAAGAAAATGAATAATCTCACAGCTGCTGTTATAGCCTCTTTTACAAAACCAATATATATAAGTGCGACACCTTCATCGCTTTTATGGATTTTCCCTCTTCTGCTCTGCGTTGCAATAATATACAAAGCCACAAAAATGCGGGTCCTTTTCACATCCAAATTCATAAAGGAAGTCTCGATTCTATTTTTGACACTTTCGCTGGTAATGGTTGGCGCAGCGGCTGCTTTAAATATCATCGTCTGGATTGTAACCTCATAGAAAACAGGATTCCCCCTGCGGTCAGGACCCTACGGCAGGTTCGATTAAGCCAAGTTCCTCAAGAGCATTACATGCTGCCTTTTGTTCAGCTTCCTTTTTGGTAACTCCCCACGCACTCTTAAAACGCTTGTCATTAATCACTACAGAACTTTCGAAGCATTTGTTATGATCAGGCCCTTTCTCATCGAGGAGCTCATAATGAGGCGTTGTATTGAACTCCCGCTGAACATACTGCTGAAGCATTGATTTGAAATTATTCTGATGCTGCTGGGCATCTGCTTTTTCTATCATACCTCCGAAAAACTTCAATATAAACTGCCCTGCCGCCTCGAAACCGCCGTCAAGATATATCGCCGCAATTATAGCCTCAAGAACTCCCGCAGCTATAGACCCTGTCATTGCCCGGGTCTTGTCCATCCCCTTGCCTGCCTTTATAAATGGTACAATTCCAAGCTGATTGGCAATTTTGGAACAGGTCTTGCGAGATACCAGCATACTTTTTATCTTAGTCAGATCACCTTCCAGGTAATCAGGAAATTCCGCGAAAAGCCTCTGGCATATCACAATGGCAAGCACAGAATCACCAAGAAATTCAAGTCTTTCATTGCTTTTTATACGGTTCTCTGCATAAGAGGAATGAGTCAGGGATAGCTCAAGAAGTTCCGGATTGCAAAACTCATAATCCAGCACCTGCTCTATCTGCGATAAGGTATTTTCATCCATATTTGCTTCCTGTATGAATACCCGCAAGCAGATTGCGAAAATCGCAACATAACGAGCTTCGAAATCGGCTTGCCAATCTGTACTTGTAAATTATATCGTTTACAGTAAAAAATGTCAAGCAACGCATTTTGCTGCGATATGATTAAGATTCCCCTGCCATCTGAAGGCCTGCAAGGGCCACAAACTGGTCATCAACAAACTCGAATACATTTTCCAGACCAGCAACGCCAAAAACATTCTTTGTACGTGACGACACACTGCAAAATACCAGCCTGCGCCCATTTTCCACAACAACTTTACGAAGTTTAAGCATTTTTGCAATACTGGAGCTGGTTATGATATCGACATCTGAAAAATCCACCACAACATCTGTCTGGTCGTTATCGACTACGACACATATTGCAGACTGTAAGTCCTCTCCAAGTTCGGGCTCAGTTGAAAGATTTACCAGTATTATGTTTTCTGACCATTTCTGTATACTCATATCATATCTCCTGTTAAACAGTGTGTAATATCGACATACAAAACCCAACGGTTTATGAAATTCCCCCAACACATAATAAAATTAACTATAATATGCTTAAAAAGAATCTGCAGGACCGATAAATTACAAACATACACACGTAATTATACTCTATTTTCAAAAAATAAACCCGCTTAAAACTTTTGTATGATAATCATGTTATCTCTTACACTGAAAACACCGATAATTTTTAAATATAAGGAAAATACTAAGTCTGATAAACAGGAGACTATTATGGCAAAGGGTATTCTACTTGAGGCCGGCACTAATGAAATGGAGCTTTTGGTTTTCCGTCTTGACAAAGTGCCTTTCGGAATTAACGTCGCAAAAGTAAGAGAAATAATACAAAGAACAGAGACTATCAGAATACCTCACTCCCCTGCCGCAGTCGAGGGAAGTTTCAAGCTCAGAGACAGGGTGCTTACACTTGTAAACCTGGGCTCATTTTTCCGGATGGAAGGCGATAACACTCAATCCGGCGAAGGAATGATTATAGTCGTCGAGTTCAACAATCTTATTTGCGGAATCCTCGTTGATACCGTAGAAGTTATTTACAGGTTGAGCTGGGACCAGATAAATCCCCCTTCGCAATATCTCATGAACATCCAGGCCCCGGTTACCGGAACTGCTCAGGTAGAAGGCGAAACCGTACTCATCGCAGACTTCGAATCAATTGTCGGAAGCATACTCGGACTTGAAAGCGCTATAATTGAGGACCAGGATATACAGGAAGATTCTGTGACCAAAAAAGACCTCAGGGTGCTGGTTGTCGATGACTCAACAATCCTGAGAAAAAGCCTTACCAAAATCTTAAACAAACACGGTTATCACAACCTTGTCGTCTGTTCCGATGGACAGGAAGCATGGGAAACAATTAATGAAAGAAAGGACCAGCCAAACGGAGCTTTCGATGTAATTGTAAGCGATATAGAAATGCCGAGAATGGACGGAATGCACCTGACAAGTAAAATTAAACAAGACCCGGATCTAAAGCAAATACCCGTGATTCTTTTCTCGTCACTGATTAACAAGGAAAACGCTAAAAAATGTGAGGCTGTCGGGGCTGATGCATGGATAAACAAACCCGACGGTGAAGTTATGGTACAGAAAATAGAGGAGCTTCTCGAAGGAAAAATTAACATAGTCGAAAATGAACAAACAAATCAAGAGGAAAAAACCGTAGAAGCAAAGTAAAATTTTCTGGGACGTTTTAATTAAGACGCCAGATGCCGTAATTCAGAAACCAGGCAAAAGAAACCCATAAAAAATAAGGAATAAGCAGTACTGCCCCGATTATTTCCTTCCCTGCCGTCAACGCTAATAATACGAAAATTACAAACCAAAGAAAACTAAGCTCGATAAGAGCGCCTGCCGGACTTTGCAGATAAAAAAACATAAAAGACCAGCCGGCATTCAAAACAAGCTGAAGAAAATAAAAAAACCACAACCAGCCTGCTTTCAAAAAACCATGACTGCGCCATAAAAACCACCCCGCCAGACCTATCATAGCATAAAGCAAAGTCCAGACAGGACCAAAAACCCACGAAGGAGGGGTGTAAACCGGCTTTTGAAGACTCTGATACCAGTTATTGACACTTGTGGATGTAAAAAGCCCGCCAGCTAAAGATGTAATTAAAACTATAACCCCAAAGATTACCAGCCAGACAATCTGTTCTTTTCCTGATTTCATCTTTTATCTTCCCCGCACTTTCAGTTAACAACACCAAATAAACAAATAAAACATAGCACACAAACCGTGTAATGTAAATATATTTCCCGAAAGAAGGTTGCACATTCACGTCAATTCCTGTATCCTGCGAATTTGTTAAAACATCTCTGATAATTATTTCAGCTGAAACCGGCTTTAAAATGGACCCAAAACAAATGAAAATAATTATAGAAAACGCAGGGGATAATTACATTTACATCTGCCGAATCTCAGATGACCAGACCATAGTAATAGACCCATCAAGCCCGGCTCCGACAATAAATGCACTCAAACAAAACAAGCTAAAGCTCACCGCCATACTCGTAACACACAATCATTTTGACCACACAGCAGGGATTGATCAGCTCAGAAAAAACTATGGCTGCAGGGTAATCTACCCGCAGGAAACCACCGAAAAATTATCCGTCGGCAACCTTGATATCGAAGTAATAAAAACCCCGGGGCATACGCCTGATTCTGTCTGCTATTTTCTGCCGAAAATGCAAAGCCAAAACGAACAACCGATCTTATGGACAGGCGACACCTTATTCACAGGAGGCTGCGGCAGGGCACCGGCTTATGAAATGAAAACGCTGTATCAATCCCTGTCAGCCATAGCCGAACTGCCACACGAAACGCTGATATACTGCGGCCACGAGTACACTCTGGAAAATTACCAATTCGCTGTTACAATTCTGCCCAAAGACGAAAACTTTAACAGCGCGCTTTTACGAGCAAAACAAGCGACCGGCAACAAACGCCCTACCGTACCTTCAACTATCGCAGAGGAAAAAAAGTCGAACATTTTCCTTAGAGCAGGCGACCCTGCGGTGAAAAAAGCTCTGAAAATGATGAACCAGCCGGACTGGAAAGTCTTTGCGGAACTTCGAAAAAGAAAGAATAATTTTTAACCTCTTTAAAAAGATTTGTGGGTAGCAATGCACCCAAATTTTCATAAGTATAGT
>CAZAYB010000118.1:0-9490 GCA_964489215.1 uncultured Pirellulales bacterium
TTCGTATAATACGGAAATATCGCTGTAATTAACAAAACCCCGAGCACATTAACCAGGGTATGAGCATAGGCTGCCCTCTTGGCATTATCTGAAGCTCCGATTGATGCAAGTAAAGCTGTTATAGTCGTTCCAATATTTTCACCAAGAACAAGGGCCGCAGCAGTATAGTAATCTATTACTCCTGTAAATGCCAAACCCATTGTGATTCCAATGGTAGCAGATGAAGATTGTACTATAGCTGTTAAAACCGCACCAACCAGACAGCACTTTAAAACACCAAAATAAGTATCGGGCCTGAATCTGGAAAACCAGTCTATAAATTCTGGCAAATCCTTCAGAGGAGAAAAACCTGCCTTCATTAACTCCAAACCAAAGAAAATCATACCAAGGCCCATAACTGTAGAGGCCATAAAACGAACTCTTTCACTTTTCGAAAAAAGATAAAAGAACGCTGAAAGACCAAGCAAAGGCAAACCGTATTTACCTATTTTCAAAACTAAAATCCAGCTTGTTATCGTCGTACCAATATTAGCACCAAGAATAACACCTATAGCCTGAACAAGCGTCATCAGCCCCGCGTTTACCATACCAACAACCATAACGCTTGTTACAGAACTCGACTGAATTACACAAGTTACTCCCGTACCAACCCCGCAGGCAATTAAACGGTTATTTGTTACCGCATTTATCAGTTTTCTTAGCTTATCTCCTGCAACACTCTGCATACCTTCAGACATATTCTTCATGCCCAGCAGGAATATCCCGAGACCGCCCATTACTGAAAACAAAATCTTCATTACAAAAGATATATCCATAAATGCCTCTTCAGAAGAATCCTGTCACCACTGATTCAGGGAAAACAAAAAAAGTAAAAAATCAGGAAAACTTGCAAACTTCTAACACAATCCTAACAATTAAGTCAAGAATGTTTTTGACCTTTGATGTGCAAATTACAAAAAAAGAAAGTTGAAAACCAAAAAAGAAAACACACAAATTGAAACTCATAAAGAACTTATGTTCTCTCAGATAACCCAGGATTATTTAACCATCAAAATACTTTTGGGCCCGTAAGCCCCCTTATCTTTTGGCAAGCTTTTGCAGAATTTCAATTCCTTCTCGAAGTTTTTCATCGCTCGTCGCATAACTTATCCTGAAATGACTGTCTTTTTCACTGAAAACAGACCCCGGAATGACAAGCAAATTGTTCTTAATAGCGGTTTCCACAAATTCATCGCCGTTACTCGCCCAGTCAGGCGACTTGACAAATGCATAAAATGCTCCGCTGGGTTTGGTTATCTCATAATGGTCCTTCAAACCATCATAAAGCATATCCCTTTTCCTGCGGTAATTGTCAACATGGCCGGACACATCCGTTTCCAAGGCTACAATCGCAGCTTTCTGGAACGGAGTAGGAGCACAGACAAATGTATACTGCTGTATTTTCGTCATCTGCTCTATAACATCAGAAACTGGCTTTAGACCCGCAACATAAGCCATCCGCCACCCCGTCATCGCGCATGTCTTACTGAAACCCTTCAACAAAAGAGTCTTGTCATAATAAGATGCTATCGAAGGACACTTACGGTCATAGCTGAAAACATCGTAAATTTCATCTGTAAGTATCAAAGTGTCATTTTTACCAGCTATCTCCGAAAGCTCCTTAAGCTCATCATCACTATAAACACACCCGGTAGGATTAGTCGGAGAATTAACTATTATCATCTTTGTTTTAGGAGTAATTGCTTCTTTAATTCGACCAATCGGCAAATTAAAATCAGGATAACTATCTACAAAAATACACTTCCCGCCAAGCATATTAACAGTATGTTTATATATAACAAAATAAGGATCCGGTATTATAACTTCATCCCCGGGATTAATGGTCGCCATAAAAGCAAGCAAAAGAGCACCGCTGACACCGCTGGTTACCAGCACATCAGGAGCATCAGACCACCCGCAGTATTGCCTGACCTTATCATTGATCATGCTCTTTAGCTTTGCATCACCTGCCGTTTGGGTATAACTGTTGGCACCTGACCTTATCGCATCGATAGCTGCATCTTTAACAGGATCAGGAACGTCAAAATCTGGCTGCCCGATTGAAAGGTTCACAGGGTTTTCAAGCGATGCCGCAAGAGAAAAAACTTTCCTGATTCCGCTTGCGTCTATTAAAGATGTCCTGTCAGCGAGATATTTTTCCATTTTTTTTATCCCTTAAATAATACCTGCTCAAAATCACTGCTGTAAAACAAATTATATGACTTCACTGCCACTTCACTGCCCGGAAATAACAGCGCAAATAACTGCCGCTCCGTTATTTATGTACCAGCGGAACGGCAGAAACTTAGCTTCCTTAATTTTACTCCGCCCCGGCTGCCCCAGGTACTGCCTCAGCCCCCTCAGCACCTTCTCCCGCCTCAGCTTCCTCTGCCGCAGGTTTCTTTTTAGCACCTGCTTTTCTATGGGCAACCTTAGGCAAACCAAGAACTGAATCACCTTCCTGCCATTTATCTTCCTCTTCGAGCTTTTCAATTCGCTCTGCCCTGGAAAGAACATTCCTGTGCCTGATTAAAGCACCTCGTATTTTAAGTGAACGATCAATCGACATTTTTTACTCCTGTTACATATTATTTTCGTATTATCTGACTTTCATACCATAAGCATCCTGGAAAGGCTCAGAACCAAATGTCTCAAAACCTCGCGGTGCCGAATAAGCTTTTCCAAGCTGTCTTATCTTTTCGCGGGCATAATAACCGTCACTGCCTGCTCGCCTTGGACTTTCAAATTTATTCTCTGTTAGCAGAAAATAAGAATTACCTCTTCTCTGAATCTTCATCTCAATACCATACCGCCGGTAATACTCCTTTACCGGCTCAAGATCTCTTCTGTTCGGATACTGAACAACCACAATAACATGGTCACCCATAGGTTTCGTCAATACCTCTTTTTCTGCCCTTTCAGCTTCAGTCATTGACCCATCAGGCTCCTCTGAATGAGCATCAAGGTACTCCTGCTGCCTCTCTTCGGTCATATTTGCTGTACTGCTTTCTATCACACCATCAGCAAGCTTCGAAGAAACAATAAAAACCGCAAACAAAAGCAGACCAAAAATAATAGAAATCCTGACAATCCTCGAAAAAAACACCCTTTTGGCCGTTAAACGAAGATAATCAGCCGTTTTATTACTCTTAGGTGGCCAATTCTCATCATCCACACCGTCAGTTTCCACAATCTCTTTTGCCTTAAAACCATCAAAAGGATTCTTACTTTCTTCAGTTTTTATTGATCTTTTCCTGACAAATCGGGCTCTTTTAATCTTTTCAAAAATAGAAACCTTGCCCTGATGCTTCTTAATCGCCTCATAGAGAACCGGTTTTCCTGAGTATCTTTTGGCCATATTCGTCCGATCCGTTCAAAAACAGATGCTTCACTTATACAATAGCCCTCTATTATATAAATCTCTGAATCTAACCTATTGTAAAATAAATTTCAAGACTTAAAATAAAAAAACTGATTAAAAGAACTTAAAGGTCCTTATTAGCCCTAAATCCGCCTCAGATATTATAACTGCCAAAACCTCTAAAAGTAACCGCCTGAAATCAGACCGCCAATTGATGTTAAACCAATTATTCAGGGCCGACACTATAAAACCTGCTTTTGGCTCTAAAAGCGTCTCAACTGAATATTCTAAACAATTTTTTTCAAATTTCCAGAGAAATTTTGTCTTGACAACCACTCCGCAATAAGCTAATTAGGCATGTTTACAATAATTTGCTTTACGAAATTATAATAATCTGATAGAAAAATGGAATATTGATGGACAAATAATCGGCTCATCGTTATTGTCGTTTTTGACAAATATGCCGCAAAAGTCCTGAAAATCCTGTTTATGGAGTTTTAATATGTTACCTGTAAAAAAGACAAGTAAATCAAAAACCAGAACAAGACGCAGCCATCATCGTCTTAAAGCAAAAAATTACAATTTGTGCCCAAAATGCAGTACCGCAAGATTGCCCCATACTGCCTGTGATAACTGTGGCTACGTTAACGCAAAAATCACGTTAAAGCTTGGCAAGGAGGAATAGATCCGGGCATGAGAATCGCTATCGACGCCATGGGCGGTGACAATGCTCCTGATGAAATAATAAAAGGAGTAGCGGAAACCGCTGAAATACTTGGTGACGAAGACGAGCTTATTCTGGTAGGCGACAAGGAATTGATTGAGTCGCGACTTTTGGAGATCAGGGCCGATCAGAAAAATATTCGGGTTGTACACGCTCCGGAAGTTATAGGCATGGATGAGCCGCCGATAGAGGCTTTGCGCAGAAAAAAGAAAAGCTCAATAGCTGTTATGGCAAGAATGACATCCCATAAACAGTTTGAAGCCGCTGTTTCAGCTGGAAACACCGGTGCTTGCGTAGCTGCATGCCAGCTGAGAATGAGAAATCTCGAAGGTGTAAACAGACCCGGTATCGCTGTTGTTTTGCCGACTTTCGGTGGACCTGTAACTATTTGTGATGTAGGTGCAAATGTGGCCTGTAAGCCTATAAACCTTTATCAGTACGCCGTCATGGCAAGCGTATACTCAAAACAGATGCTCGCAATTGAGCACCCAAGAGTCGCACTGATGAGCATTGGTGAGGAAGAGGCAAAAGGAAACATAATTGTAAAAAAAACCAGAGAACTTATTAAGTCTGACTCAAAATTAAATTTTATCGGAAATGTCGAAGGAAGAGACATTCTAAACGGGGCATGTGACGTCGTTATCTGTGAAGGATTTGTCGGCAATATAGTCCTTAAACTTACAGAAGGAATTGTTGAAGGTTTGTTTCAGACAATTAAACATGAACTTATTAACAAACATATAAGACTGGCTTTGAAATTCAAACCGATAGTAAAGGATATATATAAAAAATATGATTACCATGAATATGGCGGAGCGCTGCTGCTCGGAGTAAACGGGACCGCCGTGATATGCCACGGTTCAAGCAAAAGCAAAACCATAAAAAATGCACTCTTAGCAAGCAAAAAATTCTATACTCAGAAAATAAACGAAAAAATTGTTGAATACTTATCTAATAGCGAAGTAAGGGAAAATGGCGAAACAACCGAACAGACCGTTTCCAACTAAATACAAGGCGATCATTGCTGGTACCGGATCTTTTGTGCCTGAAAACACAATGACAAATGAAGATTTCACTAAAATTGTGGAAACTTCAGACGAATGGATAACAACACGGACAGGAATTAAAACCAGGCATATTTGTTCTCAGGAAGATCAGACAACTGCTTCTCTGTCCGCACAAGCTGCACAAAGAGCCCTCAAAAACGCAAACTTAGATGCTAAAGAAATAGACCTCATTATAGTAGCGACTATAACTCCAGAGATGGTCTTTCCTTCAACCGCATGTTTTGTACAGGACACAATTGGTGCGGTAAACGCATGGGCATTCGACCTTGCCGCAGCTTGCAGCGGCTTTGTTTACGGACTAAGCATAGCTGAGCAGTTCATAAAAATCGGCAGATACAAAAATGCTCTTGTCATAGGTGCAGAAACTTTAAGTAAAATAACCGACTATCAGGACCGTTCCAGCTGTATACTCTTCGGGGACGGAGCCGGAGCCGTCGTCGTACAGCAGGCCGAAAATGGAAAAGGACCCCTCGGAATACTATACAGCAACAGCCTCTCTGACGGAAGCGGATGGACAAGCTTAAACTGCGTCGCATACGGCTCAAGGTTCCCGGTAAACAAACCACTTGGCGACCCGAAAATGGTGTACATGAACATTAAAGGCAGAGAAGTATACCAGCTTGCTGTAAGGCGAATTGTCGAAATGGTATATGATTGTCTTTCTGCATGTAATCTTGAAATGGACGACATAAACCTTTTCATACCCCACCAGATGAACGCAAGAATTATTGAATCGGTCGCAAAAAGACTCAAATTGAACGAAAAAAACGTATTCATAAATATCGACAAATACGGAAATACATCTGCAGCATCGATACCGATTGCTCTCGATGACGCTTCCCGGCAGGGACTGGTCAAATCTGGTGACAATGTCCTCATGGTCGCCTTTGGCGGTGGACTGACATGGGGAGCAAGTCTGGTACAGTTTTAAAAATCAATGAAAGAAACAAGGAAGTAATAAATGAAAAAGGCTTTTCTATTTCCTGGCCAGGGTGCTCAAAAAGTAGGTATGGGCAAAGATATCTGTGAAAACTTTAAGTGCGCAGAAAATATCTTTAACAAGGCCGATCAAATAGCAGGCTATGACCTCAAAAAGCTTTGCTTTGAAGGACCGGAAGAAAAATTAAACTCTACCGTCTACTCACAGCCAGCTATATTCGTCACCAGTGCAGCAATACTCGAGGTCCTCAGAAACGATGACAAGCTAAAAAACATTGAACCTCAGGTAACCGCTGGACTGAGCATGGGCGAATACACCGCAATCTACGCAGCTGGACTCATAAATTTTGAGCAGGCCCTTAAACTCGTACAAAAAAGAGGCCTCCTTATGCAGGACGCTGCTGACAAAACTCAAGGCTCAATGGTAAGCATCCTTGGGCTCGACGAACAAAAAGTCAGTCAGTTATGCCAAAAAGCCCGCCAAAACGGTGATATCCTCGAACCTGTCAATTTCAACTGCCCCGGACAGATCGTTATAAGCGGTTCAAAAACTGCTTGCAAAAGAGCCGCAGAAATGGCAGACAAATTCGGAGCCATAAAAGCTGTACCCCTCGCTGTAGCTGGCGGTTTCCATACCCAGCTCATGGCACCTGCCGCAAATGAGCTCCAAAAAGCGCTGGAAAACGCAAATATAAGCGAACCTGGCCAGATAAAGCCAATTGCAAACATAAACGCACAATATTATCAAAATGCCCAACAGATAGCGGATGCACTCACAAAACAGCTTGTAAAACCGCTTTTATGGCAAAAATGTATGGAAAAGCTTTTAATGGACGATTTTCAGTGCTTTTATGAGATCGGACCTTCAAGAGTATTGACAGGGCTTATGAAAAGGATAAACAGAAAAATAAAGGTCGTTAATCTAAGTTCGGCAAAAGCAATAAAAGACTTGCAACAGCAGGTATAAACCAAATAAAATAATAACGTTTTAGACGGAGCTATTAGATGGCAGATAAAAAATTAGCTATTGTTACAGGAGCTGCAAGGGGAATAGGCCGGGCAGTGGTCCTCAAACTCCTTGAACAGGGAAGAAAAGTCGTTGGCCTCGATATAAACAAAGACCAGCTTGCTGAGCTCGAATCGGTCGTTAAAGACGCAGGACACTGCGTCATAACTGCTGAAGTTGACATAACAAACACCCCGCAGCTAACTGAAACTATAGAAAAAATCGCTCAGGAAAACGGCCCAGTAGGCATTCTCGTAAATAACGCTGGTATTACAAGAGATGGACTGATGATTCAGATAAGCGACGATGACCTCGAAAAGGTACTAAATGTCAACTTAAAAGCTGCTTTCATTGCCACAAGACTCGTTTTAAGACAGATGATAAGAAATAAATTCGGAAGAATTGTAAGTTTAAGCTCTGTAGCTGGCGTTATGGGTAACCCAGGACAAGCTAATTACGCCGCAAGCAAAGCTGGACTGATCGGAATGACAAAGGCCGCTGCCAGGGAAGTCGCAAAAAAGAATGTAACATTGAATTGTGTCGCTCCAGGCTTTATAATGACAGAAATGACAGATGTGCTGCCCGACCCTGTAAAAAAAGCGGCAAAGGAAATGATACCCGCAAGAAAATTCGGTACCGTAGAGGACATTGCAAATGCAATAGCTTTCCTCACTGCTGACAACGCCGGATACATCACCGGACAAGTACTTTGCGTCGACGGTGGAATGGCAATGTAAGAAAAATACAAAAAAAAGTTTGAATAGTACAGTTCTGGTCGCTATATTACCGGCCAAAGCTAATATTTAGAATATTGTTAGAAAATTAATTAATGACAGTTAAAATATTTTAGGAGGTTTTATTGTGGCAGACATAAATGCAGCAGAAGTTGAAGCAAAGGTCGTAGAAATCGTCAGTGAGCAAATGGGAGTCGATAAGTCCGAAATCTCGCGCGAAACTTCTTTTATTAATGACCTTAACGCTGATTCACTGGATACCGTTGAGCTCGTAATGGAATTTGAAGACGAATTCGACATGAGCATTCCTGACGAAGAAGCTGAAAAAATACAGACTATCGGAGCTGCAATAGATTATATTGTTGAAATAATGAAAGACAAGGAATAGCGCTGTTTCATGAGTAGAAGAGTTGTAATCACAGGATTAGGATGCGTAACAGCAATCGCTGAAGGCGCCGAGGAATTCTTTAACGCTCTTTGCCAGGGAAAAAATGGCATTTCAACTATCGAATCGTTCGATACAAGCCAGTATCCCGTAAAAATAGGCGGAGAAATAAAGAATTTTAACGTCAGTAACTATATAAGCCACCGAGAGGGAAAAAGAATGGACCCCTTTACACAGTATGCGGTGGCATCAGCAATACAGGCTGTAAAGGACGGCGATATCGATTTCGATAAAATCGATAAAAGCCGCATAGGAGTACTGGTCGGAACCGGAATCGGCGGCATCAAGGAAATCGAAGATCAGCACCTTAGACTTTTGAAAAAGGGGCCGGGAAAGGTGTCTGCTTTCTGCGTTCCAAAACTCATGGGAAACGCCGCAAGCGGGTGCATTTCAATACAGTTCGGACTCACAGGACCAAACATGTGCGCTGTTACCGCCTGTGCTTCTGCAACTCACGCTATCGGAGAAGCATATTACCAGATACACAATGAAAGAGCCGACATGATGCTCACTGGAGGCTCTGAAGCTGCTCTTTCGCCAATAGGTTTAGCTTCTTTTTGTTCACTCAAAGCCTTGAGCACAAGAAACAGCGAACCCCAGAAAGCCTCAAGACCTTTCGACAAGCAAAGAGACGGATTCGTTCTTTCTGAAGGTGCTGGTATTCTGGTGCTTGAAGAGTATGAACACGCTAAAAAAAGAAATGCAAAAATCTACGCTGAACTCGTAGGATACGGCGCAACAGGAGACGGCTACCACATAACTGCACCAATGCCAGACGGAAAAGGAGCTGCAAACGCCATGAAAATGGCTATCGATATGGCAAAAATTGAACCTGAAAAGATAAATTACATTAATGCTCACGGAACCAGCACTGAGCTTAATGACCTCGCAGAAGTGCTCGCGGTAAAAAGTATCTTCAAAAACCATGTCTATGACCTCGCAATCAGTTCAACAAAAAGCTGTACCGGACACTTACTTGGTGCAAGCGGTGCCGTTGAACTCGTCGCTTCTGCAAAAACAATTGAAAAAGGTATCATTCCACCCACAATAAATCTCGAAAATATTGATGAAAGATGCGACCCTAAAATAAATTTTGTACCGCTTGAAAAACAAAATGCCAAAGTGGAATACGCAATGAGCAATTCTCTTGGTTTTGGTGGCCATAACGGCACACT
>CAZAYB010000119.1:0-2088 GCA_964489215.1 uncultured Pirellulales bacterium
TAAGGGGTATTAAAAAGCCCGGTTCGATGATGGTTACTTCGGCATTGCGGGGTGGGTTTAAGAGCGATCCGCGGTCACGTGCGGAGGTTCTTTCCTTGATACGAGAAAGATAATCATTGTACATTGATTTTTTGGGGTTGGTATTGCTGTTTTTGTGGTTTCAGTTAGTGTGTTATGTTATTGGGGGCCAAAGGAAGGTTTTTGTAAGTTATTGTTATAAAGTTAGATAGGTCTGGCTTTAAGCGGTTGTGTGTGGGTGCACGAGGAGTGAAACGATTTTTTAACTGGGGAACAAGGATTCGAACCTTGACTAACTGATCCAGAGTCAGTCGTGCTACCGTTACACTATTCCCCATTAAATCTAATTATTTTAGAGCATGTCAAGAAATGATGTAACCGCTTATGCCTGGTGCGGCTTCGTCCGGCGGTGTTGAAAATACTCGCCAATGAATAGCATTGGCTGCGTTTTTCGCCTTGCCGGATTCGTCCTCGTGACGGCCTAAGCAGCTGCATAATTACTTGAAATGCTCCAGCTATCCTTAATTTACAAAAAAATGAGCGTGTGTCCAATCTTTTTTGTAATATCTATTTAATTTTCTCTTATAATTGTTTTGTTTGGTTTTGTGTAATAAAAAAACGCCGGCCATATTTGATATGACCGGCGGTTGGGCTCAGTTAATCCAAGACAGTAGTTTTAACGAGGGGTGATCAATTCTTCTATACGACCACCAGGGAAATCCAGGCCTCCAATTATGGTATAGACCCTGAGTGATTCTTTTTCGTCCTCGTAAATACCTCTGTGTATGGTGGCATTTCCTGTTATATCAGCAAGTACGTCAAATGCGAAGTTCATGTTGTCCTGCAGACCAGTAACGTTAGCCATCATTTTTCTGCCTCCGACCATAATGCATCCAGCGACCTTTGCGGTAGCGAGGTCGAAGCCTTCGGCGAGGAGAGTTTTTTCGAGGTTCTTCTTTACGGCTTCAGAAAGTGCGAACCTGTCTTTGTATTCCTGGACTTTTGTAAGTCCCATTATGCAGCATCCGCCAGCTTTTAGAATGCTCTGATAATCTACCGGGTCAAAAGTGGTGTAACGAGTGCTCAGAGCGTTAAGCTTATTGAAGACATCGAATAAACCGCTGACGGTGTTATTGATATTTGGCCAGAACTGTTTTACAGTCATTCCGGGATACATTCTGCTGATCTTTTCATTATCGATTATGATAAGTGGGCTTAATAGTCCCTGTTCAGCCATCTGCCCCAGTTCATGTGCGACTTTATATGCATTTTCAGCAACCTGAGGAGAAGCAGCTTCGCCGACAGTTGGCAGTGTCATCATGACACCGACGTGCTTTGCAGGCTCTGTTTTTCCTATTGACCTTGCATAGTTTTTTGCTACGTCGACAAGGTCAGCGGCGCATCCGCCGCCTGTTCCGCCGCCGGCTCCGAAACAGACCATGATATGGTCAGCTTGTGTTCCGTAAGTCTGTCTGCAAAGATGTAGTATATCCTGTTTACTGGTGCTTACGGCTTCTTTACCGCGACGCATCTCTTTACCGGCTCCTTTTTCGCCTATGTCCATAAGGTACTTATGTTCAGCGGGGATTTCGAGCAGGTTCAGGTCGTGATTTGTGGTATTAACGGCGATAGCCTTTCCGTATCCGAGATCATAGAAAGATTTAACTAATCTGCCTCCAGCCTGCCCGGATCCGAGCCATGCATATTTTGTGGAACCAAAGAATTTATCTCTGGCACCTGCTTCGATTTGATCTTCGGGCTGATACTGCTCAAGATCAAGGCTTGGGATGTGTTCTTTTTCGGTAGCGGCGACTTTCTTTTTTACAGATTTCTTCTTTGCGACCTTCTTTTTCCTGACTACTTTCTTTTTAACCTTTTTCTTTTTTCCGGCAGTTTTTTTCTTAGCGGTCTTCTTTTTAGCAGTTTTACGCTTAGCCGTTTTCTTTTTAGCTACCTTCTTTTTGGCAGTTTTTTTCTTTTTCACTTTTTTCTTTCTTGTTGCTTTCTTTTTTGCGGTTTTCTTCTTAGAAGTTTTTCGTTTTACGGCCTTTTTCTTTTTGGCCGCTTTTT
>CAZAYB010000119.1:2188-9484 GCA_964489215.1 uncultured Pirellulales bacterium
TCTTCTTTGTTGCTTTCTTTTTTGTGGTTTTCTTCTTAGCAGATTTTCGTTTTACGGCCTTTTTCTTTTTGGTCGCTTTTTTCTTCTTTGTTGCTTTCTTTTTTGTGGTTTTCTTCTTAGCAGATTTTCGTTTTACAGCCTTTTTTCTTTTGGTCGCCTTCTTTTTTCCGGCTGTTTTCTTTTTTGCAGCTTTTTTACGCTTTACAGTTTTCTTTTTGGGCTGTTTGCGTTTTGCTGCTTTTCTTGTTGATTTTTTTCTTACGGTTTTTTTCTTTTTTGCGGCTTTTTTCTTTGCTTTAGCCATTTTTTTAGCCTCCTGCATAAACGCATATTAGCGTTATTAACTGAGCCATTTGATTAGTCCTTTTGCGTAAAGCTTTTACATACTTTCTTTTTCGGTACTTTTTAGTAAGTAATGAAATAAAAACCGGATTTTACAGTAAAAAAAGCGTTTTTATGGCACTTTTTTTAATTTGAGGCGTAAAATGGGAGTTTTAATCGCAAAAAAAGCAGCATAAATATTGTAATTTAATCATTGTGCAAGGTTAGATTATGTCCAAACGGGCTAATTAGAAGACATTAAGGACATTTATTTGCTGTTAGATTTGATACTATAACGGAGAGAGCGGGATTCGAACCCGCGGTACGGGCTAATACCCATACGACGGTTTAGCAAACCGTTGCCTTAAGCCGCTCGGCCACCTCTCCAGCTTGTTCAACTTAATAAAATTTGCAGATATCGGGATACTTTACACCTGGCAGAGGTGTTTTGCAAGAAAATTAAAGTGAAATTCCAGTAATTTGGGACATTGTGAGCATATTTAAATTTGGTTCATCCGGTTAATGAGCAGGTAGTTCCGTAAGATTGGACTTTGTAGAGAGAAATCATTTGGGCAGAGGCCTAAATTTGGGCTGGCAGGGGGGGGTGGTTTTGTGTGTGTTGTTATGCTGCTTTTGAGTTTTGGGCATGTGGATGATTAGGGGGCCTGGGATTGGATTGGGATTTGACAATTATTTAGATATCCATAATAATGTGTGGTGAGTTTAGAAGATTTCCAGCTTTTTTTAGGGGGATTGTTAGTGCAGGTAGATAAGATGAAGGAAGCATTGTTATGTGACAAAGGGGAAAACGGCAAGGTAAGGTGCTTTCTTTGCGCTCATAGGTGTTTGATAGGTGAAGATCTTACGGGTAGGTGTAAAGTCAGGCAAAATCTTGGGGGCAAGCTATATTCACTTAATTATGACAAGGTTTGTGCGGCCAGTGCCGACCCGATCGAAAAGAAGCCTTTGTTTCATTTTCTTCCCGGCAGCAGCAGTTTTTCAATTTCCTGTCCCGGCTGTAACTTTCAATGTGATTTTTGTCAGAACTGGCAAATAAGTCAGCAGGGTGTTGAGGGCATGCTTGAGGGTAATTGTTACCGGCCGGATGATATTGTTGAGGCGGCGGTTAAGAGTAATTGTTCGAGTATAGCGTATACTTATACGGAACCGACGATTTTTATGGAACTTGCGGCTGATTGCGGAAAAATTGCAAAGGCAAGAGGTATTGGCAATGTATTTGTGAGCAATGGTTATATGACCGCGGAAACGGTAGACTTTGTTTCCGGCTGGCTGGATGCAATAAATATTGATCTTAAGTCTTTTAATGATGATTTTTACCGTAAGTACTGCAGGGGCAGATTGGAGCCAGTTCTTGAGACGATAGTAAATATCGCAAATAATACCGATATATGGCTTGAGCTTACAACGCTTATTATTCCGGGTGATAATGACAGTGATGATGAGCTCAGGCAGATTGCGGATTTTATAGCGAATAAAGCAGGTTCGGATGTACCGTGGCACGTTAGCAGGTTTTACCCTCAATACAAGCTTGAGGGCAAGGGGCCCACTGCTCAAAAGACGCTTGAAAGGGCAGTTGATATCGGCAAAGAGGCGGGTTTGAAGCATATATATGTTGGCAATATGAGGGGTATAGGGGGTGAAAGTACGTATTGTCCATCTTGTAAGGAGGTGGCAGTCGAGAGGTCGGGGTATAGAGTTTCAGGGCAAAGACTTGCTGATGGCAGGTGTCAAAATTGCGGTCAGGTAATAGCAGGGGTTTGGGGTTAAAGGGGATTATTGCAGATATATTCAGGGTTATTAAGTTTTGGGGTATTTATACGAGTTTGCAGGCGGTCTGGTCTTCGAGAGCGAGCTTTTTCAAAAATTTTTCTGGTATCAGTTTTTCAATTTCGGATCGCTCTTTCTTTGTTTGCTTTTTCAGTGGTATCTGTCCTCCAGCGTATGACTGATGCCCTCCAGAAGTTCCTCTTCTTGCAGAGATGTAATTTGCTACTTTAGAAGCTTTTGCGTTTGGTTCCGATGTTCTTATTGAGAACAGAGCCTTGTTCTGAGAAAACCCGTAGCATAAAGTCCACAAAGCTTCATCGTCTCTTAGAAGCAGGTCGGCTACTTCTGCTATCATGTCTGGGTTTTCGATTTCGCCAAGACTTGTTACTATTGCTTTTCCATGGACTTTTGCGTTTTGTAATCCATCAGCAAGCATTTTGAAGTACTGTCTGTGTACGCGACCTCTTTGTATTTCAGAAAGCATTCTTTTGTTGGCTATGGTGAACAGCAGAGCGATGGCCTGTAGGTCGGGCTTTGACGCTTCTCTTCCCAGGTCCTGTGTGTCCGAACGAATTCCGTATAGCAGAGCAGTTGCGACCGGTACATCGGGTAAGAGTTTTGAGGCGATCATGTATTCAAGCAGAATAGTAGCGGTGGCGCCATAATTTTTTCTGATATCGGTGAAAGGACAAAGACGAGTTGCCTTTCTGTAAGAGTGGTGGTCTATGACGATGTCTGGAGTTATGGCTTTGTCGAGAGAGTTGTTTCCTGTGCCCGGCTGAGTGTCCACCATTGCAACCAGGTCGAAGCGGTGCGGGTCCAGCTGTTCTATTGGTCTTAAGTTAAGTCCGAGGTAGGAGACGAGAGCCCGGTTTTCTGCTCTTCCAACTGTCCCGCCATGAGCGATTGAACATTGTATCGAGTCGATTGAATTAGCCAGTGATCTAAGGGCGACGGCAGCTGCGATGGAGTCAGGGTCAGGATTGTCCTGCATGATGATGAGCATGGTAGTGCAACCCTTTAGCATCTCTGTGAGCTTCTTTACTCTTGATATTGTTTTGTCGTCGTTTTTCATTATAATTAGTAGTCGGTATTATAATCGCTAAGCTGTAGTCATAACCATTTTTTTCTTTTAAAGAAAATGAGCATTGTCAGTGTTATGAGAGCTATAAAGGCCCAGAAGCCGAGAGGATACATCCAGCTTATTTTCAATTCCGGCATGTTTTGAAAATTCATTCCGAATACCCCTGCGATAAAGCTTAAGGGAATGAATATGGTAGCGATTATAGTGAGAACCTTCATTACAGCGTTCATTTTATTGCTTATTGCTGAAAGATAGATGTCGAGCATGCCGGATGTCATGTCTCGAAAGCTTTCTATGGTATCTATTATCTGTATGGTATGGTCATAAATATTTGCGAAATAGACATTTACTTCCTGAGTAAGTATTTTTGATTCTGATTTTTGAAGTGCATTTATGAGCTCTCTTAAAGGCCAGACGGATTTTCTGAGCAATATTAATTCTCTTTTTATAGAATGTATATCAATAACAGTTTCATCCTGAGGGTCTATAAAAAGTTTTTGTTCGAGAGTTTCTATTTTTTCTCCGAGCTTTTCGAGGATGAAAAAATAGTTATCGACTACAGAATCAATCAGGCAGTGAGCAAGGTAGTCCGGGGGCATTTTTCTGATTTTTCCCTTGTCGGTTTTAATTCTTTCTCGGACCTGATCAAATACGTCACCGGTTTGCTCCTGAATTGAAATTACAGAATTATCTGTGATGATTATACTGACCTGTTCTGTATTTATTCTTGTGTTTTGCTGGTCCCATGACAGCATTTTAATAACAATAAAAAGGTGGTCCTGATAGTCTTCAAATTTTGGTCTTTGGAATGTATTTGCAACATCTTCGAGCACCAGAGGGTGCAAATTGAATTTTTTACCGAGTTTTTCTATTAATGGGGCATGTATGCCGTCAATGTTAATCCAGTTTATATAATTTTCGTTTATGGTTTTCAGGTTATCTATATTTTCGAAATGATCCTTATCAGATGATTGCTGATTGTATCGAATCAGTGTGATAAGTGGTTTATCAAGTTTTTTTTCCCCGATGTGAACTACTGTCCCGGGAGCCGAGCCAGCCTTTGTTGCCATAGGCCTGAAAAACCGACTTATGCTGGTTAAGTGAAGTTTTTTAGCTTTTTTTGCCATTAAATGGTATTATAATCACTGGTTAGAAATTTAAAAGTAATTTCTTTTTATTCTGGTTCCTTCTTTATTTATGTATAATGGCAGGTTGTTTTTTTATTTTTCGGAGAATTGATATATGAAGATAGTTGCTGATGAAAATATTCCCTTTGTGAAAGAGTGTTTTTCGAGTGCGGGTGAAGTGGTTACGATTTCAGGCAGGGATATGAATTTCGATACTGTCAAGGATGCTGACGCGTTGGCAGTAAGAAGTATTACGAAGGTGAATTCTTCTTTGCTTGATAAGAGCAAGGTTAAGTTTGTAGGTACAGCTACCATAGGTACTGACCATATTGACAAGGACTATCTTAGCAGGGCAGGTATCGGTTTTTCATCGGCACCTGGTTCAAATGCTGACAGTGTTGCAGAATATGTTATTGCGGGTCTTTTGAGCCTTGGAAAACGAAAGGGTGTCAAGCTGGCAGGGAAAAGAATTGGCATTATCGGAGTTGGGAATGTTGGTTCGAGGGTTGAGAAAAGAGTTTCGGCTCTTGGTATGACAGCAGTACTTAATGATCCTCCATTGAAAAGAAAGACACAAGATTCAAAATACCGTCCGATTGATGAAATATTCGATTGTGATTTTATTACAGTTCATGTACCGTTGACAAAGGAGGGGGTGGACAGGACTTATCATCTTGTTGATGAGGATTTTTTAAGTAAGCTTAAAAAAGGTTCCTATTTTATTAACACATCCCGCGGGCCGGTTGTTAAGACAGCTGCTTTGAAGGATTGGATAAGGTCAAAAAAGGCCGGTGGGGTTATTCTTGATGTCTGGGAAAATGAGCCTGTAATAGATTCTGAACTTTTAGGTATGGTCGATATCGGAACTTGTCATATAGCGGGTTATTCTTTTGACGGTAAGGTTCGCGGTATGCTGATGATATATGAGGCGATGTGCAGGCATTTCGATATTGATTTTGATAAGTCGGAGGGTGATTTTCTGCCAGAGCCTATTGTCAAAAGCATTGAAGTTAATAGCGGCAGCGGTGATGAGCAGGCACTTGTAAGGGGAGTTGTCAGCCAGGTTTATCATATATGTGATGACTATATGCGGTTGAAGCGTTATCTGGAAACGTCAGCAGAGCAGAGAGGTCAGTATTTTGATTCTCTAAGGAAAAATTATCCTGTTCGCAGAGAGTTTAATAATACAAAAGTTTATCTGAAGGAAGAAAATGACCGGCTTTTTAGTATATTAAAAGGGATAGGTTTTGATGTTGGGTGAAGTTTTGAAATTCAAAGGGGGTGTTATTGATTTTACCGATGGCTGTGTGATTATGGGTATACTAAACGTTACGCCAGATTCTTTTAGTGACGGGGGTAGTTTTGCTGATAAGGAACGGGCGGTAGATCATGCATTGTCAATGGTTGCAGATGGAGCTGTAATAATTGATGTTGGTCCGGAATCGAGCAGGCCAGGTGCCGAGTCAGTCAGTTCTAATGAGCAGATAAAGCGTTGTGTAGATGTAATCGCTAAAATAAAAGAGCAAAGTGATGTTGCAGTCAGCATCGATACGAGGAGTTTTGAGGTTGCCAGGGAGGCTATTTTGGCAGGTGCAGATATTATTAACGATATAACCGGGATGAGTGATGTCCGCATGAGAGAGTTGGCTGGGGAGCATGGGGCAGGTGTTATAATAATGCACATGAAGGGCGATCCATTAAATATGCAAAGGGACCCGCGTTATGAAGATGTTGTTTCGGAGGTGCGGGATTATCTTTCGGAGCAGGCGAGACAGGCTGAAGAAGCTGGTGTTGGGCGTGATCGAATTTTTATAGATCCTGGTATAGGTTTTGGTAAAACCACGCGGCATAATCTTCTTCTATTAAGGGATGTTGGTAAGCTTGTTGAAACCGGTTATAAAGTTCTTGTTGGGTCAAGCAGGAAAAGATTTATCGGAGAGATTACTGATGTTCAAAAAGCAGATGAACGTCTGATGGGTACAGCGGCTACAGTAGTATTGTCGGTGATGTCTGGGGTTAGTATTGTCAGGGTTCATGATGTTAAGGAAATGAACGAGGTTGTTAAAATGACAAAAGCTGTATTGCATGGATATTAGAGCATGTCAAGAAATGCAGTAGAGCTTCCGTAAATCTTTGTTCCGATAATTAAAAAAAGAGATAAAAAAGTAGGTGGGGTTGATAAAAATACGGGCAATTTTTAAAAAATATCAGAAGTTAGTTGCTGTGGGTCTGTTATTTTGCCGATGTTTTCATTATAAGCGGAAGGTGTCAGAAGTGTTTTTTGATGTCTATTGAGCCGTTTCTAACAGGATTTAATAACAGCCTGTACAATAATATTCATGGAGAAGTATTATGTTTGAGTTTCTTGGATTCAAGAAGAAGTCAAATCGGGTAAAGATACTTGTAGTTGATGATGAGCCGAACATTGTTCAGACTTTGCAGGACAGGCTGGAGATGAACGAATATGATGTTTGTGTTGCGAGTAATGGTAAGGAGGGTCTTGATCTTGCGGTTAAGGAAAAACCAGATGTGATATTGCTTGATGTTATAATGCCGATAATGGATGGTCATGAAATGCTTGAGGCACTTCGTCAAAGGCCTGAGGGTCAGGGCGTTTCAGTAATAATGCTGACGGCCCGCAGCCAGATGCAGGATATTGCCAGGGCCAATGCATGCGGCATAGAAGATTATATCGTAAAACCTTTTGATTTGAGCGAGTTACTTGAAAAGATAGAGACGGTGGTTGAGAACCGCAAGACCGTGAGCAAATAAACCGAGGAGCGACAGGAAGAAAACCGGTCATATTGGCCGGTTTTTTATTTGCGCAGAAATAATCAGGATTTTCTAATATCCGTGCTTTATGTCTGACCATGAAAAGTCATTGTTGTTGACTTCCAGGAGTGCGGTTCTGGTCAGGAGCCATTTATTATTTGTATTTTTTTCGAAGTAGAGTCTGAATTTCACGAAGACAATGGG
>CAZAYB010000120.1:0-4403 GCA_964489215.1 uncultured Pirellulales bacterium
CATAATAATATTCCTAATTTTAGATTGATATTCAAAATTTTCTATTTGCCTTTCAAAAGTTATTATCAGAGCAGTCCTAATGATTTCGTATAAGGGCTGCTTAAGAGCTTTCTTATAACACAGAGCCATGGGGCGGGCAAGTATTTATTTGTTGACAAAATTACAGATTTTCAGTTAAAATCAAGTTTCTTTAATATTATCCGGTGAACAGGCAATAAGTGTGGTTATGCTACAGACAGGCGATGAAAATAATATGGAAAAAGCGAGGGCTTTTTTCGAGCGCGGCCAGGAGGTTGCGATAACGGACAATTTCGATTATGCGATCGATATGTTTATAGAGGGATTGCGTCATGGTCCGGATGCGGTTGAGGAGGGGCATAAGGCATTGCGTCGTTTGTCTCTTATCAGGCAGGGCAAGGGGGGTAAAAAGCCTACAATTAAGGATAAAATGGCTCATCATGGAGGTAAGACGGCTCTTGATGAGATGCTTAACGCAGAGTATCTTCTTGCCAAGGACCCCGATAATACAGGTTATGCGGAGTCATTGCTTAAGGCGGCTTTGGCGGGGGGGTACAGTTCGACAGCTCTTTGGATGGCAGATTTGCTTTTTGATGCAGCGAGCGAGTCTGATAAGCCATCTTTTTCGAGTTTTATCCTTCTCAAGGACGCTTATACTTCATTGCAGTTTTTTTCGAAAGCGGTATCTGCCTGCAAAAAGGCACTTGAAATTAAGAGCAATGATGACGCTCTTAAGGATGAGCTTCGTGATTTGACGGCCCAGATGACAGTTCAGGACGGTAAATACGGTCAGGATGGGGATTTTCGCAATTCTATCAAGGATCGTGATTCTCAGGAGCTGTTGCAGTCAGAGCAGAGTTCAGTCAGGAGCCCTGAGTATCGCAAGAAGGCGGTTGACAGGGCCAGGGAAGCACTTGCGAAGGAAAAGAACACGGTTAATATTGTCCGGCTTGCCAACGCTCTTAGTGATACGTCAGATGAGGAAGCTTTTTCTGAGGCTATGGACATTCTGGAGAAGGCTTATGCAGAATACGGCGATTTCAGTTTCAGGCGTTTGCAGGGCGATTTGAAGATAAAGAAGCTTCAGCGTCAGATAAGGAGGCTTCGGGGTCAATTGCGTGAAAAACCATCTGATGGTGAGATTAAGGCAAAGCTGAATAAGAAGCTTTCTCAGCTTGCTGTTATCGAGCTTGAGCATTATGAAAAATGTATCGAGCATTATCCGACGGACCTTAGTCTGAAATATGAGTACGGTCTTCGTCTTATAATGAACAAGGAGTTTGACGGTGCGATACCGTATCTTCAGGATGCCCAGAAGGACCCTAAAATGAAGGTCAGGGCGATGGAAAAGACGGGTATTTGCTTTTTTATGAAGGGTTGGTACGAAGACGCGACGGAAATATTTGAAAAGGCACTGGAGATATGCAAGGTTAAGGATTCGAATATTGCCAAGGAAATCCGTTATAATCTTGCCAGGAGCCTTGAGCAGGATAAGAAGTACTCTCAGGCCCTTTCGGTGTACAGGAAGCTTGCTCAGCTGGACTTTTCTTTTCAGGATGTGGGTTCGAGGGTAGATAAATTACGAGAAAAGGTTGACAAATCGGAATGATTAGTAGATAATGATGGATTCTGCAGGATGAAGCAGGAGTATTTTAGAAAAAATTAACAGTATTATCAGGAGAAAAAATGGCACATTCGTTATCAGCCAAAAAGCGAGTCAGGCAAAACGCCAAGCGCCGGGCAACAAACAGGGCCCGCAAGAGCATGGTCAAGACTCAGATCAGGCATTTTGAGGAAGCTGTGAGTTTGGGCGACGTTGAAAAGGCCAGCCAGGAATATAAAAAGACAGTTCGAAGACTTGATAAGGTAGCCTCGACCAGCACGATGCACAAGAATACCGCTTCGAGGCTTAAGTCCAAGCTTTCAAGGCGTTTAAATGAGCTTAAGGCAAAAAGTTAAGGAGCACTGTGAGAAATTGTTTTGACGGCGGCGAGGATTTATAAGCTGTTTGAAATGAATTTTCAGAGGTGTTGGGGTTATTTATCAGTGTTTGAGGTTAAAATTGAAATGCGCTTAGTCGATATGTATTTCGGCTAGGCGTATTGTTTTATGTCCGGAATTTATGGAAGCGTATAAAAAGCAAATTCTCAGGTATCTTTCAAGGCGTGATTATCGTCCGGTTAAGCTTCGCAGGCTCGCAGATGAGCTTAATATTGAGGATGGTAAATATGAGCAGTTCCGCAGTGCTTTTAACGAACTTCATCATAATGGTCAGGTTGTTGTGGGTTCTAAGGGGGTTGTTAATTTGCCGCCGATGGCTAACCGAATAATTGGTACATATACTGCCAATCCGCGGGGTTTTGGTTTTGTTGCCCCTGTTAAACCTAATCAGTACGGAGATTTATATATCAGCAGGGGCAGTTCAGGCGGTGCGATGACGGGTGATACAGTAGTAGCGAAGGTAATGAAAAGCAGCAGAGGTGGGGGCGGTAAGAGCAGGGGCAGTGTTGTCGATATTGTCGAAAGGGGTCAAAGCAGTATTGTAGGTACCCTTAAGAAGTATTATGAAGATTGGGTTGTGGAGCCTGACGGCAATGATTTTATCGAGCCGGTGGAGATAATGGATGTTTCTGCTTCTGATGCGAGGGCAGATGATAAGGTTGTTGTTGATATAGTGGATTATCCGACAGAGGAACTTGGTGCCCGGGGTGTTATATCCCGTGTTCTTGGTAAGTCTGGTATGTATGAGGCGGAGATCGAGTCTATAATCGAGCAGTATGAATTGCCTGGCGAGTTTCCGGAGGATTGTATAGAGCAGGCGAAGAGGGCGGCATCTGAGTTTTCAGCAGAGGATTATCCTGAGCGTGATGATATCAGCGATGAGGTATTGGTTACTATTGACCCTCCTGACGCCAAGGATTTTGATGACGCTATAAGTCTTAAGAAGACCAGCGGGGGCAGCTGGATTCTTGGAGTTCATATAGCTGATGTGAGTGCATTTGTTGGTCAAAATACGGCTCTTGACAAGGAGGCTTATTCGAGGGGCAACAGCGTTTATCTTCCCGGGCGGGTTATTCCTATGCTTCCTAAGGTGTTGAGTAACGGGATATGCAGTCTGGCTCCTGGTGTAAAGCGTTTAGCTAAGAGTGTTTATATAACTTATGATCGGTCTGGTAATGTTTTGGGCACTGAGTTTGCGAACAGTGTAATCTCGTCCTGCAAGAGGCTGACGTATGAGCAGGCCGATTTGATACTTAAGGGTAAAGCCGAGGGTGTTGCCGGTGAGGTTGTCTGTCTTTTGAAGGATATGGAGACTCTTGCCCGTGCGATTGAGAAGCGCAGGGAAAAGAACGGTATGCTTCATCTTGATTTGCCGGAGACTGAGCTTGTTATGAATGATGAGGGCAAGGTTGTGGATGCACATCCTGCTGATGATTCTTATCCTCATACTATTATAGAAATGTTTATGGTGGAGGCTAATGAGGCGGTGGCTTCGCTTCTTGACCGGTATAATGTTCCTTTTATGCGCAGGATACATCCGGATCCTGATGCTTCGAGCAGCAAAAAGGTTTCTCGTTTTGTGAATATATGCGGTATAAAGTTTCCAGCTGTACCAGACAGGTTTGCTATTCAGGACCTTTTGAAGATGGTCAAGGGTA
Source organism: uncultured Pirellulales bacterium (assembly GCA_964489215.1). Classification (GTDB taxonomy): domain Bacteria; phylum Planctomycetota; class Phycisphaerae; order Sedimentisphaerales; family Anaerohalosphaeraceae; genus CAZAYB01. The sequence continues at coordinate 3,678 of CAZAYB010000120.1, forward strand.
AAAGTTATGAATACGCGATAAATATGCAGATATTGCGGAGTCTTCAGCGAGCTGAATATTCCCCTGGTCATATAGGTCATTTTGCTCTTGCATCTAAGCATTATTGTCATTTTACTTCTCCTATACGCCGATATGCAGACCTTCTGGTCCATCGACTGATAGATTGTTATGTAAATCAGCGTCTTAGCAAGATAGGTCTTGAGGAGGTTTTGCCAGAGAAGGTTCTTAATGAGATAGGCGGTCATATTACATATACGGAGCAGCAGGCAGCTGGTGCTGAGTCTGAGCTTAAGACTGTACTTGTTTTGCAGATGTTAAGTGAGCATATTGGCGATCATCTTGATGTTGTGGTTTCGGGTTTGACCAATTTTGGAGTTTTTGCCCAGTGTAAGAAGTATGGGATCGAGGGATTGATCGAGTTTGGGGATCTTGGGATGGATAACTGGCGTTTTGATGAGCGGGTTCAGGCAGTAGTCGGCAAGCACAGCGGCAAGAAGGTTAAGATGGGTGAGGAGATGAAGGTCCGTATAGCAGCGGTTAATGTTCCTGGCAGGCATCTTTATCTTAGTCCGGTTAACAAGCTTGTTGAAAAGCATGTAAGTTCCGGAGGGGGCAGGAGAAAAAAACGCAAGAAGTCCAGGCGGAGATAGAAAAGGCGGGCTCAGATGGCGGGGTAATAAAATCAGTGGACTTGACATTCTGTTGTATTTATGTCATAGTTTAGTT
>CAZAYB010000120.1:4503-9310 GCA_964489215.1 uncultured Pirellulales bacterium
GGGTAATAAAATCAGTGGACTTGACATTCTGTTGTATTTATGTCATAGTTTAGTTCCCGATTTTTGGGTTTGTGCTGGTCCTGCTTATTTGCAGGGTGTTAAAATGTAAAAATTGTTTTACGAGGGAGTAAGCATGAAAGCTTCTGATATGAAAAAAGGTCAGACCATTATAATGGACGACAAGTTGTACAGTATTGTTGATTATCAGCATGTCAAGCTGGGTAAAGGCGGTGCGGTATACCAGACCAAGCTAAAGAGCCTTGAGGACGGTTCGACACGTGATGTACGTCTTCGGAGTGATGAAAACGTTGACGAGGCTTATCTTGATAAGCGTAATTATGAGTATCTTTATTCTTCCGGCAGTGAGCATGTTCTTATGGACCTTGAGAATTATGAGCAGATCTATCTTGATGATGAGGCATTTGGTGACGGTCCGAAATATCTTAAGCCCAATACTCAGCTTCAGGTTAGTCTTTATGACAATAAGCCGATTGTTGTTTCTCTTCCAACAACAGTTGATCTTGAGGTTAAAGAGACTGCTCCGGAGATTAAGGGTGCCACGGCGACCAATCAGAATAAGCCCGCTAAATTAGAGACGGGTTTAAGTGTTAATGTGCCTCCTTTTATCAAGACAGGTGACGTGATTCGGGTTGATACCCGCACGGGTGAATACGTAACCAGAGTTTAGTAAGTTTATAACGGGGTTTTTATGGCAATGGCGCTTGATTCTGTAGGAAAATTTCTGCTTCGGGTCTTTGGTTCCCGTAACGAAAGACTGGTCAAATCATATATGTCCATGGTAGACCGCATTAACTCTTTTGAGTCAGAGGTCAGGGCATTAAGCGATGAGGAGCTTAAGGGCAAGCGAGAGGAGTTCAGGTCCAGGCTTTCTAAGGGTGAAAAGCCCAGGGATTTTCTCGCAGAGGCTTTTGCTGTGGTTCGTGAGGCAGCTCGGCGTGCTTTGCAGATGCGTCATTTTGACGTTCAGCTTGTTGGGGGTCTTGTTCTTTATGAGGGTAAGATAGCGGAGATGGCGACAGGAGAGGGTAAAACTCTTGTTGCTACATTGCCTGTTTATATGCAGCATATTGTGGGTAAGAAGGTTCATATCGTAACCGTTAACGATTATCTTGCCAAGAGGGACGCAGAGTGGATGCGTCCTGTTTATGAGCTGCTTGGGCTTAGTGTCGGAGCGATACAGGCGGATATGGATACTCGCGGTACTGAGCGTAAAGAGCAGTACGGCTGTGATGTCTGCTATGGTACGAATAATGAGTTCGGGTTCGATTATCTTCGTGATAATATGAAGGTTTCGATCGAGGATATGGTTCAGGGTCCTTTGGATTACTGTATTATTGACGAGGTTGATTCTATTCTTATCGATGAGGCGAGGACGCCTTTGATAATATCAGGTCCTGCGGTTGATGATGTTAGCCGATATAAGAAAGCGGACTCAGTTGCCAGGCAGCTGATAAATCTTCACGGCGATTATCAACGTGCCAAAAACAAGATAGATTCTACAGAACGTGCGATATCCAACGCTAACGGGGAGCTTAGCGATGCTAAGAAGAAAAAGGATTCGGGGCGAATCGAAGCAGCTCAAAAGCGGATCAGTCAGCTTGAAGAGGAACTTTCCAGGGCTAATGAGCAGCTTGGCAAGGCGGTACAGTATTATGAGATAGAGCAGGAGCGCAAGAGTGTTCACATGACTCATGAGGGTATTGGCGCTGCTCAGGAGATTGCGCAGATAGGGTCATTTTTTACCGGTTCCAATATGGACTGGCCTCATTTGCTCGAGCAGTCTCTTCGTGCTCATATAATTTACGAGCGGGAAAAGGATTATGTTGTAATTGACGGCAAGGTTGTTATTGTCGATGAGTTTACCGGCAGACTGATGCACGGGAGGCAGTGGTCTGACGGTCTTCATCAGGCAGTTGAGGCTAAGGAGAATGTGGCGGTTAAGGAAGAGACCCAGACTCTTGCGACGATAACGCTGCAGAATTTTTTCAAGCTTTACGGTCAGATATCGGGAATGACGGGTACGGCTTATACCGAATCTGAAGAATTTATGAAGATATATAAGCTTGAGGTTGTGGTAATTCCGACTAACAAGCCTTGTGTTCGTGATGACCGTAACGACTTTATATTTAAGACGATGAAGGAGAAGTTTGATGCGATTGTCGATGAGATTCATGAGATAAGCGCATCAGGCAGGCCGGTGCTTGTTGGTACAGTAAGTATTGAAAAGAGTGAGGCTATATCGGGTGCTTTAACGAGGAAATACGGTCTTGAGCATGAGGTGCTCAATGCTAAACAGCATCAGCGAGAGGCTTCGATAGTTGAGAAGGCAGGTTTTCAGCATACGGGCAGGGACGGCAAGACTTACGGCAATGTTACGATTGCGACTAATATGGCAGGCAGAGGTACGGATATTAAGCTTGCAGATGGTGTTGCGGAAATGGGCGGTCTGCATATTGTCGGTACCGAGCGTCATGAGTCCAGGCGAATTGATAATCAGCTTCGTGGTCGAGCGGGCAGGCAGGGGGATGCAGGGAGCAGTGTGTTTTTCCTTAGTTTTGAAGATGACCTTATGCGGATATTTGCGCCGGAGTGGACAATAAAGGCACTGTCTCTTATTGGTTGGCAGGAAGGTGAGCCTATATATCATTCCCGGATAAGCAAGGGAATCGAGAAGGCTCAGAAGAAGGTTGAGGAGCGTAACTTCGAACAGCGTAAGAGTCTGCTTGAATATGACGAGGTTATGGATTATCAGCGTAAGATTTTCTATTCCCGCAGGCGTAAGATTCTTGAGGGTGAGGGATTGAAGGGCATCATCGAAGAGATGATAGATGATGTTATCGAAAAGAGCAGGGAGACGATACTTGCAGAGGATTACCCGGTTCGGTGTATATGTGAGTGGGCCAGGAGCAGTTTCGGCGTTGAAATTGAGCCTGGACAGGTAAAGGGTCTTAATGTTGACGAGATCGAGCATCAGGTAAAGCTTGAGGCACTGGGCAGTGCGTTCAATGATATTGAGATAACCCTTGGTGAGTATCTTGAGGATTATGAGGACCGCAGGAGCTGGAATATTGACGGTCTCTGCAAGTGGGCAATGAGCAGGTTCAGTGCTGGTCTTACCGCAGGTAAGCTTCGTCACATGGACCCCGAACAGATTCAGGAGACGATAAACGAGGCAGTTAAGGAGCAGATAAATTCGAGGGATTGTTCTCAGCTGACCGAGTTTGTCAAGGAAGATTACTCGCTGAGGATGTTTGCTCAGTGGGCTTCGCTGAAGTTTGATATTAAGGGTTTTACCGCAGAGAAGCTGGAGGGTAAGAATGCCGACCAGATAGTCGATTCGCTTAAGAGTGCGGTTTCGGATAAGTATAATCAGCGTCAGATAGAGTACCCGGTCGAGTTTGCGATGAATATGGCTTACGGGCCCCGAGCGGCGGGTCTGTACGGTTTTGAGGCGCTTGCGGAATGGGCTAAGAAGAAATATGATACAGAGATGGACCCGAACAGACTTCAGGAGATGAAGCCTGGTGATGTTCAAAGGACTCTTCTTGATCTGAGCAGGTTGTATTTCAACGGGAAGTTGACGGAAATAATCGAAAGCAAGTTTTCCTCTGAGACGGATTCCGAGAGCATAGCGAAGTGGGCGAGTGAGCGTTTTGATGCGGATATCGAAGCTGAGCATGAAGACGGGGAGGGGGACGGCAGTTTCAGGGACAGAGTTACGCGGGCGGCAGAGAGGTTTATGCGGAAGGAGCTTTGCGATCTTGAAAAGTATGTTCTTGTTCAGATATACGATACAGCGTGGAAAGACCATCTTTACGCGATGGACCATTTGAAGGAGGGTATATTCCTTCGCGCTTTCGCAGAGAAGGATCCCCGTATCGAGTATAAGCAGGAAGGTTTCCGGATGTTCAACGAGATGCTTGACCAGATCGAGGATAAGGTTACCGATACGATATTCAAGGTTCGCCTTGATGCAGGTACCAGGACAAAGAGCGTTTGGAACGTTTCCTCGTCATCTCATGACCAGGTTGATCAGTTCGCAATGGCAGAGCGTCAAAGGGCGGCAGCTACGGCTCCGCAAAAGACCGATAAGCCTAAGCAGATAGTCAAGCAGGGTCCTAAGGTGGGCAGGAATGATCCTTGTCCTTGCGGAAGCGGCAGGAAATATAAGAAGTGCTGCGGTAAGAATACATAGGTTTTTTGTGTTATTTGCGGGCTTTGGTTGTTTGGTTAGGGGGTGAGGGGATGAAAGGCGCATAAAACGGGCCGGCGGTTTTTAGACGCACCGGCCAGAATTTATGATAAGCCCACTCATCAAGAGTGCGGGATCTGCGAGAAGGTTTAAGGAGGTTCTTAAGGTTTTATTCGTTGAAGTTAACGGCCATTCCGATACTGCCGCCCTGAAGCATGTTGCTTCTTTCAACCCTTACGACCCTTCCTGTTTTAATTCTTGCGTATTGTCCTTTTTGCTTTGCCAGGCTCATGGTTCGGGGGAAATTGATTTCTACTTCGTGTCCGGACCTTACGGGTGTGGTCATTGGCATGTTTACCATGACGCCGCCTTTGCTGATATTTACGCTTCTTCCGTTAAAGAACCTGTTTGCCTCCGGGAGCCAGACGCTAACCGGCCAGCTAAGATCAGAACGCACATCCTTACGCTGTTCAACAACCTGTGTCTCCATATCGTTATTCTCCGTAAAATTAGATAATTTAATTGCCATGTAAAAGCTATCGGCAATGTTAAGATAGCTAAATTAGCAAAAATAGGGTAAATTCAGGAAAATAC
>CAZAYB010000121.1:0-9097 GCA_964489215.1 uncultured Pirellulales bacterium
CGAGGTCGCCGAGTATGTTTTTGAGGGTATTAATGTCTTTTTCAGCCATTTGCTGCGCTTTTCTGCGGTCATCATCCCTTGCGATGACATGGAGAGTAATTGCTCCGTCTCCGCAGGTACAGTTTATCAGGGGGTTTCTGTTCCTGGCCATCATATCTCCGAGCATGTCTGCAATGGTTGATTCGCCGGCGCCGAAGCATCTGAGGGTGTTATTGGTCATATAAGCAGATCCTGCGATTTTTCTTAGCCGCGGTAGTATTATATTTTCGAACATGTTCTTCATTTCCGCAGGGACGCCCGGCATTACGAAAAGGGTTGTTTGGTCGATGGTCAGCATAAAACCGGGTGCGGTGCCGAGGGAGTTTTCCAGTGCCCGGGCACCATCTGGAAGGAATGCCTGGGAGCGGTTTTTTTGAGCCATATTAATGCTTCGCATTTCAAAGAATGCTTTTAAGTTCTCAAAGAGCTCTTGTCTGAATATGAGTTTTTTATTTGCAAACTCTGCAACAGCCTGTCTTGTTATGTCATCATCTGTAGGGCCCAGGCCGCCTGTAACAAGAATGATATCGCTTTGCAGATGAGCGTATTTTAACTTTTGGGCTATGTTTTCGATGTCATCTCCGACTGCATAGCCGGCGATAACTTCAATACCAATATTAAAGCATCTTTGGGCCAGGTAAGCGGAGTTGGTATCGACGGTTTTGCCGTTTAAGAGTTCGTTACCAATACTTATTATGGAAGCTTTCAACATTAATCAGAGACTCACAATCGCTTTAACGATTCCGTCTTTATAATCTTTTAACAGCTCAAAGGCTTTTGGGGCGTCCTCAAGAGAGTATCTGTGTGTTACCATAAAGTCCAGCGAGACCTTATTGTCTGCAACCAATTCGATGGCTTCTTGAGATGCTCTGTTTTGCCTTCTGACATTTACGATTGTTATTTCCTTGCGTCTTATAGAATCAATGAAAAAAGATATTTTTTTTTCGCGGGGTATGCCGATAAGCATCAAGGTTCCGCCTGGTCTTAAGAGCTTTACAGCCTGGTCGATTGTTTCCTGCTTGCCTGCGCATTCGTATACAATGTCAAGGCCGGTCGGGACGTTAGCTAAAATGTCCTCAACAATATCAGTTTCATCGGGATTGTGTACGGACAAAGCGCCGTTTTGAGTTGCCATTTTTATCCGTTCGGGAATTTTTTCGGTCATGTAAATATCCGTAACGCCATAGGCCATGGCAGCTTTCATACAGCTTAAACCGATTGGTCCGCTTCCGAGTATTGCAATTTTGCAGCCTGGTGCGGCTTTTGACTGCTTGACGGCGTAAAGGCCTATAGTAAACGGTTCGCACAAAGCGGCCTGTTCGAGTGTCATCCGGTCATTTACAGGGAAGCAGCTTTTTTCGGGCATGACAATATATTCACACAGACATCCATTACCCTGGCCCGGTGTGCCAAGGAAAGTAAGGTTTCGACAGGTATTTTCCCTTTGCATTTTACACTGGTCGCAGTTATCGCACCATGCAGCAGGGTCAACGACGACCTGGTCGGCAGGCTTTAATTTTTTTACCCCTTTACCGACCTTTTCCACAACTGCGGAACATTCGTGGCCGACAAGATATGGGAACTTTACAACATTTTCCCCAATTCTGCCAGTTTCGTAATAATGAACGTCACTGCCGCATATTCCTACTTTTTTAACTTTCAAAAGCATCTGCTGGTCTTTATCAATTTCGGGCATGGGCCAATCAGTGAGTTCCATTTTGCCGATATCCGTAAGCACCATTGCTTTCATATTTTTCATTTTGATACCTTATACGTTAAATCTGAAATTGATTATATCTCCATCCTGAACCTGGTATGTTTTGCCCTCGAGGCGAGCTTTACCTGCTGACTTAACCGCTTTTTCATCGCCAAGCTCTTTGAGGTCATGATATGACATTGTTTCTGCGCGAATAAATCCGCGTTTGATATCACTGTGAATTTTTCCGGCGGCGTCAAGTGCTGTGGTTCCATTTTCAATAGTCCATGCACGTACCTCGTCAGAGCCTACTGTCAGGAAGCTGATAAGGCCCATTGTTTTGTAACAGCTTTGTACAAACTGTACAACCGCAGGAGTTTCGATTCCCAAATCGGCCATGAATTCTGATCTGCTTTGTTCGTCGAGCATTGAAAGCTCGTATTCCATGGAACAGCAAAGATTGACAATCTCGAACTTTTGATTGATTTGGTCGCCAAGGTCAATTTTTTCATTAATTTGGTCCTCACCGACATTGACAACAACCATAATCGGCTTTGTCGTCAAAAGTCCGAGAGATTTAATCAGTGCATGTTCCTTTTGGTTTTCAATGATCTCGCTTGCTGGTATTTCCTGTTCGAGCCCTTCCTGTAGTTTTCGCTGAAGGTTTAATTCGTCCTTGTCCCTTGCCTGGTTTTTTGTAGGCTTATGGACTTCCTTTTCAAGTCTTTCTATACGTGTAGTTACCAGCTCAAGGTCTGCGAGCAGCATTTCGGTGAAAAGCTCATTAAGGTCAGCGACAGGGTCTATCCTGTTTCTATACGGCACCACGGCCTTATCCTGGAAGGCCCTTACGACAACGACGAACATATCGACAGTCCTGATCTTGTCTATCAGCCTTCTTGCGGCGTTTCTTCCTGCGTCGTCAGTAAATGAAAAGCCCGGTACGTCCACACAGTCTATTGCTGCCTGAACGGTTTTTTTTGGTTTGTATAAATCTGTAAGCCATTCCAGACGTTCATCCGGGACGGGCACGACCGCTTCTTCGATATTTGCGGTTCCCATAGCCGGGGGTTCTTTACCACTAACGGCGGCGAGCAAGGTGCTTTTGCCCGACTGCATTAAACCTATCAAGGCAGTTTTCAAATTATGATCCCTTCAAATAATTAAGCCTGTCTTAGAAGCAGTAATCACAGACAGCCTTAAAGCTGCTAATTAACATTCACCATTCAACTCTTTTTCAAATCTGTCGACAAAGGTCCAAAAGAATTTGACTCTGTCGTCAAATATTTCCCTTGATATATCAAAATTCAGGGTGTTTCCCGCCTTTTTAACAAGAGCAGGATATTCCTTTTTCCAATACGAAAGAGCATCGTCAGCAGTCTGTTCATTGTAAGCCCTGTAGAGGAACTGGAGCCAAACTTCCGATGTTCCGAAGTGCTCAATCTTGTCGGCGTCCTGAACGACCTTTACGAAATCAGGCAAATCCTTCTGCTGCCTTTGACTGTGCATTTTTATAATGAGCGATATATCCTTTATCTCATCTTTAAGACAAACTCCTTTTAAGAGGAACTTGACGAGATGAGCACCCGTTTGCCAGTGAGGCTCGATATCCTTGCAAACATCATGCAGACATGCGCCTGCGTAAACGATATCCTGTTTATCCTTGTCCGCTGTTTTAATTTGCTTCAATATCTTCAGCGCGAGTTTTGCGACCCTTTGATTGTGATAGTAAAAGTATCCCTTTTCGCGGGTCATCATCGCCTTTCTTGATGCCATTGCATTGGCGGCTATTTCCTTTATTTTTTCTCTGTCCATAATTATCCTTTGTAAACACACCCGCCAACGGAGTCATAAGCGACAACGAGCGGGAAATCCTCCACTGTGAGTTTTCTCACCGCTTCTGTCTGTAAATCCTCATAGGCAATGATTTGAGCGGCTTTTATGTGCCTGCTTAACAAAGCTCCTGCGCCGCCTATGGCAGAAAAATGCACGGCTTTATATTTCTGCAATGCTTCTGCGACTTCGTCATTTCTGTATCCTTTTCCGATGGTGGCTTTCAAACCTGACTTAAGCAAAACAGGTGTAAAGCTGTCCATTCTGGATGATGTGGTAGGTCCAGCGGCGCCTATTACGTGATCAGGGGGTGCAGGTGTTGGGCCGACAAAGTATATGACCTGCCCTTTTAATTCAAAAGCTGGATTCCGGCCTGCCTCTACTGCGCAGCACAGCCTTTTATGGGCCTGGTCTCTTGCGGTATATAACGTGCCTGATAAAAGGACCTTGTCGCCTGCCCGAAGGCGAGCAACCGTGTCTTCATCAAGAGGCGTACTTATCTTTATTTCATTGGACTGTGTCATTGCTGTCTTTTCAGATGAATATATTATTCTGGTACGAAAAGCATCTTTCAAAACAGGCAATTTAACACAGCATGGTTCATAAATCAAGAATGGTAAATGAAGTTTACAAAATTTGGGCAAAAGTCTGGGCAGATTTATTATAGAAGCCGGGCTGTCGAATCAGGGACTGACAGCCCGGTTAAAAGCAATAAAAACTGTTTAACGGTCAGCTTATTTTATCCACTGCTGTGCAAAAATAACGAAATCAGCAAAGTCGATATAATAATCACCGTTCATGTCGCAGCTGTAAAAATCAACCGGCGAGAAGACATAAGCCAGGCCGCTGTCGATGACTGAAGTATCGGCGAAATTTGCACCAATAAATGCAAATTCGCTGTCGAGGGAAACCGCTGAACCGAACCTGTCATCTGACAAAGCGTCAACGTCATAGAGTTTTGCCCTTTCTTCCCATACGTCGTTGTTTCTAAAGTAGAGGTATGCACTGCCTGTGTCCTGGTTATACTGTGAACCTACTATTGCGTAATCGGCGTTAATATCGACGGACCATCCGAACTGGTCCCCTGTTTGGCCGTCAAAAGGAGTAAGCTTTTGCATAAGCATCCATTGTTCGGTGTCCTGGTCGTATTTGTAAATGAAGGCTGAGCCAGTTTCGAAATTGTCCCCTTTTGCACCGATTATCATGTAACCGTCTTGCGCAGCTATACTGAAGCCAAAATTTTCACCGCCGGTGCCGTTAGGGTCGGTCAGTTTTGCAAATTTAACCCAAAGCGGGTCCTCGGGCACAAGAGCCTGTTTGCAGACATAAACAGCACCGGAATTTTCGCCCATATCATCGTCCCCGTAAGCACCAGCAAAGGCCCATTGGCCGTCAATTGCAACTGAACAGCCTAAAAAGTCGTCAAGGTTCTGCTCAACAGCGGTGATTTTTAACTCATCAGCCAGATTGTCGTTTTCATCCAATCTGTAGGCGTAAACCGAGCCTGCGTTTGAATAGTCCTGGTCATCACCCTGTGCACCGATGAGGATGTTTTTAGCGTCAATTGCAACGGAAATACCGAAAAGGTCGTCCTGCTGACTGTCAGAAGCGTTAATTTTAAAAATCTGACCAACAACCGAGTTCTGGTCATTTTGCCCAAACAGATATGCAGAGCCGGTGTCGTTATCGTCCCCGTAAGCACCGACGAGTATATAGTCACCATCAACAGCAACAGAGGAACCGAAAAGGTCGCCGTTTTGTACGTCGTCAGATACAATCTGAGAACTTTTCTGCCATTGACCGTTAATCAGCTTGTAAATATAAACCGTCCCTTTGTCGCGGTCTGTTGTCCATGCTCCTATTGCAGCGGTATCCTGGTGGTTATCGAGAGAAAAACCGAAGCGGTCGCCGACGGTAACTGCATCGGGAAGAAGTACGTCAAGTGTTTGGCCGGCAAGCCAGTTATCGAACATCATGGCCATATCATCCATGTCGACATAAGAAGAATGGTCCAGGTCGGGACCTATCGAATTGCTCAGCTTGAGCCAATTAGCGGCGTAGACAAGGAAATCGCTCATAGTTATCCGGTCATCCTGCGGGATGGAGATATCGCAAACGGGATTGAAAGCTGTATCGCCCTGACCCTTTTGCCAGGTATCGTTGAGAATTACAAGGTCGGTAAGGTCCACGACACAGTCACCGTTAAAATCGCCTTGAATCCAGCTTTCATGACAGTTGAAAATGAGCAAAGGGTCACTAATGTCAAAGGCGTCCGGTAAATGTGCATCGCTGACTCGAAGCTGAACCGTATGATAGCTTCGCTGGAGAGGAGTCCAGGGAGCAGTGTTTCCGATTGTGTCAGGCTCGATAACGTTCCAGTCTGACCAGCCGACAACCTGATTGTAAGTTCGATACTCAGATTTGACTGGATTTTGTCCTGAATTTTCCCATGTGACATACAAGGATTTCCCGCCAGGAAGCTTTTGGCCTCCATCAGGATAAATCAGCTTAACAGCATTTGGGTCAAACACTGAAAAAGCCAAGCTGGTGTCGGTTATATCAACATCGTTTACATCCTGTATTTTTATCAGGCATGTATCAGAGTGTATCTTCGGAACTTCCCAGGTGTATGAGCCGTTATTGGCAACAGCCTGGCTGGTCAGCATCTGCCATGTTTCGCCGAGGTCGTCAGAAAACTCGACGAGTATGTCACCGACACCGCCTCCGCTTTGCCACTGGATTGTGTACTGCGACTGGGCTCTTATGCTTTCATCAGACTCAGGGTTGGTAATGTGTACCTGGCCGGGACATCCTTCGAATTCGAAAGCACCCATGTCAACGATTGGAGGCTGGCCGTTGCCGGTATCCTCTGTGAGCCAGTCATCGAGGAACCTGTTCTGCGAAGCTCCCGGAGGGACGGCAGTATTGTCGCCGGCGTCTACACATGGCGATCCGCACAGGAGTTTATAGTTACCGAAATTATCGTTTGCGGATTCATCTGTCTGGTCAGTATCTGGGTCGTCTGCCCATCCGTCACCGCCGTCATCAGCCTGAGCGGTGAACATAGGGTCCAGTCCAATGTTATTATCGCTGCCTCCTCCGCCCTGAATGCAGCTGTAACTGACCAGACCGGCAGATGAAGTTATCTGGGCCGAATAATCTGTTCCGTTATTGTCGCTGTTCGCCCAGAGTATGCCGTTTGTAACATCAGCTACGCCGGTTGTACCTCCGTTGAAAATACCGGCAGCGGTATCAGCAGAGTTTGCGGTTATGGTGTCATTTACGGATTCCAACAGTGCCTGATCGTTATATATGGCCCCGCCGGTACCTGCTGTATTATCGACCAAAACATTGTTGTACGTGTATGTCGAACAGGCAAATCCCTTACTGCTTATCGCGGCGCCAAGTTCAGAAGCGTTTCCGTAAAACCTTGAATGTTCAATATTGGTTACGCTGTCCTTATTGGATATGGCACCGCCCTTTTCGGTGGATTCATTACTAAGGAAATCGCAAATTGTGATAGAGGCAACGGTGAAATGGTTGCGGACCGCCCCGCCGAGCGGAGCTTTGTTATAATAAAAGCTGCACCCTCTGATGCTTATATCTGTTTCGAGTGAATAAACCGCCCCGCCTTCAAGTATCACAGATTCATTGGCAATAAAAACTGAACCTGTTATTGCTGTTTGTCCGGACCTGTAATTGCAGATGGCGCCTCCGAACCTGTCGGCAACATTATTTTTGAAGGTACAGTATCGGATAATCATTTCAGTTCCAGTGTTGAAAATACCCGCCCCGCTGTCCTCGGTTACCTTGCAGTTTTGGATAACAAAATCCTCGAGAGTAAAATTATCGTAATTGTAAAAACCTCTCCCGCTTTCCTGGCCGTCAAGAATTGTTATGTTATTTTCAATATCTCTTTGGCTGGGACTGGTCTCGTCCCCTGCAAAACCGCCCATAATTGTAACGGCATTATAAATTTCTATATCATTTTCGAGATATATGCCTGCCTTTACCCATATCTGGTCATTATCTTCGGCTTGCGCGACCGCCTGAGCGATTTTTCTGTGGCCGTTAGACCAGCTTAAGCCGTTGGGGTCGACGATATTAGGGTCAGTGTCCGGATTGACGTAAATAACCTTTGCATGTGCGGTTATGGACACAAAAAGAAGCATTAAAAGTGTTAAAAAAGCCCGTTTTTTGCATAGACAGTCTACGCATTTAAAAGTACTGCTGGTAATCATCACCCATTCTCCTTACTAAAAGATCACAATATATACTGATCCTAAGGCATAAAACTAATTAAGGGTCTGTAACCCTCATGAAATGTGGACAATATATAGTACATCGATTTTGGGATATTGTCAACTAAAAAAGTCGCAAAAGCTGGACATTTCTTATCTAAATTAGGTAATTTTACTACTTGCCAAAATAAAATAATCGTATAAAATAGACTATCATGGCTAAACTACCTATATACCTTGAGCTTAATAAAAGCAAAGTGGTAATAATAGGCAACTCATCAGCAGCGATTAAGTTTATAAGTTTTTTCAGGGACTGCGGTGCCCGGCTGGTTGTTGTGACCGAACTTGTAACTCCTCAGCTTGAAAGGGTTTGTGAAGATGAAAAACTGGAACTTATCATAAGCAATTACTCAAGGCATTACCTTTCCGGAGCGTTTTTTTCAATAGCAGCGAGCATCAGTGAAGAACTGAATAACCAGATACAGAAAGACTGCGAACTGCTTGATATTCTCTGTCTGAATATTGACAATAAAGCGGAAAGTGACTTTGATATTCCTGATATAATAAAATGCTCAAATATTCTGATGGCGATAAGTCACACCGGTTCATGTGCAGAATATTACAATTACACATTACAGAAACTAAGGAAAATGTTCACTCCTGCCCATGAGAACTTTTTAAAGGTTCTCGACAACACATGCAGTCAGATGATCACTGAAATACCAAATCCGCGTGACCGTGCAGCTATAACAAGCCACCTTGTACGGGATGAGTCTTTTGCCTATTTTCGATCGAGAGGGCCTGATGCCTGGTCTAAACGTGCCAAATGCCTTTTCGGGCATAAATACCGCCATGGCCAGAGCCTGGAAAGAGATGAAAGCACATAAAAAAAGGCTTAGTCGAAATAATCAACTAAGCCCGCCATTTCCTCAAAGGCTTATAAGCCGTTAAGCCTCAATCTTATCTACCATTACCTGCAAATATTTTTGCCGGTGTCCGATTTTTCTGGAACTGTTTTTTCTTCTTCTAAAATGCAGAGGGTAAAGTTTCGGGCCTTTTACAACAGAATCCCCGGCAGTTTTCTTAAAGCTGGCCACCACTTTTGCCCCTTCAAGATACGGTGTGCCGACTTTTATGTCCTTGCCGTCACTGATAAAAAGTACCTTATCCAGCTCAATATTTTTCGCATCGGGTGCCACCTCTGTAAGCTCGATGTTTATAACATCTCCCTTTGAAACTTTATACTGTTTTGAACCATTTTCTATTACAGCGTACATATTTAACTCCT
>CAZAYB010000122.1:0-9076 GCA_964489215.1 uncultured Pirellulales bacterium
TCTCCAGGTTGGTCTGATTGCTGTAAAGTGTCGTAATTTGATTGCCGAAAATATCATCAAGATAAGCAAGTCTCGTTGCGCTAAGATCAAGCACTGTTACATCTGCTCCAATACCAACTGCCATTTTACAGGCGTTCGTACCTGCTGTCCCTGCTCCGATGATGCCTACCTTTCCCCTTTCTATGCCCGGAACACCGCCCAGCAGAATTCCACTGCCCCCGAAAGGTTTTTCAAGATACTTGGCACCTTCCTGAACAGCGAGCCTGCCCGCTATTTCACTCATAGGCTTTAACAGCGGTAGTGTATGGTCATCAGACTCGATGGTCTCGTAAGCTACGCCCTTAACCTGCTTGCCAAGAAGCGACTCGGTTAGTTCCTGCGAAGCCGCAAGATGAAGATATGTATAAAGTATCTGTCCTTTCCTGAGCATATCGCACTCAGACTGGTTTGGCTCCTTAACCTTGATTATCATATCAGCAGTGCCAAATATCTCACCAGCTGTATCTGTAATCTTCGCCCCCGAAGCCTCATATTCACCGTTTTCAAATCCAGCATTTAGGCCGGCGTCTTTTTCAACCAGTACCGAATGGCCGTTCAGACTATAAGCTTTAACACATGAAGGAGTAAGCCCGACTCGATATTCGTGGGCTTTAGTTTCCTTAACCGTTCCAACGATCATAAATCACTCTTAAATAAAGACATTTTCATAAAAAACAAGGCTGATAAACCTTACTGCTCTTTACCTTTATACTCCGTAAGCCTGTCCATTACTTCGCTCAGCTTCAACCCTGCCTTGTCCTTGTCAGAAACCAGCGGATTCTCGATAGGCCATTCAATTCCGATATTCGGATCGTCATAGGCAATGGTTAATTCAGAATCTCGGTTATAGTAATTGTCGCATTTATATTCAAAGTCAGCGTATTCGCTCAAAACACAAAAACCGTGAAGAAAGCCCCGCGGTATAAAAAGCTGTCTGTAATTGTCCTGGGACAGTCTTACACCAACCCATTTGCTGAAGGTCGGGGACCCTGCCCTGGCATCTACAGCAACATCGAAAACCTCCCCTTTTACAACCCTTACTAATTTTGCCTGGCTGTGAGAACCGGTCTGAATGTGAAGCCCTCTAAGAGTGCCTTTGACAGAATAAGAGTGGTTATCCTGAACAAAATCTGCTTTAATCCCGTTTTGCTGGTAATTTAGGTGGTTATACGATTCCAGAAAGAAACCGCGCTGGTCGCTGTGAACCTTCGGTTCTACTATGATAACTTCAGGTATCGCCGAGGCAATGGTTTTCATTTTTCAGTTCATTTTTGCTGAATCTGGATTATTCTGTGTCTTCTTTATCGTTCAGCTGAGAGTAAAGATCGGCAAGAGCTGTAGCCGCCTCACTTAAATCACTTTCAAGCTGATCGATATTATTCTTCTGAAGCTGAAGTTTTTCGTTCAGGTCCTCGAATGTGTTAAGAGTCTTTTCGTGCTGATCAGTAAAATCCTGCAGGGCACTTGTAAGTTCCTGATTTTTGCGGTCTTCAAAACTTTCCATTTTTTATCTCCTGCGTCTTAATCACAGTGTTAATTTAGATTTTCCGGTAATGCTTAATAACTTTAAATACTCAATGTACGATTCATATATCGTCTCGGTAATCTGACTCCATTAAAAAATAAGATGAAAATATACCCTGAAAATAACCAATTAGCGTATAAAACAGCTATTTTAACCATAAAAACAAAGATATTTGCCTTTTAACCAATTATTTTGTAAACTTTATAGCAGGACCTTAATAAAAAGAAGTTGATTAAAAAAAAAGATTATTTATTAAGGACCGATAATCCTGCTTGCTCTGTCTGAAAGGTATTTACCGTCTCGGCAGAATAATAGCACCAGTATTTGCCCATAAATGCCGGATACTGATTTACACACTGATGAAAAGGTTTTTATTATGGATGCTGAAAATATTAAAAAAATGGCAAACTACATAGCTGTAACGGCCAGGTCAATGAACGACATGGATACTTTCCAGTTACAGACTGAGCTTACAAAGACTCAGCAGGTCGTCGATAATCTGGTCCCTGAGGCGTTTTCAATAGATATTGAAGAAAACTCCGAACTTATTTGCAGGCTCCAGGACGCCGCTTTAAGATGCAGGGACTGTTTCCTGACAAAACTTGGTTTGAGAAACTAATTCCTTATTTTTCTGACTTATATCAGACTTGCCCTCCCTTAAGCATAGTCGATTACAGAGTTTTTTTGCTGAAAAACCTCATTTTCCCGCTTAAATTGATAAAAAACGATTGCCCCTTTTATGTTGCCGCCTGTTTTGATATAATCACCTGCAAATATATTTTTAATCAAAGGGACCGATTATGTTACGCAGGTTATTTTACACAATTGTTGCGGTTATTTTTGTATCCCCGCTTACAGCCGATAATAACAAAGATTTCAGCCAGTATTTTGCGGTTATGATAGACGGCAAAAAAATTGGCCATTCACACACAACTCGCAAATACTCATCTCAAAGGGTTGAAACCACCGAAAATCTCGTTATTACAATCCAGCGGGCAGGAATGTCAATGACAGTTGAAACCGTCGAAACTTCCGTGGAAACTCTCGATGGTGAACCTCTCGCATTCGCCTCTGTGCAGGATATTAACGGAATGAAGCAGACAACTACGGGCAAAATCGCCCCCGACGGCAAAATGACTGTCAGTATTACCTCAATGGGTAACAATCAAAGAAAGGTAATGGAATACCCCGAAAACGCCCTTATGGCAGAGGCACTCAGGCAAAAGCACGCAAAATCAACCCTCAAAGAAGGGCAGACAGGCTCTGCGGTATTCTTCAGTCCTTCAATGCTGGCCGGGATAAAAGCCCATTGGACCGTCGGACCAATTGTAAAGGTCGATCTTTTCGGCAGGGTCATGAACTTAAGAAAAATCGAATCCGTCCTTCACACCGCAACAGGAACTGTAAGATCAATCTCTTATGTCGATGACCAGATAAATGCCCGGAAAATGGAAATCCCGTTGATGGGTATGAAGATGGAGCTTATAGCCTGTGCCGAGGAAGTCGCCAGAAGCCCGAACCAGCCTTTCGATTTTCTTGAAAAGTCAATCGTAAAAAGCCCCAAAAGCCTGACTTCAATAACCAGCCGTTCAACAGTAACATACACAATAAAACCTGCAAAAAAAAGCAGTATTTCCATTATACGCACTGACAGCCAGGATGTAAAACGTTTAAAAAACGGCATTTATAAGGTTACCGTAAAACCGCTCGAACATAGCAAAGGAGATTTTCCTTACAAGGGAAAAGACCCTGAAATTCTCGAACATTTAAAGCCTAACCAATACCTCCAAAGCGATGATACAAAGGTAAAGGCACTGGCTATGGAAGCTGTAAAGGGGGCAAAAACTGCCATAGAAGCTGTAAAAAACGTCGAAAAGTTTGTCAGCAGCTACATTTCTGCAAAGGACCTGTCGGTCGGATACGCAAGTGCCGCAGAAGTTGCCCAAACCGCCGCAGGTGACTGCAGCGAACACGCACTTTTGGCAGCGGCAATGCTAAGAGCTGCTGGAATACCATCAAAAGTGGCAACTGGAATTACTTATACTTCATCTTTTTCCGGTATTGAAAATGCTTTTGTTGGACATGCCTGGGCACAGGCTTATGTAGATGGAAAATGGGTTAATATCGACGCCGCAAGACTGCCTTACGGCGGATACGGCCCCGGACACATTACCCTTGCAGTCGGTGACGGCGACCCCGCCGATTTCTTCTCAATTATAAACACACTCGGATACTTCGAAATAATTAATGTGGAAATAAAAAATCCCTGATAATTAAAAAATGTCAGTAAAAGTTAGATCAGCGGTTAATCAAATTTGTTCAGGTTTTTGAGTTTTTGCAAAAGTTCTTTTCGGTTTTTAACCCGCAGTTTTGCGCTTTCATACCTTCTCTTTTCATCATTCGTCTCAGGCACAAGCCCAGGCACCGAAGAAGGCTTCTTGTCCTTATCAAGAGCTACAAAAGTAAGATGCGCCGTTGTGGTCCTGATGCACTCAGATGTATCGGGGTTTTCGGTCATTACAAGAACACCTACCTCCATACTGGTTTTGCCGACATAGTTTACACAGGCCTTAAGAACCACCTGGTCCCCCGCAAAAGCAGGATGTCTGAAAGACATTGAATCAATACTGGCTGTCACAACTTCCTTTTTGCAGTGCCTTCTTGCCGCCATTGAAGCCACCATGTCGATCCAGCTCATTATAATACCCCCAAAAACCGACCCGTAGGGGTTAGTCTGGCTGGGCATTACCAAATACCTGGTCTCAACAGCCGAATCTGAGGGTTTTTTTACTTTTTGCATGTTTTTTCCTGTCATGCCTGAATCACTATTAGGGCCTGTATAAATAATATCGGCATCAGCGACCAAATACTAAAGCGCATAAAAAAGGCGACTGAAAAAAGCCGCCTTGAGAAAATCATTATAACTCTTTTTTTAAGCTTAGTTTATGTTGACTTTTTTGCCCTTGAACTCAACCGTGCCCTCTTTCTTGGCAAAAAGGGTGTAATCCCTTCCCATACCGACATTAAAACCGGGTTTGAATTTCGTACCGCACTGGGTTACGATAATTGAACCAGCTTTTGCTTGCTGGCCGCCGAAGAGCTTAACTCCGCGATATTGCGGATTACTGTCGCGTCCGTTTCTTGAAGAACCTTGTCCTTTTTTATGTGCCATTTTTTACCTCAATTATGATTAAAACCGTATTTGCGATAATTATTAAGAGCCTCTTATAATACTTTGATAACGAACTTAATGTCCAGAAAAAAATCCAAAATTTCTGCTCATTACACCGATTTTATAGACATTTCTTCCTTCCGAATATAAAAATCCCTATAAGAAACTCCTGAAAATATAAATTATTATATATTTTGCTATTTCTCGGCTTTTATTATCGCTTTTATTTCAGCAGGCGATATCATGCCCTCAACGCCCATTTTTATCCTGCCTTGCTCATTAATAAAAACCATTGAAGGAATCCCTCGAACATAATTAAACGGCTCAGGAAGTTCTTTCTGAACCGAAGTTACTTTGTAATTAAGCCCGTTTTTGCTTGCAAACCTCTTTACCGTTGACTCTGCTTCATTACTTATTGCTATTATTTCCAATTCACTTTCAGGGTACTCATTCCTGAGCTTCTTCAAATGAGGCACTTCTGCCTGGCACGGACCGCACCAGGTCGCCCAGAATACCACCAGAACATCCTTTCCCTGCCATTGTTCAAGAGAAGACATATTACCGTCAAGGTCCGTAAATGATAAATTTGGTGCTTCTTTACCGTAATATGCGTTAAATATCGGGTTCCAGGACCTGCGATACCGTATTATTTCTTCCAGGGTCATTGTTTCGGCATCATTATCGGCCGTATTATGGCTGTGGGTTTCACCGCCGTTGGTATGTGCACCGTTTGCGGTCGCAGAATCCTCGCTTTTTTTCCTGCAGCCAGATGAAATCACCAAAAACAGAGCTGGAAGCAATATTATCACTATTGTTACTGCAAAAAAACTTTTTCTTCTTGTCATAATTTCCCCTTAACCTGAAAATTCCTGTTTATGCTGCAATTCTACCTTAAAATTCGCTTTAAGCCCTTAGAACCGGCTACTAACCTGCAACTTTGATTCAATATACGCCAATTCAATAATTTTTGTTTGAAAATGTCTGATTTTTTTAATAAATGATGTCAAAATCAATTTTTAGAAGTTCCATTAAATAATAAGTTTTCTTTGGCGAATTGTTAATCATAAAAAGAATTTATTCTTCTGAAGTTAATATTCGGCTAAAATACAGTAAAAATTTGATAAAGTTGATTTAACCCCTTAAAAGAAACTTCCAATACTTGACAAATCAGCCGTAAAGTGGTTTACTTAATGGTTTAGCAGTTTGACCGTTTGGGTCAAAAATGACATCATAAATTTTTTTTCGGAGAACCGTTAAGTGAAAAATTATCTTAAGTTTACAAAATTTTACTCCCTGGTTTTCACATTCCTTACCGGTGCATTGATACTCACCGGGTGCCTGGATAATTCTGAGGACAAAGCTGCCAAAGATATCATCAAGGCCACTGACAAGGCAATCGAAACCGTCGTCATTGAAAAGGACCTTGACTCTGCAAGACGCCGATTAAGGCCCGCACTGACTGGGCCCCGGTCTGCTTCTGCTCAAAAAAGCAGCGCATTGATCGCAAATGCAGAACTTTCACTGGCACAGGCAAGAAAAGAGCTCTCAGGTACCGCCGATGCCGTAAAGGTAACAAATTCAATACTTACAGACATGAACGAGCAGATTACCGATATTAACCGCTCTGAGATTAAAATCCAGCAGATAAACAGCCTTGTGCAATCTTCAAAAACCGAGATTATGCAATATGAAAATATGCTCTCAGGCTCAGCAGATAAACAAGGGCTCACACAAAAGCTTGTTCAGCAGGAAAAATCACTTGCTAAGCTTATGCAGCGTAAAGATGAACTTAACAGCCAGGCTCGGCAAGTCAAATAAGTCCACAGCGAAATTCAAACCAAAGGAAAACAGAAAATTAAAATCGCAGAAAACATGACCGGTGCAAAAAAAGCCGAAACCATTAAAAAAGGTTATGCCGTACTGCTCGAAAAAAAGGAATATCTCTCACAGCAGCAGCAGCTTGAAGATGCTGTCGCTTATGTTCAAAATCAGATTGATCTGCTAAGCCCGATGATAGAAAAAACGAAAGAGCATATCACTGAAATCCAAAACCGCATCGAACAGGTAAAAAGCTCGCAAAATAACCGTCAGCTCAATGAACAGATATCGGATCTGGAAAATAAAATCTCCCAAAAAAGTAACAATATAATTGCTCAGCTTGACAAGTTAAAAAAACAGCAGGAACAATTCTCTCAGACTATCCAAAACGCCTTAAAGCTTGCACAGGAAGCTGTTGACGATGCAGGTGCTGTTACTGACAGAGAGCTAAGGGTCAAATCTGATCAGCTCCAGGCTGATGGACACTTTTTCATAGGTACTGCCTTTAGTGAAAATGTCAATTACCATACCTATCTTATAGCTTCGTTGGGCAGTTTAAGCAAAGTCATAGAGTCAGAACCTGTTGATAAAATAGCACAGTTCGCCGAAACTCTAAAACCAACCGTAAAAGATAACAGCGGCAAAGGCCTTGAAAATTTTGACAAAGCAGCAGCTTTCTACGAAGACCTGTCATCTTCAGTCAGGGACAATGTTCTTGAATGTGAAATGAAAAAAGCCAGATTGCTCAGTCTTTACGGGAAGATGATTCTTGCAGATTTCGCGGGAAACATCGACGCTTTCAACAGCTCTTCAGATATGGTCGATAAGCTTATGCCAGAGGCAAAGCAGTGCGACCCGGATTTTGACAGATCCGTTGCCGGGAGATTGCTCACTGGTTCGCTGGCATTTGTACCAAATATGGCAGTTGACGAGACAACCTATTTCCAGCAGAGACAAAAGGATTTCCAGCAGATGATTAGTAACTTACCATCGGACCCACAACAGCGTAAGGCTCGTGCAGAAGAATTACTTGCTCAGCTCGATAAATTAAGAGAAAGAAACAGCGAAAAATTTGACGCAATACTCGGACCGGTTAAACAAAAACTTCAAAGCGAACTTACCAGCGAAGAACCAGCCGCTGGCACTGGCTTTGTACCGGGCGGCAGAGTCTCAGATGCCAACGATTCAGGAGGATGGTAAGCTTTGCCTCAATCCTGTACCGGCAAATTTTTATTAGCTGAACTGATTTTTTAGAGCTGTCCTTTATTTATATCCTGTTTTTAACTTTCATTTTTATTCAAGGGAATCTATTTTAAAAATGAACTCTTATCTTTGTATGTATAGATTATCTGCTATAGTTGCCGGCGATCAGGAACACCTTAACATCATTCTTCTGCTTGGAATTGCCGTTTTAATGGGCACCATTGGCGCAAAGCTCTTTCAGCGGTTTTATATACCCCAGGTCGTCGGATATATTATTATCGGAATTCTCGCTGGACCATCCGTTTTCAATATAGTTGACGATTTCACTGTCCAAAAGCTCGCCCCGTTCAACATGTTCGCGCTGGGTTTGATAGGTTTTACCATTGGAGGTGAGCTTCAGTATGAAACTTTCAAAAAATACGGTAAACAGTTCCTGTGGATTCTTTTCTCAGAAGGGCTCACTGCCTTTACGGTCGTATTTATAGTTGTTACCGTAAGTTTCAGGATTCTTATGCCGGACCAGCCCATATCGATGGCACTTGCTCTTGGGCTCGTTCTCGGGGCAATTGCCTCTGCGACTGCACCAGCTGCAACGGTTGATGTGCTCTGGGAATACAAAACACGAGGGCCATTGACGCGGACAATACTGGCTATCGTAGCACTTGATGATGGCCTTGCGCTTATTCTGTTTGGTTTGGCAAGCAGTGCTGCAGAAGTACTCGCAGGAACTGGACATGAAAGTTTACTCAAAAGCATTCTCTTCCCGGTCTGGGATATTTTCGGTT
Source organism: uncultured Pirellulales bacterium (assembly GCA_964489215.1). Taxonomy (GTDB): domain Bacteria; phylum Planctomycetota; class Phycisphaerae; order Sedimentisphaerales; family Anaerohalosphaeraceae; genus CAZAYB01. The sequence continues at coordinate 8,543 of CAZAYB010000122.1, forward strand.
CAATACTGCTTGGTATTATCGCAGGGGCGTTTCTCGTTTTCATAATAAAAAAAGTCCCCGAGCAGGACAAAATATTAACTTTCAGCCTTGCTTCGGTATTAGTAATCATCGGGCTTTCAATCACACTCGTTCTCGATTCAATACTTGCCGCTATGGCGCTTGGAGCTACAATAGCAAATTCGCTCCCCAGACGAAGTCATTCAACTTTTGAGCTTGTCGAAAAGTTCACACCCCCGATATATGTCCTGTTCTTCGTTCTTGTCGGGGCCAGGCTTCAGTTCAATTCTATGCCCTTATGGGCCGCGGTACTTGCAGGCTTGTATGTTATTGGAAGAACTTCAGGTAAGATGCTCGGAAGTTACTTTGGAGCAAGAATCTCAAATGCCCCGCCTGTAATTTCCAGGTATCTTGGCATGTGTCTTTTCAGCCAGGCTGGCGTTGCTGTGGGACTGTCAATTCTTGCAGGTCAGCGTTTTGACAATGAAATAGGACAGGCTGTAATTCTTGTCGTTACCGCCTCTACTTTCCTCGTAC
>CAZAYB010000123.1:0-7510 GCA_964489215.1 uncultured Pirellulales bacterium
ATTCAGTAATTTTCATAATTATCTTTTTCCTGTTCACTGTAATAATCAATCAGTTTAACAAAACACCTGCAAAATATATATGATAAGAGTAATAAAGTCCATGTACAGATTTGTGTATTAAATAGACGTTTATGTGCAATTCTAATACAGCTGATTCTAAAAATGAATGCTTCGGATATGATTTCGAAATTTCAGCGGTGAGTGCCCGGTAACTTTCTTGAAAAGACGTGAAAAGTAATAGGCATCCTCATAACCGAGCCGATTGGCAACTTGATAAACGCAAAGAGAATCGTCCAGAAGAAGTCTCTTGGCCTTTTCCATCCGCAGCTGCTGATGGTATTTCAATGGTGAAACACCAATAACATCCTTGAATACATGTGTAAGATGGGAAGGAGATACACAGCAGAAATCTGCAAGATCCGCGACAGAGAGATTAACGGTAAGGTCAGACTTAATAAACTCAACCGCATTTTCAATAAATGTCGGCCGGGGCTGAGTAAAACGATCCTGTTTGTTGCTGTGTTCGCCGTGCATAAACTCTCTTCGGATAATGTTTACCAGTTTGAGAATAACCGCTTCGGTCTGGCTTTCCTTTGCAGGGTCATCAGACCATGCAAGCTCAAAAATCTCTTCAAAAAAACAGTTTATCTTTTTCCCCATATTTCTTATACACTGCTTTCTCGAATAACCGTCAGGGATAAACCCTGAAGAAGTTCCCTGGCCGTCAAGAAGATCGAAACGAAGCAGATAATAATCAAGATGAGTACTCATTATCTCTTCGTAATGCAGCTGTCCTGGCTGAACAAAATACAGATCTCCCTCTGAGGCGATAAACTCCTTGTTGTCAACGCAGTTACGCTCCTTGCCCTTCTTTATAAGCATAATCTCGCATTCGGTGTTTATGTGTTCGGCCCAGACCCAGTGTCGTCCGGTTCGAGCTTTGTGGATTCGAAGAAAACGAGGAACAAATTTCAAAGGTGTGTCCTTTATGACATTTTCCTTATGAACTCTCATTAAATCAGCTCCCCAAAAAAAGTTATCCTAATATTTAACGGGAACCTGTAATAATTCATTTTGGCGGACAAGCGAACCTTTTTGTCTCTGATTTGCCTTCCTTGCCAGAGAACATAAATATTCTACTTGCCGTTCAAAAGCAATTATCAGAGCTTCCCTTAACGCTTTATAAATTGCGTACAACTGCAAATTAACAGATTTGTTTAAATAATAGACAAATTTGCTGTTAGGGGCTTATTTGCATGAAGTTAAAATACCATTAGAGCCGGGATTTTCGTGAAGTCCTAAAAACTATTCTTTTTTCAGCGGTCAATAAACATAAAAACAACTATATAATCTGCTGCAACATATCCCTAATAATTTTCAAATTATGTCTTAACAAGACCACAGAAATATAAAAAGAATTCACAATTCTGTTCATCGACAAGTTTTTTAATTGGGTTATATTTAAAGCACTTGCATAGACGCCCAGAAGGAGGTGTAACATAATTTATTATTTTCACGGAAGAAGCTGGTCTTGAAAATGAATTCTGACCAGAAGATAAGTTAAGCAAAATTTAACAAAGGGAGATTTAATAATGCCGAAAACTGAACAAAAACCAGCAAAAGAATTTATATTCTGTTTAAAACGCCCTAAAGACACTCAAAAAGCATTTACCCTGATTGAACTGCTGGTGGTAATTTCAATAATAGCACTGCTATTGGGAATCCTGTTGCCGTCACTCAACAAGGCGAAGCAGATGGCTCGAAAAATTGTATGCACCTCAAACCAGGGTCAAATCGTAAAGGCCGTCTCTTGCTATGCCGCCGAATGGGATGATTACGTTAACTTCTCTTCAAACCACGGACTCTGGGATAACGCATACACAAATCCACTTGTTGTTATGGAATATCCTCCTGACCATCCTCATGCTTACTGGGGAGTCGCATACAAAAAATATACACAGGGCAAGGAAGTCTTTCACTGCCCGAGCCACAGGAGAGTTGATGACTGGCCAGAAGACCTCTGGGGTAAAAAGTGGCAACAACACTTCTACTACTGTTCATATGCTGTTAACGGATATGTTTCACCGAGATTTCCATCTAACCCGAGAAAAGCTCAGTCCAGGAAAATATCCGATTTCCTGAATCCATCTGAAGTAGTTTTCAGCCAGGACCACGTAGAGCAGCGTATGGATACGCTCGGACAGGACACTTTCGCAATAAAACCCGGCGAGGATATCAATCTCAAACAGTGGAGGCCTCGTTCTGAGGGAGGAACAGGACATGTTGATAAGTGGTGGACCGACCATGACTGTGTCAAAGAGTGTTTCAGGCATGGCGATAAATCGGTATTGTTGTTTCTCGATGGACATGCAGAAGTAGTTCAGGAAACAACAGGCGAGGATATTCCCATTTACTGGTACGATCCAAAAGGAAGAGAAAGAAAAAGCTTCTGATAATTTGACAGGCAGTTACATGACTGTGAAAATTATAGAATCTGCAGATTCTTTTTAACAACGAGAAAACTTGAATAATTCTGGACAGGGTGATGAAATTTCTGTTCGGTTGAGGAGATTAAAAAAAAGAAGAAGTAATGCGTGCAGTATTTGCGCTTAAATTTCAGTAATAAACGGAAAAACCAAATTTTTAAATTAAATTAAATTTCAGAATATAAGGAGGTGATTGCTTACAAAAAGGTGAGCTGTAAAAGGTGTGTTGAAAAGAAGTTAATTAATTTGTCGTTACTATGATTTAGAAAGGAGTACTCAAATGAATCGTAATATTTTAACAGATATGACCAAAGCGATGATATTCGTCGCAGTCATCGTCTGCACATTTTCACCGGAGTATGTGTTCGCGGCCGAGATATTTTCGGAAGACTTTGAAAATATGCCGCTTCAACCAAATGTCATGGAAAACATAGTAAACAGAGACCCGGCAGAAATTACCACCCAGGCATGGGCGGGTGAAGATGCCGCTCCTCCCTACTGGTGGATTGTGGATGACATCTGCTCCATCGGGGACCCTGATATAGGTATGTTGGAATGGGAAGGCTGGGCCTTTGTAACAGGTGAATTCTGGCTCAAAGCCGACGGGCAGCACAGAGGAGAATTCGTAAACAGTCTGATCAATTCAGATGGACTCGGAGTAGGCGTCATAGCCGTTGTCGACCCCGATGAATGGGACGACTACGGCAGTCCCGGTGATCTCTGTAGTTTCTGGTCAGACCTTAACACACCGGTTATCCCGCTGACGAATCTGAATCTCGCTGATATTACCGTTACCTTCGATTCAAGCTGGAGACCTGAGGACAGTCAAAAGGCTGCTTTGGTCGCAGTTTTCGAAGACGGAACTACAACTTTCCTCGACTACTGGGAATCAGACAGCATCTCTCCGTTCTTTTATGAAGACATTATTCACGAAAACGAAACCATAAGCTACACACTCGGTGACTATACCGCCGATGACCATCCCATCTATCCCGGCTACACATCTGAAATGGAATCCGGCCTTGGCCATGCCAAAATTCCCGCCGGGGCAAAATACATGTACCTTTCCTTCAGAATGATGGACGCAACAAATGACTGGTGGTGGGCAATTGACAATATTAGTATAGATGCCATAAACGCCAACATTGTGGATGAAAAATTTGATATTGACGTCACAGATGTATCTATCACAGAAGGCGGCTCTGCCGTTACTGTAACGGTTACAATACTTGAAGAACCGTCTTCACCGGTAACAATGAATCTCGAAACATCACTTGTAGAAGACATTACCCTTTCGGTTCCTTCTCTGCAGTTTACATCGGTAAATGAGAGCAAAACTTTCGACATCGAAGCTGTTAACGATGTTTTCTTTGAAAATCCAGAATCAGGGGTGGTTTCATTTGTAACAGACAGCTCAGATACAACTTACGCAAGCGGTTATATCACAAATAACGTATATGTTACTGTAAACAGTGAAGACGCTGGTATCTATATTGAGGAAACGAACGGAAATACAGTTGTAAGAGAAAGCGATCCTCTGCAGATAGATTCCTACGACATCGTGCTCGGTCAGGGTCAGCTTACCGCAAATCAGGTTACAGTTCAGATACAGTCTCCAGATCCCAACGAGTTAACTCTTTCAGTTGACGGCTCATTACTTACACCGGATATGGTAGAGGGCATCCAGACATACAGCGTAACTTTTACTTCTGCTGATTCAGATAGAAAAACCGTTGAACTGGTTGCGGTTGACGACGACAAGACCGAAGGATACCCGTATATCAGAAAACTAAATCATTATCTCGACCTTGACGCTACCACAGAACCTGTTTACACTGGAAGCTACCCGGGAGACGGTTTCATTCAGAAACTGGTTGTCAGAGTCCTCGATAACGATTGCGGTTCCTGGGGCTATAAAGATGCAGACCTCAATCATGACTGCAAAGTCGATCTCAAAGACTTTGCACTGATGGCACAGGACTGGACGGAATGTACAGAGCCTAACATAGAAGGCTGTCAGAGAAATTGATTGTTTTTCTCAAACCTCGTTCGTATTTGAATTTTATCTTCAAAAGAAGATAAGAAGATAGAAAGTTTAAGAAAGGAGTATAAAAATGAATTTTAGTGCTGTAACAAGAGGGTTACTGACAGCTGTGCTGCTGAGCATGGGCCTTGTGCTGGTCAGCTCAAATGCAATGGCTGCTGATACAATTGTTTTTTCAGAAAATTTTGACTCGCTTCCTTTGTTCGATTCCACATCGACAACTGAAGAAAACTGGACACAAGTCTGGACATCCATTCCTCCGACAGGCTGGGCTGTTGATGCAAACAGCGTAAACGGCGGCGTCCCCGAATTCAAAGGCTGGACTTTCGTTGATGCCGTTTGGTGGAACGCAACCGCCGGGCAGAACCGCGAATTATTCCAGAATGTTGCAAACGGTACAGTAGCAGTCGCAGACGGAGATGAGTGGGATGATGGTTACGGGGCCAGCGGAAGAATGAGACCCCTGCTTTACACACCCGACATTAACCTTTCTTCACTGGGCGGCGACCAGGCCACAATTTGCTTCAATTCAAGCTGGAGAACAGAACCTCAGCAGGCATGGCTCCACGTCTCCTACGACGGAGGGCAGACCTACAACCAGCTGTTCTACTGGCACGGCGACAACGACCAGTGGCCCCAGGAGAATTACAAACCCACAGAATACGCCGAAACAGTAATTATCCCGCTTGATTCGGGAGCAAACTCGGCCAAGTTTAAATTTGAATACGAAGCCGGAAACAACTGGTGGTGGGCAATTGACAACGTACAGGTTGGAAGCTGGGCAATGAAAGCTGTCGAAACTGACGGATACACATACGTAGAAGAAACCGCAGGCGGAACCTCAGATGTAATCAAAATTGTCCTGCTCCAGGACCCAGGTGCACACAGCGTCACAGTGACCGTTGATTCAGGAATGTCCGACGATGTAATCCTCAGCGGTGCAGGAACAGGCGACAATTATGAAAGATCAATCGTTCTAACTTCCGCTGATCTCGGCGTAGTAAATGAGATCGTAGTAACCGCCTATGATGATACGGAAGTCGAAGAAACCGAGGAAATCGTCGACATTAATTTAACCGTAACAAGCGGTAATGCCGCTTTTGACGGATACGAAATAGAACCTGTACAGGTAACTGTACGAACTGATGATATGCCGGGCATTTCACTTGATCTCGAAACCTTTGACGATGTAACTCTCCTGCCTGCAGTAGATGAGAGAAACACTACGGATAAACTAAACGTCTGGACAGATATCCCCCCGGCCGGCTGGTTTGTCGATGATTCAGGAGTTCCGGGAGCAGGAGACCCTGGCAGTGACGGTGTAACAGAATGGGCTGGATGGTCCTTTGCAGACCTTGATTTCTGGATTCAGGCCGACTATCAGGATCGTGAGTTATTCACAAAAGCCTCAGGGAATGTCGCTGTAGCTGATTGTGATGAATGGGACGACAGTCCGCACGATGATGGATATTACAACGCTTATATGACAACAAAGGTTTATCCGCTTGTAAATGTCGATCCGAATTCAGCGTGGCTTTTCTTCGATTCGAGCTGGAGACCGGAACACGACAGTTACTATCATCAGTCCGCTAATATTTTTGCAGACTTCTCAACGCGCAGTGTAGAGCTGATGAACTGGGTCTCTGATGGAGATCATCCTGACTACCATCCTTATGCAGTAAATGAAACGGTATTTTTTGACCTTCAGAATCAGCCGGCAGATAAGTTCGTAAGATTTACTTTCGGACTTTATGAAGCAGGTAACGACTGGTGGTGGGCGATCGATAACCTCATTTTCCGAGGCGATGCAAACCCCGTAGGCGATAAGCTCTCCATCACAGGAACAAAGGAAATGCATCTTTTTGAGGATTCTCAACTTGCTATGGATTCGGCATCATTTGATGTTGTTCTTACAAATGCCCCAACTGACACAGTAACGGTAACAGTTGATCCCAACGGTATTCTCGGTCAGGCGACAGTTTCAAGCCAGAACGGAAATATGGTCGGGGATGCTCTGGAACTTACGTTCACTACAAGCGACTGGGACCAGCCTCAGACCGTAACAGTTACAGTTATTGATGACAGCGATTCTGAAGACCGCTTCAGCAATCCGATCGTGTTCGGTACTGACAGCACAGACCCAGATTTTGCTTCAGGTTACGTTTCAGATTATGTGATGGTTACGATCTATGACAACGAAAGAGCGGACCTGGTAGTATTCCAGACCGGCATCGACACATTTGTCAGTGAACACGGCGACACCGATACATACGTAGTTGCCGTTTCAAAAGAGCCATCGTCAGATGTAACAGTAAACTGCGTAGATAACTTCAGTCAGGTACAGCTTGATCCGGCCACTTTTGCTCTGACAAGTACAGACTGGATGCCTAAGACCGTAACAGTTTCAGCTGTTGACGATGTGTCAGTAGAAAACGATCCGCACATCACGACAGTCATAAATACCGTTTCCGGCGGCGGATACAATGACGAAATGCCTCTGACAGTCCGCATAGTTGAAAATGATTGCGGCTCATGGGGCTTTCTCAGAGGTGATATCAACCAAGACTGCAAAGTAAACATTGAAGATTTAGTTGAAGTCGTGGACGACTGGGTAGAATGTACTTTCCCTGACAGTTCCGACTGTGACGACGTAAGGTAAATATACCTGTGATACCAAAGGGGGCCTGGAGAACTGAAATTCCGAGGCCCCCTTTTTTGGTTTTACGGAAAGAAAATGATAACCGCTTCAAAAATAAAATTAGAATCAGTTATTAAGCAAAAAAAACACAGCAGAACACAGTTTTTTATTGATCCGAAAAACCATTAAAACTCATAGATCACCGGCCTGTTCGAGTTTGAAACCGTCATATCTGCTTTCGAATACGAAAAAAATCAAATGTTTACAAAGCGGGAATAAGGATTTAAAATGATTGAAAAGATAAAGTTGTGGCTTAGCAAAACTAATAATGTTTATTTCAGT
>CAZAYB010000123.1:7520-8987 GCA_964489215.1 uncultured Pirellulales bacterium
CCTTAAGGGTAGTAAATTCCCACGTTGAAAATCGTAAATGGCGGATTTGACAATGACTGTGAAGATAAGGTTGTGGCTGGGCAGAACTAATAATATTTATTTCAGTATTTATCTTATAGCTGCTGCTTTTATCACTTACTTTTCAATGTATGCGTTCCGCAAACCCTTTACCGCTGGCATGTACGAAGGTCTTGAACTCTGGAATATAGATTATAAGATTCTGGCTATTACCGTTCAGGTGCTCGGCTACACAACTTCGAAATTTCTCGGCATAAAAGTGGTATCAGAAATGCGGCACAAATATCGCATTGCTGCGGTTTTGCTCCTTATTGGGATCGCATGGCTTGCGCTGCTGCTTTTCGCAATAATACCCAGGCCTTACAATGTCTTTGTTTTGTTCTTTAACGGTTTGCCTCTCGGGATGATATGGGGGGTTGTTTTCAGTTTTCTGGAGGGTAGAAGGTTTACCGAGTTTCTCGGTGCAGGAATGTGCGCAAGTTTTATCGTATCTTCGGGCATTGTCAAAGCGGCGGGCAGGTCTCTGGTTTTAAACCACGGAGTAACTGAGTTCTGGATGCCTTTTTATACGGGAATGCTCTTTATACCAGCTCTTCTGGTCGGGGTTTTTATGCTCATGGCCATACCGGAACCGAGCCGGGCTGATGAGTTATACCGCACAAAGAGAGTGCCGATGGACAGAAGAATGAAAAAGAATTTTTTTTCTGCGTTTACTGTCGGCATAATAACTACCGTTTTGATTTACGTTTTTTTAAATGTTTTCCGGGACCTCAGGGATAACTTCGCTGTGGAGATATGGGCCGCTCTCGGGTATGAAGATCAACCTGCAATCCTGGCTACTGCTGAAACTCCAATTGCCGTGGCAGTGCTGATAATCATTGGGCTTATGATGTTCATCAAAAACAACCGTTTCGCATTCTACTTCAATTTCGCAATCATTGCAGCGTCCGGCGTTTTGCTGCTGCTGACAACATTCCTTTTTAACAGATTTGATTTTAACCCCATTTTGTGGATGATACTTAACGGCTTCAGTATGTATCTGGCTTATATCGCGTTTCACACGTTTCTCTTTGAAAGGTGGATAGCACTGTTCAGATATAAAAGCAACATAGGATTTTTGATGTACATTTCCGATTCTTTCGGATACTTAGGATCTGTTGCGGTGCTGTTTATAAAGAATTACGCAAGCCTGAACGTCAGTTGGCTTTCGTTCTTTACTAATCTTGCATATATAACCGGTTTTGTAACTGTTCTGCTGGCAATTTCAAGCGCGGGTTATTTTTATCAAAAGGAAAAAAGACTTGAGGCAGTTAAGGAAGACGAAAAGATAGATCAGTATGAAAAAAAACTTGTCAGCACGTATATTATATTAGACAATAAGTAGTATCAGCTGATATGGATAAAAATTCGTTTTTAGAATTTATGGCTCTGCTCGTTTATACGTTGTGC
>CAZAYB010000124.1:0-3168 GCA_964489215.1 uncultured Pirellulales bacterium
TGATAAGGGTTATAACAATGTTTTCGTTTGGTACAGGGGTTACAGCCGGTCTGCTGATAGTTGCTTTGGCAGGGTGCGGTATAGCAGGGGGAGTATACATGATACCGCTTGCCAGTTTTGTTCAGGTCCGTCCTGCCTCCACTGACAGGGGTACTACCATCGCAGCTTCGAGTTTTGCTGATTTTACGGCTATAGCTCTTGGGGGAGTGGTGTACTGGTGTATGAACTCTTTAGGGATTACGCCTGCCAACGATTTTCTTATAATGGCTGGCATGGTTTCTGTTGTGGCGGTGTGGCTTGTAAAGGCTTTTTCCAAGGCTGGTAAATGGGAAGCGGATAACAATGCGGTAAATTCGACAGGAGATAAAGATGAAGATAATTGACTGGCTGGTTCTTCAATTGGCTAAGCTGGCTATCTGGGTTAGGTACAGGGTTACTATAAAAGGAATAGACAAGGTTAAGCAAAACGGCAGAGCCGGTATACTTTTTTTGCCGAATCATCCTGCATATATGGATCCTGTGATTCTTTATACGTATTTGAAAAAGGACTTTGGGCCGCATGGTTTTGCAGATTCCAAACAGCTTGAAAGGCCTGTTGTAGGTTACTTTGCCAAGCGGTGGGGGGTGCGCGGTATACCTATAATGAGTGAGCACGGCTCAGCGGCAAGAGAGGCGATACACAAAGCGGTAATGGACAGTATTTCGGACCTGAAAAACGGCAGGAACCTTATTCTTTGGCCCGGGGGGACGCTTAAGAAGAGCAGGTATGAAAACCTTGGTGCAAACAGTGCGGTTGAAACGATACTGAGCCATCATCCGAAAGTAAGGGTTGTTTTGATTAAGACAACTGGCTTGTGGGGCAGTGAGTTCAGCTGGGGCAGGGGTACAGAGCCTAAGGTTTCAGATGTTCTGAAGCGTTCCATTTACCGAATACCTGCCAACCTTTTCTTTTTCATGCCGAGGAGAAAGGTTACGATCGAGCTTTATGAGCCTGATGATTTTCCAAGGGCGTCTGACAGGTCGAAAATAAACCGATATATAGAGGATTATTATAATGCCGAGCCCGAAGAGAATACTTATGTGCCTTATTATTTGTTTGGTAAAGAGAAGGTTCATACATTGCCGGAGCCAAAGACAGCTAAGGCTAAAGGTGATGTTTCCGATGTGCCGGGGTCGACGAAAAAGATTATCAGCGAGCATCTGACCGAGCTTACCGGCATCCGTGATATCAAGCCGGATGACCATCTTGCCAGAGATTTACAGATGGACAGCCTTATGCGTGTTGATGTTCAGATGTGGCTGGAGTCGGAGTTTGGTATTGCCCAGGTTGATGCTGACATACTTCAGACGGTTTCTGATCTTATGCTTGCAGCTAACGGTCAGCTAATAATGGAAGGTCCTACTCAGCTAAAGCCGGTGCCCAAAAACTGGTTCAAAAAAAGTTCCCATGACAGGTTGTCGATTCCGAAGTCAGAAAACATTGCAGAGCTTTTTCTTAAGCGTGCGAAAGAGGAGCCCGGCCGAGTTATTCTTGCAGATCAGAACCGCGGGACGATGACCTACAGGCAAATCGTGACTTCTCTTTTGGTTTTGCAGCGTTATATTCAAAATCTGGAGGGGCAAAATGTCGGGATAATGCTTCCTGCGTCAGTTGCAGCTAATATTACATACCTTGCGGTGATGTTTAGCTCTAAGGTTCCGGTGATGGTAAACTGGACTGTGGGTTCGGCTAATCTGGAGCGAACTATGGACCTTGCCGATGTAAAGAAGATACTGACATCGAGGCAGCTTACTGTTAGGCTTGATAAACAGGGTCTGATGAGTGAGGGAATCGAGGAAAAATGTGTGTACCTGGAGGATTTTGCAGAGAAGATAACTTTTTCTCAGAAGCTGACGGCAGCTTTGAAAAGTTATGTAAGCTGGGGTAGGTTAAGAAATGCAGAGATCGCAGAAACAGCGGCAGTACTTTTTACGAGCGGCTCAGAGACAGTTCCCAAGGGCGTGCCTCTTACGCATCAGAACCTGCTATCAAACCTTCGTGACGGGCTGGAAGCTATGAGGTATTATGAGGACGATAAGCTTATTGGTTTTCTTCCGCCTTTTCACTCGTTTGGTCTTACTGCTACGATGCTGGTTTCTCTTATCGGCAAGGCCCAGGTTGTTTATTATCCAAACCCGGTGGAATCAAAGACTCTGGCGGGGATAATAGAGGCTTACAAGGTTAGCGTGTTTATGGGTACGCCGACTTTTTTGCATGGTATAGCAAAGGCAGCTGATGAGGGTCAGCTGGACAGTCTGAGGTCAGGCTTTACCGGAGCGGAGAAATGTTCCGAGAATGTTTACTCACTGCTTTCTGAAAAAGCAAAAAATGCACAGGTACTGGAGGGGTACGGCGTAACGGAATGTTCGCCTATCATTGCCGTTAACGATGAGAATGATCCGAGGGCTTTTACTGTCGGCAAAATTCTGCCTTCATACGATTTTTTACTTTTGCATCCTGAGACAGGGGAGGTTGTTGATTTGCCCGGGGAAGGGGTTCTGGTTGTAAAGGGGCCAAGTGTTTTTTCCGGATACATTGGTAATCCGAAGGACCCGTTCAGGCAGATAAATCAGCAGAAATGGTATGATACGGGTGATATTTTGAGTTTAGACTCTGACGGTATCTTTACGTTCAAGGGCAGGCTGAAAAGGTTTGTAAAGATAGCAGGTGAGATGATATCGCTTGCAGCTATAGAACATGTTTTGGCCAAGGAGTTTGGTGATCCTGATTGCGATTGCCAGGAAATAGCTGTAGAGGCAGCGGGATCTGAGTCCAGGCCTGAGCTTACGCTTTTTACTATACTGGACCTTTCGAGGGAAAAAGTGAATCAGGCTATAAAAAAGCACGGGCTGTCGGGTCTTCATAATATAAGGGAAGTTATAAAAGTTGAGCAGATACCGACTTTAGGCACAGGTAAAACTGATTACCGTACGCTTAAGAGCGACCTTGAGCAACGAAGGCAGGAGGGCGACAGTAAAGGCAATCAGTGAAATGTTTATTTGGCTGCGCAGGGCTGGAATTTATCGGTTTTGGTTGAATCAGGCAAAACGGCTCTGCGGAGGGATGAGCCTGGCTGGTTTTCGTTTCGAAAGCGATTTTCACAGAGAGCGTTAAGGTTGAGCGGGCTT
>CAZAYB010000124.1:3268-8764 GCA_964489215.1 uncultured Pirellulales bacterium
CTTAAATCCCCTCGACAAGTGTTCTTGTTTTGTAAAAGCCAGTTCTTGCGGTGATGTAAAGGGTCTTGTTGTCTTTTCCGCCAAAGCATATATTGGCTGGAGATTCCGGGACGACTAAGCTGTCTATCAATTTTCCGTTGCTGTTGAAGACGATGATGTTCTGATTGGTCAGATAGACGTTGCCTTTTGTGTCAATTGCCATTCCGTCGCTTCCGTATTCGGCAAAAAGTTTTTTTCCGCTCAGTGTGCCGTCAGGGTTTATTTTGTATGCGTAGGTTTTGGATGCCCCGTGGTCGGTTACGTAGAGATTTTTGCCTGCCTTGTCAGCTATGATGCCGTTTGGTCTAACCATGTCATCGATTACGCGAATGATTTTTTCTCCATCGGGGTAAAGGTAGTAGACATGTTCGCCCATTTCCAGGTCGTCCCTGTTTCCGTATCTTGGGTCTGTAAAGTATATTCCGCCTTTGCTGTCTATCCAAAGGTCGTTGGGTGAGTTGAATTTTTTGCCGTTGTATTTTTCTGCCAATACGGTCATATTTCCGTGTGAATCAAATTTGACGAGTTTTCGTATCTTTCCGGCACAGGCAATGAGGTTATCGTTGTTGTCGAAGAACAGTCCGTTAGCCCCGCCGCTGTTTTCCATGAACAGTTCCACTTCCTTGTCCCGGGTGTAACGGTAAATCCTTGAAGGAGGTATGTCTGAAAAGTAAATTATGCCTTTGCTGTTTGCCGCAGGCCCTTCGGTGAATGTAAAGCCTCCGGCTATTTTTTCAACATTTGTGCCCAATTGAAAAACTTTATCGTTTGTCAGGTCGTTTTTCGTGCATGAAGTTAATAACATTATCACTGAGAGTATGAAGACTGAGTAAGATATTTGTCTTTTCATGATTGTTCCTTATATTAAACTGCGGGTTTAGTTTCATTGTTGGTGTTTGGGTGGTCGTTAACTTCAGGCGGTGCTGTCTGGTTTTGGTCCGGGCCGGTTCGTTCTATTTCTGCGCGGAATCTCGGGAGACTTTGCGGATATTTTTCCTGTACGAAATTGAGGAGCTTTTCCCGCACGTGGCACCTCAGGTTCCAGGCGGCAGATGAATCAGCAGCACTCATCAATGCCCTTACATGAACGCTTTTATCATTTGTATCTGTAACCTGCACACCCCATACTTTTTTGTCCCAGTATTCGCTTTGGTCAAGTATTTTCCTGACCTGTTTTCGTATCACTTCGACATCAACGGTATAGTCGGTATAAATATAAACGGTACCGAGTATATCCGCGGAAGTTCTGGTCCAGTTTTGAAACGGCTTTTCAATGAAATAAGTAATGGGTAAAATAAGTCTTCGCAGATCCCATATTTTAACGACGACATAGGTCAGGGTTATTTCCTCAATCCTTCCCCATTCACCCTCAACGATTACGACGTCATCGAGGCGAATCGGCTGTGCTATTGCAATCTGCATTCCTGCAAAGAAGGTTCCCAGGCTCCGCTGGGCGGCGAAACCTATGATAATTCCTGCTATTCCCGCCGAAGCCAGAAGCGTTTTGCCGAAATGACGAATACCATCAAACAGCATCAGCGCCGAGGCTGTAGCAACTATTACTACTATGACTATTACGATTCTTCTTGCGACGCGCAGCTGGGTATGAATTTTTCTCGATCGAAGATTGTCCTGGACATCCATTTTGAACCTTTCCAGCAGAAAATGCTCCAAGCATCTTAAAAGCCTTAATATTGTCCAAGAAACCAGAAAAATAATTACGAGTCCGAAAATCTTGTTGATATTATTTGTTAAATTTTGTCCGATAATATTCATCGGCAAAAAAATCCTTGCCACAATTGCAACAGCAATCCAGCGGGTAGGACCGATAAGCTGATTGAGCAACAGGCCGTCAGCTTCGATTTCTGTTTTTCTGGCTATGTGTCCAAGAACGGTAAAAATAATTCTGTGTGTGACAATACAGATAATCAGAGCTGCTGTTAGTATTCCAAGCGGTATTATTATCTGACTGTGCTGTGAAAACCATTGAGACATAGTAAACCTTTCAATGTTAAAGACAGTGTTAATTTGCGGTCATTGCTTTTGATTACTCTGAAAAACATATCATTCAGTACATCTGATAGACATTTTTAAATTCAAATCCTGAAAATGACATCTTAATGGTATTTAAGGTTTAAAAGGCTAAATCTTAAATAAAATAACATCTTTTAATTCTATTGTCCAACTGAATATTGGCCGATAAAAAAGTACGAGCTTCTATGATTGCGAACAGTCGGTTTTGGATGATCGATGTCAGGGTGCTCCAGTAAATTTAATCAGTAGAAAGGATTCATTTATGAATGCTGATGAATTGCTCAAAAGAGCAAAACAGGCAAGAGAAGCTCTTGAGGAAACTCAGGAGCAGAAAAGACAGCTTGCCCAACTTCTCCGCGATTCCGATTCCCACGAAGCTTTGGACCAGTGGGCCCAGCCAGGGGAAGCAAAAAGCAGCGAAAATAATAACGAACAGTCAGTTGAGGCTGACCCTTTAAGTCTTGATTGTCTGACTGAGGAACTTTCAAAACTCAATCAGAAGCTTGAACGGATATCTCTTAGGACCTCACAGATAAGCACTGGTGCTGAACAGATGGGTGAGGAATTTGCCAAAAGTGCCTCTCAGATAAAAGAGATTGAAAAATATCGCAATGAAAAGCAGGTTCAAATGGCAAATCAGGTTCAGAAGATGACACAGAATAACGACCAGATGATAGATTCGACTTTTGAGTCTGAAGAGGAGCAGTCAGGTGTCGGCCATGGAGACATTCCGAGGCATGGTCAGATTGAGCCGGTTTATGACCCGCTTGAAGGAAAATGCGATGAGGTTTCAGGTCAAAATCAGGACAATGTTGGTGGTGATGGTACTCAATATATGGAATTGAGCGATTCGGAATCTGATTTATCTGTTGCTGATGACCGGCAGATGCGTCTTGCAGATTCAGATGTCAATGACGATCTTGGCCCAGAGGGTAATCAGTTGCCGGAAGCGGATATTGAGGATTCTGATACGGTTATCGAGGAAAATGTTAATTCTCATTCTCTTCCCCTGCCTGTTCAACATGCTTTGCCGGAGCCGGAGGATTTTGATCCGGATCATGACAGCAAACTTGAGCGTCAGTTGATAATTACTCCGCCGCCCGGTAGGTCTAAAACAATTAAAAGGCGTACGCCTCCTTCAAAGATTCTCCGTCGCAAGAGCAAAAAATACACCGATCAGGATTATATTTACTCATGGGATATACCTTATAAAACCGGTTTAGCTATTGAGAAATATGAACAGGTAAAGCTTATCCGCGATGATTGCGGTAAGAGCTGTCAGCTTTCTCCTGATTGTCTGGCTAAGTATATGACCGAGGATACCCGTGTTTCAAATGGCAGGGGCGGGTGGAACATAAAGGTTTTTAAGAGTCGTCAAAATGAGGTTGCGATCTCGCCGGGCAAAAGTAATAACGACTGGGTTTATATGAAAATAAACTGGAAGTACGGCAGATAATAACTGACATGCCCACAATAGGCGTTTATTGCAGCTACCGTCTTTTTATTGATTATTTAGTTTTCCGCCTGGGCCTCAATGCTGAGAAAAGAAATATTACTACAATTACAACCGCAAGAGCGGCTATAAAGTAGGTGGTCGGAAATGCTTTTTCTGTTTTTTCAGCAGTTGCCAGCTCTTTGGCGGTAACCGCTGGCTCCTCAAGAGGCAAAGGCTGTTCCGGGGTTGTTTGTTCTGTTGTCTGTATGATTTCGTCAGGCTGATTTTTTATTTTGCTATGCTCAGTGTCCGATGTGTTCTGTTCTGTAATATCCTCTATTTTAGATTGGTCAGGTTCTTTAAGCTCAGCAGGCTGGGTTCTTTCTTTGGGCAGGCTTTCTGTTATCTCAAACTGTGTTTGCTGCTGGGATTGTATTTCCGATTTAAGCTTCTGCCAGTCAGGCAGGGACCAGCTTTCGGTAACAAGTTTTTTGACCCCGTTTTCCTCGACGGACTTGAAACGTACCCAGCCATAATCCGGCACCTCTTTTGGGTCGGTTATCTCTACGGCAGGGGCCATTTGATAAAACCAATACATATAACCCAGTGCTTCTGCTTTTTTTAAGGGGTGTCCCAAAGTTTCGGTAACGTTCTGGATTGTCATTCCTTCCTGGAGTTTCTGCCATTGCGACAGATGTGTCCATGCTAGTTCCTGAAGGGTTTCACCGCCTGTCAAAGGCATTAAAAAGATTGTGAAAGTTAATAAAAAAGACTGCATGTTAATCCCTTTCGTTATTGCTGCATTTTACTTTTAAGGTTATCGGTAAATTCCGAGAGTATCATTTTCAGACATTGATTGTAAGCAGAGATAAGATGATCTGTTGTTCTTTCTTTCAATTCCTTTGAAGCAGAATATGTTTTGCTAAACCATAGTTTTTCCGAACTTTTTGTCTTTTTTAGAATATAAATTTTTATTTCGATGACTGCAGCGGGTTTCTTTTTGTCGCTGACATCTGCGTAAAGTTTGCGTATTTGTCCTTCGAGGTAGAAGTCGCTGTCGATTAAGGAAGCTGGTGCGGTAACAGCGTTAAAAAGGTTTGTGCTGTCAAGGTAGATTTGAAATTGCTGGGTGATAATTGTGTCTGGAGAGGTTACAAATTCCTTGTAATAGTCAATTTCATATTCGATTGGGCTTAGCCGATAAACAAGCGAGTTTGATGCGAATTGTTCTGCAATGTCAAATGTTCTTATGTTTAAGGTTTTGTCAAATGTGACAGTAGATTTGTCTGGTTTTTCAATTTGCAGTGAATACCTTCGTATTACAGAGCTTTCCCTCTTTGGGCCGCAACCGTAAAGAAGAGCAAAGGTCAGGATTAATATTGTTTTTGTCAGTGCTGATTTTGTCATTTTAGAGTCTCCGATTTTAAGGGCGGCGATCCCATCAAGAGCTGTGATGGATCGTTCTTGAGTGATTCGCTTAATTGTCTGAAGTTTTCAGAAATGTTCTTTATGTTTGCGATAATCCTGGCAACATCTGACTGCTGCGATACTATAACGTTATCGAGTTTTTCAAGGCTTTGCTGAAAATTAATAACTGCCTGAGCGATGCTGGCATCCCTTTTTGCGTTTTTGGGTTTTGCCAGCAAAGTCTGTATTCGTTCATTTGTATCCTTTAATCCACTGATAAGATTGACAAGTTCGGTTCTCAGCTGTTTAATATTTGCGTCTTTGATTGCAGTGCTTATGTTAATAAGTGCGTTGTCGAGCGAATTTGATATTCTCTTATAATCGATTTTGTCAAGCCTTCTTAGTATGGTGTCAAGGGACTGCATAAAATTGGAAAGCATGCTTGGGGCTGAGGGTATATATATGTTCTTCGGTTTGATGCCGAGGTCAGGCGGGGGGTACCTTTCGGGGTCCAGAAAGTCTGCCTGAATAAATGTTACCTGAGTTATTCCTTGAGAGGTTATCTTCATTCGCAGTCCGTT
>CAZAYB010000125.1:0-8717 GCA_964489215.1 uncultured Pirellulales bacterium
CGATTTCGGGCGAGTTTTGGGCAACAGTTTTGCTAATTTTTTCCTCCTTAATCAGCATGCCGATTTTCATGGTATTATAATGGTTGTTTTAGTTATTTCAAGAGCAGAAAAGCGGTAAATTTTGCAGGATATTGGGATTATTAAGTAAGAGGTTCCCTGATTCAGTTATCGATTGGCCGATTCAAATGAACGAAGGGAACGTAAATGTTTTTTAAGCAGAAGGTTATGTAAAGAAAGGTTTGGGATTTAAGTGTTAAAAGGTTTTTTTTAGGCTGGTTTTTGGGATAAAAAGCCGGCTTATATTTAAAATAGCGTTTAGTGATGTTATTAAAAATCTTGCAAAGGTTTGTCAAATGGTTATAATATAGGGTTCGAGCAGAAGAGGGCTGGCTGACACCTATCTGTAACTGCTTTTATTGCAGTAACTTAAAGAATTTTGCAGTTAGAATAGCTATGTTCAGCGGGCATTTAGAAAACCGATTGCTATTGGCCGAGTGGCGGAATGGCAGACGCTGGGGATTTAAAATCCCCTGTCCGTAATGGACGTGTGGGTTCGAATCCCACCTCGGCTATTATTAAGATTTTGAAAAACAGTATGAATCATAACGATTCTATTTTAAGTTATGTTGTTAAATTGATGGAGAAAGATTATGGCAGAAAACGAATATACCCTGGCAGATATTGAACGGCCAAATTTATATCGTGAAACTTTTCCCTATACAGAGTTTCCAAAAGTAGATTTCGACGGTCAGCTTGTTCCCTATGAGATTCCAGAAGATATCTGGATAACCGATACAACCTTCAGGGACGGTCAGCAGTCTCGTCCTCCTTATACCCCGGAACAGATCGCACGGATTTATCAATTCATGCATGAGATTGATAACGGTACAGGTCTTATTCGTCAGTGCGAGTTTTTCCTTTATTCTAACCGTGACCGCAAGGCGGTAGAGCTTTGTAAGGAGAAAGGTTATGAGTTTCCTGAGATAACGGGTTGGATCCGTGCGGTAGCGAGTGATTTTAAGTTCGTTACCCAGATGGGTCTTAAGGAGACAGGCATATTGACCAGTGCCAGTGATTATCATATTTTTCTGAAGCTCAAGAAGACACGTAGTCAGGCGATGAGTGCTTATCTTAATGTTGTAAAGTCTGCACTTGACAACGGAGTTCTTCCTCGCTGTCACTTTGAGGATGTTACAAGGGCAGATTTTGAGGGATTTGCGGCACCATTTGCTCATGAACTGATGAAGCTTTCGAAAGAATACGGCAAGCCAGTCAAGATACGTCTTTGTGATACGCTTGGTTTTGGTTTAACTTATCCTGGTGTTTCTCTTCCGAGGAGTGTTCCGAAACTGGTTCACGGTCTGAGGCAGGTCGGTGTTCCGAGTGAATGGATGGAATGGCACGGTCATAACGATTTTCATAAGGTTGCGGTATGTGCGAGTACAGCTTGGCTTTACGGGTGCAGTGCGGCTAACTGTGCGATATTCGGAGTAGGCGAGCGTACAGGTAATCCACCGCTGGAGTCTTTGATAGTAGAACATGCCCAGATTAAAGGTACTAATCCTAAGATAAATTATGAGGCAATCACAGAGCTTACGAACTATGCTATTAAGGATCTTGGGTTTGATATACCGACGAATTATCCATTAGTCGGCAAGGATTTTAATGTTACGCGTGCAGGTATTCACGCTGACGGTCTTTTGAAGAACGAAGAGATTTATAACGCATTTGATACTAATAAGCTTTTCAGGCGTCCGGTGGGAGTTGCTATTACCGATAAGACCGGGGCAGCAGGTATTAAGCATTATATCGAGGAGCGTTATGACATTGAGATTCCCAAGCATGATCCGCGTGTGGTTTTTGTTAAGGAAAAGATCGACGGTGAGTATTCTGCCGACCGTGTATCATCTATAAGCGACAAGGAGATGGTCGGCTGGATTGAAGAGGCTTTTGGGGATGATCTTCCATCATTGAGGTAAGAGTCAGATGCGTACAGAAGGGATCATTTTTGACATAGGTGATACGCTTCTTTATTTTGGTGATATTGACAAGGCTGGTTTGTTTCGGCAGGCCGGCCTTGATTCTTATAAGTGGCTAAAGGAGCACGGTCAGCCAGTGGGCAATCCTAAGTTTTATCTTATGGGCAAGCTTGTTGGTTTTAAGCTTCGTATGATCTGGTCTAATATAACCGGCAATGATTTTGATTCTCTCAGTGCTTTCAGGAAGCAGGGTCAAAAGCGAGGTTATGATTTGAATGATGAGCAGTGGGAGGAGTTTAACGATATATGGTATGAGCCATTGAAAGCGGCTTCAACGGTTGAGGAGGGTTTGTCAAATACTCTTAGTGAATTGAAGGAGAAGGGTCTCAAGCTGGGCATATTATCGAATACTTTTGTGAACAAGTGTTCTTTGGAGAAGCATCTGGATGAGGTTGGAATTCTGGATTATTTTGATGTGAGGGTTTATTCCTATCAGTTTAGTTACCGCAAGCCTGACCGTCAGATTTTTTTGTATACAGCAGAAAAGATGGGAGTTGAGCCAGGTAATACTTTTTTTGTCGGTGATCTCGTGAAGACAGATATCAAGGGTGCTTTAAGTGCGGGGATGCGTCCAGTTTTGAAATTGAACGGTAACAACAGGAATCAAAAGACCGGTGATGATGTTTTGAAGATAGAAAAGCTAAGGGAGCTTACAGGGCTTGTGGAGTCATATTAGGGTAGTGGCTTGCAGTTTGCTTTTTTGTTTTTAGTTTGAAGATTATTTTTTTTCGGCTATAATCTCCGATGAATCTTTTTTGTAATCAGGTTACCTCTGAAAATTGATTTCAGAGTCATCCATAAGTTTTGGAGCATTTATGAGTACAAAGACCGCTTATCAGAAATGTATAAATCCTAATTGCGGGAGCGAATTTGAGACTTCGGAGACTCTTTTTAAGTGTCCCCGGTGCGGTGAGCTTCTTGATATAGTTTATAACTGGGACAAGGTTGAGGTTCCCGGGGAACTTAGTGATTTTGGCAATCGCTGGGCGAGCAGGCATAATCGTCTGGATCTGTCGGGAGTGTGGCGTTTTCGTGAGCTTCTGAATTTTTGTGATGATAAATATAAGGTAAGTATAGGTGAGGGTCAGACTATTCTGGAGCAGAACTGCGGACTGGCGAAAGCTCTTTCGATGCCTGAGGATAAACTTTATCTTCAGTATGAGGGTTTGAATCCGTCTGGTTCCTTCAAGGATAACGGTATGACGGCAGCGTTTAGTCACGCGGTTATGACAGGTGCTAAAGCGAGTGCGTGTGCCTCTACGGGCAATACTTCAGCTTCGATGGCGCTTTATGCTCACAGCTGCGGATTGAAGTGCACTGTTTTTATAGGTTCAGGGCGTATAGCTTTCGGGAAGCTGAGCCAGGCGATGGATTACGGGGGACATACGATTCAGATACAGGGGGATTTTGATGACTGTATGAAGCAGGTTCAAAGCGTATGCAGTGAGCTTGGTATATATCTTGTGAATTCACTTAACCCATTTCGTCTGGAAGGTCAAAAGACGATTATGTATCGGATAATAGAGCAGATGGGCTGGGATGTTCCGGACTGGATAATTGTGCCGGGTGGTAATCTTGGTAATTCCAGCGCCTTCGGCAAGGCGTTTATGGAACTTAAGGAGCTTGGTTTGATAGAGAAGGTACCCAGGCTTGCGATAATAAACGCCACGGGCGCAGATACTTTGACTGATCTTTATAACAATAAGAAGCTGAGATGGAACGGTGGAGACGTTGACGACTCTGTGATTAAGGCTTATTATGATGGTCTTACAGCTAAGAATTTTTCGCCTCATACCTGCGCGTCTGCTATTGAGATATCCCGGCCGGTTAATCTTAAGAAGTGTCTGCGGGCTATTGATTTTTGTGACGGTTTGGTTATGGCGGTCAGTGATGAGCAGATATGTGACGCCAAGGCGATGGTTGGTCTTTACGGGCTTGGGTGTGAGCCTGCATCAGCTGCGACCATCGCAGGTTTGAGGCATCTTTTAAGTGACGGTACTGTCGGCAGGGATGAGCGGGTGGCTTGTGTTTTGACGGGGCACGCGCTTAAGGACCCTAATGTTACGGTAAATTATCATAAGGACAGTCTTGGGGCGTTTTCGAATCCTCCGATCGAGGTGAGCAATGACCTTTCGGAGATAATTAAACATATGAAGGCTTGAGTGCATGGACGCAGAATTGCAAAAAGGAGAAAACAGGAAGCACCGTTTTTTGGTATGTGCGGTCTTGTTTGCAGTTTCATCTATAACGGCGAGCTGGGGTACGTGGGAGAAGTCGCTTGGTAATCATGAGGCTTATGTTGGTGTAACAGCCCGGGAGATGCTGGAGGACGGGAGCGTTGAGGGTTGGGTTGTTCCAAAGTTTAACGGTGAGGTTCGGTTACAGAAGACACCGCTTAATTACTGGATGACGGCAGTATTTGGGGCTGTCTGGGGCAATGTGAACGAGTTTGCAGTTCGTTTGCCGAGTATTGTTCTGGGGGTTGGGTCGGTGATGGCGATTTTGTGGTTTGTGAGTTTGTGGTTAGATTTCCGGACTGGGGCACTTAGTGCAGGTGTGTGGGCGACGAGTCTTGGATTTATCCGTTATACTCATACCGGCCGACCTGAGATGGCTCTTGCGGCTTTTATGGCGGTTGCAATGCTTGGTTTTTATACTGCAGTACAGGTTAAAGACAATGACAGGGGTAAACAGGTTTTTTATATGCTGGTATTCTGGGGGGGGTTCGGTTTTGCGATGCTTGCCAAGGGGCCTGCTCCTTTGCCATTGGCGGGGATAGTTGTTTTGCTTTATCTTTTGGTATTTCGTGATGTAAAGAAGATACCAAGGATGCTTCCGATTGCGGGGCCATTGTTTTTTTTGTTGATATTTCTGCCCTGGCCTTTGCTGATAATCAAGCATATGCCGGAGGCACTGGATTTTTGGCACCGTGAGTTTATAGAGCGTGGTACAGGTGAATATGCTTCGGGAGATAAGCCTTTTTATTATTATTTTTATGTGATGTTTACATTGATGGCACCCTGGTGCGGTTTTGTTTTTTTGGGGCTTTTATCACCGTTTTATAAGATATGGTCGAGCCGACGCAGTGCGATGTGGTATTGCTGGATATGGTTTATTGGTATGATCGGTATAATGAGTTTGATGGGTGGTAAGAGGCAGCATTATATTCTTCCTGCGATGCCCGGGATGGCGATACTTATTGGTATAATTTTGAACGATATGTTATTTGAACGCAGGGCTTATGATAATAAATTTGCGAGGAATTTTTTCGGTGTTCATGGTGTTCTGGCGATAGCTGGGGGTGCAGGAGCTATAGTTTACGGTAAGATTGAGATGGGTGATCAGTTTTTTGGTGTTGCGGTTCTGGGGGCAGGGGTTATTGTTTTTTCGGTACTGATCTGGATTTTATATTACAGGAGTAAAATGGCGACTGCGGCAGTTTTGATTTTTGCGGGTATAGGGGTTTTGGCAGCGGGTGGTATAAGTCTTGTGGCTAATCCTGCAGATACGAATTATTACTCGGAGCAATTTGCCGAAGAGGTAAGGAGCCGTTTTGGAGACCGTGAACTTGCAGCATTTCGCCATGCGGCGGGTGAGTTTGTTTTTTATTATGGCGAGCCTGTCCCGATGGTTTATGATGTTGATGAGCTTTATGAATATTACAGTAAGGGGTGGGTAGTTTTTGCGGTAGGCAGGTATGCAGATGAGCTTAAGGATGACGGCAGATTTGAGAGGGTTTATACGGCCGAGGAGGCCGAGCACAGGCAGCGCGGAATGCAGGATGCATTGTTTTTTGCAAAGGGGGGCAAGTAGAGGTGCGGTTTATTTTTTGAGATTCTTTATGAAGAGCTTGTCCTGTTCGTTCAGGGATTCTTTTATTTTTTTTGCTATTTTGAATATCTTTTCAGTTGAGATTTTTTTTACCTTGGCAAGGTAGACGGCTGCGAGCATAGAGACTCTTTTTTTGCCGGCAGAGTCGTGTATTAGTATCGGCAGGTTTTCGTCTTCAGTTATCAGCTCGAGGAACCTGCTTTGTATGTTTACGGGAGGGTAGTAATCGGGTCTTTTGGGGAATGACAGTTCGACGTATTTTACACCGTTTTCGCGTGTCCATGTAATTTCCTCGTGGTACCAGTGGTCTTCACGGTGTTCGTCAGCTTCTCTTAAGTTTATGATTGTGGCGATATTGTATTTGTATAACAGCCGGGTGTAGTCCATTCCTCGCGGCTGTCCTGAAGTGTAGAGTACAGCAGGCTGGACGGTGTGGAAATTTTTTATGTGGAAGTGCTTTACGAGCCATACACATCCGAGAGTTACCAGAACAACTAATGCAAATGTTTTTATGTCGTTTTGTTTTTTACTCATTTTGAGAATTTTCCTGATCCTGAAGTTTGAAAATTTTTCTGATGGTATAGATTTTTTTGTCTGAGGATTCGAAGTAGGTTCTTGTTATCATTTCACCGAGCAGTCCGGTAGATATGAATCCAAAAGAGATAAGAATAAGAAGCGCAGTAATCAGAGCCAGCGGTCCGTGAGCGACAAAAACAGGTACGCTGAAGTACAGCTTATCGAAAGTCATATAGAATGAGAAAGCTGCGGCAATTGCAAATGCTATGAATGCCGCTCTTCCGAAGAAATGCAGGGGTCTTGTGATGTAGCTTAGTATGAAACGCAGGGTTATGAGGTCAAATGCGACTTTGAAAGTTCTTGCGATACCGTAGTTGCTTTTTCCGACAGGTCTTTCGATGTTTTTAATAGGAATTTCAATAATTTTAGCACCGCTTGAAGACAGCAGAGCGGGTATGAATCTGTGCATTTCGCCGTACAGTCTGAGATCCTCTATTATTTCTCTTCGGTAAGCTTTGAAAGTCGTTCCGAAATCGTGTATGTCGACCCCGCTGATTTTTGAAGCGAGCCAGTTTGCGGCTCTTGATGGTATTTTTCTCAGTATCAGGTTGTCGACTCTTTTTTTTCTCCACCCGGATACGAGGTCATATCCCTGCTCAATTTTTTCGATGAAATTTGGTATTTCCTCGGGCATGTGCTGGAGGTCTCCATCCATTGATATTATTATTTCACCCGAGGCGTTGTCGAATCCAGCGGCAAGAGCTGGTGTTTGTCCGAAGTTTCTTCTTAGCTCTATGAAAACGACATGCGGGTCGTTTGCGGCGATTTCAACGAGTTTGTCGGGGGTCTGGTCCTGGCTTCCATCGTCAACGAGGACCAGTTCGTATGAAAGTTCAGTTTTTTTCATTACGTCAGTCAGGCGTTGGTAAAGTTCATCAACGACCTTAACTTCGTTGTAGAGCGGTACGACAATTGAACAGTCGAGACTGGGCTTTTTTTCCATAACTATACATCCGTGTAATTTATGAGTTTTATATTTTTGAGCTGGAACTTTCTTATTATATCAGGATCTGTCAGGGCTTTCAATTCGATTTGTCTTTCTTCGATTAACCTTGTTTTTACGATATCCAGACCTGTATCGTATCCGGGATGTGTCATTAGCTCAGTTATACCGTTGAAATTTTCGTCAGCGAGTGTGTAGAGGAAAGTGCGGTCTATTTTGCCGGTGTGTGCCAGGCCTATTAAGAACTGGTTTTTGATGAACGTGGATGATTGGATTCTGTTTATTCTTGCGAGAATACTTACGGTTTTTGCTCTTTTTTTGTCCTGAGGGGTGACACTGGGCCAAATATTGGAGTTTAGCAGTCTTGCCGGTTCGTATGGGTACCTTATCGCATTTATTTGGTATTTTGAGGCAATTTTATTTACGATGGAGTAAATTAACGGGAAAGTATGTATGTGCTTGTGTGAGTCGATGTGAGATGGTTTGATGCCTTTTTCGAGGAGCCATTGGAGCTGAGCGGTGATTTCGTTTTCGATGGCTTTTTTTGCTTTTATGTTCAGCAAGGCGGTTTTCACGAGCGAAGCAGGGGTAAGTTTGAAGTTGTTTTGTGAGTCAGTTAGCGGAGAATCTGGGTTTTTTGTGAGAGCTGGACCTTCGAGCAGGTTTATGTGCAGCCCAGTTCCAAGTTTTGGGTGGTCCTTTGCTATTTTAACAGCATCCTGGGCGTGGGGGAAGTTTGTCATTATTGTTGCGCTGGTGAAAATGCCGTCGGTGTGGGCCTTTAGCACGGCCTGGTTTACACCCTGGCATAATCCGAAATCGTCAGCGTTTATTATAAGGGAAAACGGCATGTAACTCTTTTAACTTTTAATTTGTTTTATTTTTGGAACAGCCTGGTCAACTAATTCAATGATTTTCGGTCCGAATTTGCCTCCAGAATCTTTCCAGAGCCATTTGAGCAGTTGGGTGAGAAGTTCTGGGCTGAATTCGGTTACTGTATTTTTTTTAAGGTTTTGGGGCAGCTGATTTTTCTGGTCTGAATTGAGCAAAAAGTCCAGGCCAGCGGCCGCACCGAGTGTCATGTTTTCAGGTTCAACGTTTTGCTGGAGCGCGACGTTGATGGTTCCGAATATTCTGTCATCAAGAGAAAGTTTTCTTACGGGGTCTCGGCCGGCCCGCTGAATAGTGTCAGACAAATATGGGTTTGTCATTCTTTTGAGCAGGTCCATCGCGAATTGCTCGTAACCTTTTTCAGAGAATAGATGGTCATTGAGGTCGGCTAGTTAATTTATGAGTGCCTTGACTGACTCTTGGATGAAGGATTTTAT
>CAZAYB010000126.1:0-394 GCA_964489215.1 uncultured Pirellulales bacterium
AGCGTCCATCGTAAGTTGTCTAATTGTTAGTTCGTTCTGAGCCACTGCTTTATCCAGCCTTTCCAGGCGATTGTCAATTCCGGCAAGCTCTTTGTACCCTGCCGCCATCTCTGCAGCAGCTTTTTTCTTTACTGAAACGGGTAATTTCGCATATATTTGCTGCGTCTCCTCCAGCCGGGCAATGTGTCCATTTCTAACTCTGTGTGCTTTTGCTCTTAGCTGTGCCATCCTTTCTGTAAGGTAACCTTCAGCAGGGAGCATTTTTTTTAGCTGCTTCAAGACATTGCCGGCATCTTTTGGATGTTCATCTAAGGACTTCGCTTTTTTTCGGGTCTTTTTGAGCTTTTTGCTCAAATTATCTGACAAATGCCGATCACGAAACAACCTCGTCATA
>CAZAYB010000126.1:404-7080 GCA_964489215.1 uncultured Pirellulales bacterium
AGGCAACAGTTGTAATAGATTGGATGACTTGCCGGTCTATCGGGATGCCTATGCCAATGATCTGAGCGATAATGATACAGGCTCCGAGTGTAATCCCTGCACCTGCCCAGGAGCCGCCGATATGCCTGATAGACTGGTACATCACAAACGCTAAAACAATAACCGCAAAACCGATCGCGATTGGCCCCAGATTTTTAATGGACAGATTATTGGCCTGTTCCCACCAGACCAACCCGATGGAGAGCGCAAAACCCATCGCCGCCGACATCACAATTGCGGGACGCTGCCGGTCGAACCTTTTGCCCAGGACCGCATAGACAATCGAGGTAAAAAACGCAAAGCCAAGAATAAAATCCGGCAGTAAGGATTCCAGCCAATCGTGCAGATTCAGGTCATAATAAAGGTTCGTGAGCCTCATGCGGGACATAATGGCAGAGTAAGTATTTATATGTTTGTATTTTTGAGGGTGTTGCTACTTTTCGGAGGCGCGAAAGAATTATATATAAACACCTCAGTTAATACTGTGTGCGGAGTTAATACTGAAAATGAGCATGGTGCCCTTTATCTGCGGAGAAAAAGATTTGTTAATCAGTAATTCAGAAAAGATCAAGGATTTCTCTGTTTTTGACTTTAACTATATTCCCGATGAACCGTTCATGAGAGAAGAATCCAAACGGTTGATCAAAGAAATGCTTCGGTTTGAAATGAGTGGGATTGCAACTCACCAAGCCGTTATCGGCAGCAAGGGCAGCGGTAAGACACTGACATTGAAATACCTGCAAAAGGTCATGGCCGAACATACCAAGCTTAATATCATATATGTCAACTGCAGGGAACATAATACCAGTTTTAAGATATTCGCGTATTTTTTGGGGATTGAAGCCAGGGGAGCCAGTTTAAGTGAGCTTTATGGCAGGTTTTGTAAAGAATTTCCCGGGAAAACGGTAGTGCTTCTTGATGAAATAGATTTGATGAGTCCTAAAGATAAAAGGCGTGACATATTGTATTTTCTGTCCCGCAGTGAAAACCCCTATATGGTTATCATGCTGTCTAATAATTACAGGATTCTTAATGAGATTGATCCATCCACACGTAGCTCACTTCAGCCGATGCCAGTCTATTTTAAAAATTATGACGCCGGTCAATTGCAGGAGATTTTGTGGAACCGTGCAAAAGCGGGACTTCACAGTTGGCATGAACCTCATCTATCTGAAATTGCCGCCTTAAGCACGAAAAGAACTAATTCAGATGCAAGAGTTGCCATCAAAACGTTGTTTTATTCCATAACGGAACCTTCTGACAGCATTGAGGTTAGTTTTGAGAATGCAAGGCAGGATATTATCACTGAAATGATCAATAATCTTTCGGCTCCGGTGCTAATGATATTGAATGCTGTTGCTACTAGCAACTCTGATTTTGCCAGGGATATATATAAGCGGTATTCTGCCATCTCAGCCAGGCAGAATGAAAAGCCATTTAGTTATGTCCATTACTACTCACATCTAAGCTATCTTCAAAGCATGGGCCTTGTAGCGTTAATCTCAACAAAGGTTGGAATTACCTATGCTAACCGAGTAGTTCTGACTTTTTCAGAGTCGATATTAGAGCCGATCTGCAAAGCACGGTTCAGTTAATAAAGTTTTTGGAGTTAATGCGTAAGTAATTTAGCTCAATCAATTTCTATAGAGTATGCGGAGTTAACACGTTAAAAAAATTGAAATTAATGATGTTGTTGCAAAATTCTGTCACTACTATTCAGTGAAAATTATTGTGTGATATTAATCCCTTCAATATTGAAAATAAATAAATGGATATCTCAATAAATATATAATATAGGTGAGCGTGTAAACTCCGCATATACTCTACCCTGAGTTTATACTGGCAGGTCAGTTAATACTGGGTGTGCGGTTTATGCGTTCAGTGACATGATTCATACCCCAGAGTATTATGCGTCAACAGTAACATTTATATACAATCGTCCCCTCTATGTCCCTTGAGGTGATAATAATGGCTCGCGGAATGCCCTACCAGTGCCCGAACTGTAAATCAATAAACAATGTCAGAAAGGGAAAACGAATTACCAAGCAGCTTGGCGTCCGCAGGATACGGTTCTGCAATGACTGTAAGCGAAAATTCACTCCACGGCATCAAAAGCAGGATTTAGAATCGGATTCATGAATATTATTGCACTTGCCTATGAGATGGCACAAACCGTAGAAGTCTTTTTTCAAAAGGCCAGAGGATTTTACTACAGTGTCATGCTGATGGGGTATGATTGCCCAAAATGCAAAGATTCTTTGATCATGGCCGGGGAGGGAAAGTGCAGATGCAAATCATGCCACTATGAATTTGATCCAACGATTGAATTTCAGCATTGCCCGGAGTGTAATGGAAAACCTATTCTATTGATCCGAAGATACCATTGCCAGCATTGTATGACTGAAATCCAGTCAAGGTTTCTGTTTGATGGATTGGTCTTTAATCCTGAGTATTTCAAACATAAAATGGCTGAATCGCGAAAACGCAGAGAGCAGAAACGGGAAGAAGTTCGCAAGATGCTTGCAGAGAGCCGATCCGATACATTGGAACTGGATTTGTTGGACTTGAATTCAGTGCCTGATTTGATAGAGGCACTGAATCAATTAACGAATGTCCCGGAAAACCTGGAGATTGACGTCAAATCCGGATTTGACCTGAAGCGGTATGAGCAGCATGTCAGAGATCATCTGAAAGACTATCCTGTAAATTTGACAGATATACCGGCTCTGTCTGAAAATTTACGGAAAGATCTGATCTGGCGGTTTATCGCAGTGATTTTCCTGGCACATACGGGAATTTTAGATGTGATTCAGGAAGGGCAGCAGATTAAGGTGATGCGGCATGAAATTGACCGAGAAAGACAAGGAATTTTTGGAGAATCTGAAGGAACTGATGGACTCGAAAGATCTGTGGGTCGAGTTGAAGCCTGATGAACCGAGTTACATGGTGCTGAAGGGAACCTATGGCGAAAAGATTCATAAAACATTCAAAATTACGCGGCAGGGCGTTCGCTGGCGATTCCAGCGGCTCTTTAATCAGGTATATGTGGAGGCGTTTCTGACGATTCTGTTGATCGAGAAGGTCTTTGGTACCCAACTGAGGGACTTTGCGATCCGAATCAGCAAGGAGCAGCATGCCCTCCGGAAAGAAGCCCAGAGAAGGGGACTTTCAGGAAAATCGGATTATGCCCGAAAATAGGGCTACACTTTGGAGTTACATTTTTACGGTTGTATTTTCTGATAATCATCGGTTTTCATTTTGGTAAAATCTTAGAGGTAGGGCGGTTCTGATGCCAAAATCAACACTCTGAAATTCCAAGATCGCTGGAGGTTTATACAGGCGATCTTGTCCGCACTATACTTTTGACCGCACTATAAATCTGGAAGGCGGTTGCTCTCTCTATGTCATAAGGCTCGGGCGGGATTTGGGCTTGATTTCAATTTGAGGCTCGCGCGGACTTTGCTCTTGCTAATCTTGAATCTTGTCCGCACTTATCCCTCGGGGATTCGAGCGAGCTATTAATGACAGCAATGTCTATAA
Source organism: uncultured Pirellulales bacterium (assembly GCA_964489215.1). Lineage (GTDB taxonomy): Bacteria > Planctomycetota > Phycisphaerae > Sedimentisphaerales > Anaerohalosphaeraceae > CAZAYB01. Next base: position 3,984 of record CAZAYB010000126.1, read on the forward strand.
TGCACAAAAGCCGACTTCTTAAGACGACAATGGGTGGCATTTAAGCATTTCTTGGCTGCCGCTTGAGTCTGTGTATATCATTTTGAGGAACTGTGTTATAACCTCTTGATTTTTAAGCTTTTAAATGCTATTCTGTAGGTATAATTCAAGTCGCTATATATTTTTGTACCACACGGGCGCTGAAGATTGAATGATTGCTACATCGACAATAATAACTAATAAACATTATAAAGCGAACATTACTGCAGGAGCTTTATTAGTCCCTGAATCCCGCAAAGTAGCTGGCTTGCTCCTTAAAGGTGTGGATACCGATGAAACGTGGTAATACACCGGTTATAAACAGAAAGGTATGTAATCATGGCCCGAAATAATGCAAGACATCAAAAAAAACTGATGAAGAAACGTCGAAAAGATAAGTTGCGAAAGAAAAAACAGGCAGGGTCAATTCCTTTTGAGTTGATCAGCCCAAACAAGAAGATTCGCATGGCCAGAAATTTTCCATTTTATGAATGTCTGATAAACCCATCATGGAAAGATGGAGGGTTAGCTACTGTTTTGGTGTCGCGACAGCAGCCAGACAACAATCTTGTTTTTGGGGTTTTCCTGGTAGATGTCTTCTGTTTGGGGCTCAAAAACACATTTTGTAATGCGGATTTTGCCATATCAAGCTACAAAGCCGATTTACTCGACAAGATCTATCCAGAAGAAAAACCCGTGCAATGCCCAATACCGCTGGCACACCATGTTGTTTACGGCGGTATCGCATACGCCGAAAAATTTGGCTTCAAGCCGCACAAAGATTTCAAGCTGTCTCGATATATTTTGGATAGTGAGGCAGATATCGAACTTTGTGAGGATTTTGAATTTGGTAAAGATGGCGAGCCCTTTTTTATCTCCGGCCCTGATGACAACGTTGAACGTATTATGAGGCAGCTAGAATCAAAGGTGGGCAATGAAAATTTCACATACTTACTAAGAGCAAAGCCATAAACCATTGTGTTTTATTGCTTAAAATAGTTGAGGCCGTAGATACCAAATGTCCCAAGTGCGACAAGAGTACGAAAATGCGCAAATTTCCGCTGGTTATTGCCTTTCCAAAGGGGGGGTATTTCTTTTAAATAAACTACAACCCGACTACAACCAATAGATGTGATATCTACCATTAGATGCGATATTTGTTAATTTATAAATGCTGAAATGTGTGATATTTACGCAAAAACAAAGTTTTTTTGAAGTTTTTGCAAACCGTCGCCTTAGGCCGCTTGGCTACGCCGCCGATATTTTTCTTATGCAATTATTATATCAGCTCTTAATATTAAAAGAGCTTTATAATGCAGCTGATATCCGGATACTTTACCGCTCAGAGCAGATATTTGCAAGAAAATTAAGGTTAAAATCGGCTGGAAAATTAAAAAAGCGATGTAAAACAGGCAGTTCAAAGGACAGCTGGGGGTTAAAAAGGGATTTGCAGCTGAATATTTTACGAAAGTCAGTAATAATGTTGAAAGCAGCTTTAAAGCTGTTCTTGACAAATCGAGGGTTGTAAAATATACTCTTAGCATTATATTTGTTAAGATATTTAGAACATCAGGAAGTGTTTTTTAATTCGTTTAGGATAAATTTTTTCTATGGCAAAAGTTAAACTTCCCGACGGCAGTGTATTAGAGGCTGCTGACGGTACGAGGATATCGAAATTTGCGGAAATGATAGGCCCTGGGCTTGCCAAAGCGGCACTTTCGGGTATTGTTGACGGTCAAGAGTGTGACCTTTCAAAAGAAATCAATGGGGATGTCGAACTTCGTATAATAACCGGCAGAGATGAGCAGGCTCTTGAGGTTCTTCGTCACAGCTGTGCTCATATTATGGCAGAGGCAATTTGCAGATTATGGCCAGACACAAAGCTTGTTTACGGTCCTACTGTAGATGACGGTTTTTATTATGATATTGACCTTGACAGAGCGATAACCCCGGAGGATTTCGCCGGTATAGAGTCTGGTATGCGTGAGATAATCAAGTCAGATAAGCCATTTATAAGGAAAGAGTACAGCAGGGAAGATGCATTGGCGAAGGTTAAAGGTGATAAGTATAAGACCGACAATATTGAGCGTGCTGAGGGGGAGATTATAACTTTTTATTCTCACGGGGAGGATGGCTTTGAGGATCTTTGCAGGGGGCCGCATATTCCTTCTACGGGAAAGATTGACTCCAGGGCATTTAAGGTAATGAGTGTGGCGGGGGCTTACTGGCATGGAGATTCGAGCGAAAAGATGCTTCAGCGTGTTTACGGTACCTGCTGGCGGAATAAAAAAGAGCTTAAGGGATATCTTGAACGGCTTGAAGAGGCTAAAAAACGTGATCACAGGGCTCTTGGCAGGCAGCTTGACCTTTTCAGTTTTCATGATGAAGGTCCTGGTTTCGCATTTTTACATCCTAACGGTATGGTTGTCTGGAACGAGATAATCGATTATTGGCGGATGGTTCACAGGCAATACAAGTATAAGGAGATAAAGACCCCGATACTGCTGAATGAGAGTTTATGGCACAAAAGCGGTCACTGGGACAATTATAAGGAAAATATGTATTTTACCACTGTCGATGAGGTTACATACGCGGTTAAGCCTATGAACTGTCCGGGGGGGCTTTTGGTTTATAATTCCGGCAAGCATTCTTACAGGGAATTTCCGATGCGTGTGGCAGAGCTTGGTCTGGTTCACCGCTATGAGGCGAGCGGCCAGATGCACGGGCTTGTCAGGGTCAGGCAGTTTACCCAGGATGACGCTCATATTTTCTGCAGGCCGGAGCAGGTTGAGAGCGAAATAATCGGGGTAATCGACCTTATTATGGAGATATACAGTGCTTTTGGATTTGATGATTACAGGATAGAGCTTTCGACTAAACCAGAAAAGCATATAGGTTCAGATGAGATATGGGATATGGCTACGTCGGCCTTGAGGTCAGCTTTGGACCATAAAAAGCTTGATTTTGATATAAATGAAGGTGACGGAGCGTTTTATGGTCCAAAAATAGATTTTCATATTCAGGACAGTTTAAGGCGGTCCTGGCAGCTTGGTACTATTCAGCTGGATTTTTCAATGCC
>CAZAYB010000126.1:7180-8694 GCA_964489215.1 uncultured Pirellulales bacterium
GTCAGGTGTGAGGTGGACTATTCAAGTGAGAAAATCGGTGCGAAAATAGCTAAAACGCACGGCGAGCGAGTTCCTTACATGGCTGTTGTAGGTCCTAAGGAGGCTGAGTCTGGTGATATAAATGTTCGTTTCAGAGGCAGTGAAAAGACCAAGAGTATGGATTTGGATGAATTTATTGGTGCAGTACAGGGTAAAATTGCCGATAAATCTGTTGATACAGAGTTTTAGCAAGTATAAATTTGATGTTTTTTTAAGAAAGGGTCAGGTGATAAACTATTAGCAAAAAAGGATTAAGGACAAATGAGGGGATTCGTATAAGCCCATTGAGGGTGATAGACGATGAGAACAACCAGGTTGGTATAATTGACCGTGATCAGGCTTTAAGTATCGCCCGTCAGGCGGGTCTGGACCTCGTAGAGGTTGCCCCAAACAGCGATCCTCCTGTTTGCAGGATAATGGATTATGGTAAATGGATGTATCAGCAGAAACGAAAAGAAAAGCTTTCCCAGAAAAAACAGCACCAGACAGTGCTTAAGGAATTGCGCTTACGGCCTAAAATAGAGGAACATGACATGATGATCAAGGTCAATCATGCCCGTAAGTTTCTTGAAAAGGGCAATAAGGTACAATTTACCATGATGTTCCGCGGCAGAGAAATGACTCATGTTGATATTGGTTACGACATGATGGAACAGATATTTGAAGAGCTCGGGGATGTTTCGAAGATAGACCGTCCAGCGAAGATGCTTGGTAAACGGATGACGATGGTTCTTTCACCTATGTCAAATAACGGATAATATTGGCCTGCAAACCTGGAATTGTTTTTAAAAAAGCATTGAAACGTTTATGAAGATTTTCAGTTTTTTTTGTTTTTTTCTTGACTGAGGCTTTATTTAAGGCTACATTTAGTGGCTATTCCTAAATATAGAGGTTAAATAATTTCTACAATTGATAAAGACAGGATGTTTTAATGCCTAAACAAAAAACACACAAAGGTGTAAAAAAGAGGGTAAAGGTAAGTGCTAAAGGCAAGGCTCGTCATAAGCCCACAGGCACCGGTCATCTTATGAGCACAATGAGCAGCAAGCGAAAACGCAGGCTCGGCAAGACCAAGACAATTACAGGTAAGCCGGGCGTTAAAGCGCTGGAGCTTTTGAGGTCTTCTTAATTAAATAATTTCCCATCTTCCGGCTGGTTCAGCTGCCGAGTGAGAGATGGAAGGGACACTTTTATAAAATGAAAGGAAAGCTGACATGCCAAGAGTAAGGAAAGGTGCCGCAAGGCGTAAAAGTCATAAACGGGTACTTAAAGCAGTTAAGGGTTACCGCGGAGCAACCGGCAGCACATACAGGCTTGCCAAGGAAGCGGCGACCAGGGCAAACGCAAACGCATTCGCTGACCGCAGGAAAAAGAAAGGCAATTTCCGTTCATTGTGGATAACCCGTGTCAACGCAGCCTGCAAAAGCAGGGGTGTTCGTTACAGCGAATTCATTAACGGATTGTCAAAAGCGAAG
>CAZAYB010000127.1:0-8649 GCA_964489215.1 uncultured Pirellulales bacterium
ATGTATGAGATTGACAGCGGCCGACCGGTTATGGTTCAGCTGTTCGGCCACAGTATAGTCGGTGTTGGCTATGATGAGCTTTCAGGGGATATCCTTATCCATGATACGTGGGACAATGAGATTCATTACATGGATTGGGGCGGCAGTTATGCAGATATGGATATGGCGGCAGTAACTGTTCTTCGTCTTGCAGAGGTTCCTGAGCCTTCCACAGCGTTTTTGCTTGGTATAGCAGGTATTCCTTTTGTTCTTTTTGAACGTCGCTGGTTCAGGGTATAAACACAACACAGGGCAGGAAAACAGGGTTGTTTTTTTAAGGTGTTTATTTCGCTTCCTGAAGCCATCTATCAGCGAGAAGGCTAAGGTCATTTAAGTCCACAAAGGAGTCGTGGTTGATGTCTGCGTAGGAGCAGTAATTATTTTGGTCGCTGCAATCTGATCTGTTGAATTCATTTGCGATTATGGATATGTCAGCCAGGTCTATGAAGCTGTTATCTGAATTTATGTCGAAATAATACGGGCCGACTGCAGATATTGACGCGTCTCCTATTAGTACCTGTCCATAGTGCCATTTTGGGTCAATTGCTGTGTTGTTGAACCAGTAGATGAAGGCCTGTCCGAATGATTTTCCGTTTTGCAGCTGCTGGTAGAAAATATTTTCGCCGTACATGCCTCCTGTTTTTGTTGATCCCCATGCCAGCAGAGCTGCTCCGTTTGGATTCATGACGATTGTTGATGCCATATTGTTTGGGATGGTAAAGTCGCTGGCGGTGCAAACAAAAAGTGAGTAGAAGCAAGTATTATTGTCCAGTGAGATGTAGTCGTTGTTAAAGATTCTTTTGTAGGTGCTTCTCTCCTGTTCGTAGAAGCCGTGTTCACTTGTTGCTCCGTGAGATCTGAGCATTATGAGCTGGTAGTTATCAGGTATCTGATTTGATTTGTAGTCGTTAGCAGTTGTTTGTTCCGGGGTTCCCAGCGCAGTAACGTTTTGTGAGCTAAAGATAGGTTCCAGGTATGAACTGTCTGTTGAGCTCATGAATGCCCAGTCGTCATCGTCGTATACCATTGCGCTGTGGTTTGAGTTAAGTATGTTGAACCTTAACAGTCTGTTTCTTTTGAAATAATCTCTGATGAGCTGATCCTCGGTACCGATGTTTGAAAGGTTGTCAGTTTTTATTCTTGAGACCCATATTTCGAGTTTTTTTTCGGGGTCAACCCATGTGTCTATTACACCCTGGTCCTTGTATGTACACCAGTCGTGCCATGAGCCGGTTGTGTCCATGAAGTAAAGATCGCATGTGAATATTGTATAAGATGACCCTGAACCCCAGTCTTCGTTCATTTCGTATCTGATATACGGGAGGTCTCCAATGAGTACGGCTCCGTCGAGAGAGTCGGATTGATTATAGAGGTCTATAAGGGTTTGTCTAAGCTGTGGTGCATCGATACCAGCGGTGGTTATGATGATTGGCTGGCAGTTTACAAATTGCAGGTCGGCGGCGAATGTTTGTATGCTGTTTTGGGTTTGCTCGTAGAGTGATTCCGGGATAACAATAGCGATTCTGTTTGAGGAGTCGGTTGTATTTTTTTGATCCGGTGGTAAGGGCTGTTGGCGCTCAGGGTATTCTGCTGGGGGCAGATAGTCTGACGGCGGCTGGATTGTTTGAGTGTTTATTTTGAGTTTTTCTTTTTTGCTCGGTAAAAATTTTACCGGCTCAGGTTTAGGAGTTTTCCCGGTCCATAAAGACGGCATTGGAAGTTTGTTTTTCTTTCTGTATTCGCGAACTTTTTGGATATTATGGTGTGGTTTTTCGCTTTTTTTAGTGAAATTAGTTTTCGGGTCAGCCTGGCAAATGGGTATGACCAATGCCGTAAACGTTAAGACTAAAATTTTTTTCAAACTATACATACATAATAGCCCGAAATCAGTATGGTCAGAAAAAAATATCCTCTTCCAGATTGGAAGCAGATTTGTGTTAATTATATCAGAAGTTCTTGTTAAAACTGCTTAAATATAGAGGTTTTTGAAGTTTTTTTTGTGTTTTTGCTTTATTTTTGGATTAAAAAAGCTTAAAAAGCAAAAATTCTTGACAGTTCGTCCTTAAAAAGGTAAATTAAAAGGCTTAACCTGTTTATGGTTGTTAATGTATCGTAGCTGGTTTTTGTGCTGAAAATCGGTTTTAAATAGATTTAATTTTTGAAGTGGAGGTCATTTACGAGTGGCTAAGGAACTTGCCCGCGATCTGATATCGGCGGGCGTACATTTCGGACACGGGGTCAACCGTTGGAACCCGAAGATGGAGCCTTATATCTTCGGTAAACGCGGTATGATCCACATTATTGATGTGAAGGAGACACTGAGGGGCTTGATAATATCCAAAAAGCTTCTCACTGATGTGGTTTCTTCGGGAAAAGACGTTGTTTTTGTCGGTACCAAGCGTCAGGCTCAAAAAGCTGCTGAAAAGGCTGCAGAAAAGTGCGGTATGCACTATGTTTCTGAGCGTTGGCTTGGGGGTACTTTGACCAATTTTGCGACAATTCGCTCACGTTTGAAGCGGCTTGAGGAGCTTGAGGGTATGGCGTCCAGCGGTCAGCTTGATGCAGAGAGTAAGAAGCAGGCTGCCAGGCTCAAGCGAGAAATGCGTAAGATCAAGTCTAACCTTGATGGTATACGTAAGATGAACCGGCTTCCGGGGGTAGTTGTAGTCGTTGATACCCGTAAGGAGTATAACGCACTTCGTGAGGCAAATAAGCTTGGTATTATGACTGTTGGAGTTATTGATACCGATTCTGACCCTGAAATGGTTGATATTGCGATACCGGCCAATGACGATTCACTCAAGGCGATAAGTATATTGCTTGATGAGCTTGCTGAGGCAGTTTCTAAAGGTAAGACGATGGTCAGGCCGGCCGGTACGACCATATCGAGCAAGGGCAGAGGCAGAAGCAGGCGTAGAGTTTTGGCCAGTGCCAGCGGAGATGACCAGCAGGATGACGGTCAGATGGATGCCGGTTCTGTTGAGCAGAATGATGATTTGGAAGAATCAGACAGCGATATCGGCCAGGCAGACAAGGTTGGTGAAGCTGGTGAAGCTCAAAGCGAGGTTGAGCAGGCAGACACCGCTAACAAGGCCTGATGCTTTATTGCATTTTACTATCCAGTAAATAAACGTATTTAAATATAATGGTGATGATACCCTATACAGGGTTGGATTACAGGAGTATATAAGATGGCAGACATATCGGCGGCAACGGTAATGAAGCTTAGGAAGATGAGCGGTCAGGGTATGATGGACTGCAAGAAGGCTTTGGCAGAGACAGGCGGCGACATTGACGAGGCCCTTAATCTTTTGCGTAAGAAAGGTCTTGCTACACTTGAGAAGCGGGCCGGCAGAGAGACAAGCGAAGGCAGGATAATCAGTGTAGTAAGTGATGACAATAAGTGCGCAGCTATGGCGACACTTTGCTGTGAGACGGATTTTGTTGCCAAGAGTGACGATTTTATGGCTGCAGCTGACAAGTTAGTTGAATATATGAAAAACTGTGAGAGTGATGAGGGTGCTGAGGTGCTTGCCGAGACTAAGGTTGACGGTAAGAGTTTTTCAGAACTTATTACCGAGACTGTCAGTAAGACCGGTGAAAAGACTGAGCTTGGTGATTTTAGCAGGTTTAAGGTCGACGGAGAAGGTTTTATTGGTACTTACATTCACTTTAACAACAAAAGCGGTGCGATGGTCGAGATCCAGACCAGCTCGGCTGATGTTTCCAAAGCGGTTGAGTCGGTAGCCAGTGAGGTCTGTATGCATATTACTGCGATGAATCCTGTTGCGGTTGACCGTGATAATGTGGATTCTGAGACAATTGAGAAGGAAAAGGCAATAGCGGCAGAGCAGGTTAAAGGTAAGCCCGAGAATATAATCGGCAAGATAGTTGACGGTAAGATGAACAAGTTTTTCAGTGAGAACTGTCTTGTAGACCAGAAATTTGTAAAAGATGACAGTAAGACGGTTGGTAAGGCCGTTGAAGAGGCTGCCAAGAAAGCTGGCGGGACGGCTAAAATCAAGCGTTTTGTTCGTTTTGAGATAGGCGGATAATTGAAATTGAAAGGCTCGTTTTTGCGGGCCTTTTTTTATGCGCTTAGCAAAATTTGGATAGACAACCTGTTTATGGGTAATATAATAGCTGTTGTATGGCAGGTAAGTTTTCAGGTAGATTCTAAGAAGTGCTGCATCTAATGAAGGACAGCTAAAATGGAAGATCTTAAGTATAAACGAGTATTGATAAAGCTTTCAGGTGAGAGTTTCTGCAGCAAAGGAGGATTTGGTATCGAGGCAGATCCTTTGGAGAAGGTTGCTGGTATGGTTCGTGAGGTTTGCAATCTTGGAGCGGAGGTTTCGATAGTAGTGGGCGGGGGTAATTTTCTTCGTGGGGCAGCTTTCTCCAAAGAAAGTCATATACCCAGAAATACCGCAGATTATATGGGTATGCTTGCTACGGTTATCAATGCCTGTGCTTTGCAGGAGACGCTTGAGAAGACAGGTCAACCTACCCGCGTATTAAGCGCTATTGAGGTTAAGGCTATATGTGAGCCCTTTATCAGGCGCAGGTGCCTGAATCATTTATCTCACGGCAGGGTTGCCATACTTGCAGGCGGTACTGGTAATCCTTTCTTTTCGACGGATACATGTGCGGCGCTTCGTGCAGCTGAGCTGGATGCTGATCTTATTGTCAAGGCAACTAAGGTTGATGGAGTATATACCGATGATCCTGTCAGTAATCCTGATGCCAGGATGATAGAGAGTTTAAGTTACGGAGATGTTCTTAGCCGAAATTTAAAGGTTATCGACCCTGCTGCCATAAGCCTTTGCATGGAAAATGATATACCGATAATAGTAGTCAATATGTTTGACGGAGAAAATATTCATCGGGCTTTGCGGGGTGAGTCAGTAGGGACTTTGATATCGGGTTCAGTTGAATAATTGATTAGCAGAAATAAAGGGAGAAAAAATGCCTACCAGAAAAATGTTGTCAGAACATGAAAAGATGATGGAAAAAGCGATAGAGTTTCTGCATAATGAGCTTAGGGGGGTACGCACCGGCAGGGCCAGTACCGGTCTTGTTGACCATATAAAGGTTGAATATTACGGTAATCCTACGCCTTTGCAGCAGCTTGCGACGGTGGCGGCACCTCAGGCAGATTCTATAATTATCAAGCCTTTTGACCCTGGCAGTCTTAGTGATATTGAAAAAGCGATCAAAAACAGCGATCTTAGCCTTGCACCTATGGTAGAGGGTAAGGTTATCCGTCTTTCGATACCTCCATTGAGTACTGAGCGTAGAAATAAGCTTGTTACCCAGGTTAAGCAAATGGGTGAACAGGCCAAGGTCACTATACGTAATATTCGTCGAGATGCCAATAAGGCCATTGAAGAAGCGGAGAAGAATAAGGAGATTACTGAGGATGACAGGGACAGGGCCAAGAAGGAAATCGATGAAATGACCAAGAAATATACATCTATTATAGATAAGGATATCGATGCTAAATCTGAGGAGGTAATGTCAGATTAAATGCCCGGGGGGAGGTGATTGCAGGTGCTGTATTATTTGAGATTTTTTGAAAAATCGGGGCAGTAGAAAACAAGACAGCGATTTCTAATTTAAAATGTTCTTCATTTCAGGTTTTTTGTTGTCGATAAGTAATGCGCGTGTTTATTTGTTTTTTTGCCAATTTAAGAGTTATTAATGCCGGAGTCCTTTAAAAATTGCGCCCTAAGGTTCAAGCCGGTCATTGATGTTAAGCGAATTTTTTAAGAGACAATAGTATAACTTATATTTTATGGGGATATATCATGCAATCTCAAAATGAAGAGCCCGGGTCGGGCAAAGTAAAAAAACGACGTCGGTTAAAATGGTTTCTGATAATAGTGGTACTGCTTTTAGCGGGGTTGTTTTTGTTGTGGGCGGTGGTTCCTTTCTATATATCTTCCAAGAGCGGTGAGAAGATGATAGCCAGCAAGATCAACGGTGCCATTGACGGTGAATTTGGTTTTTCTGATCTTAAGATGGGCTGGTTTTCCGGAATTGATGTTTCTGATATACGTTACAGTGACGAAAATACCGACGTTAAGGTTTCAAGTGTTAGTACCAGGCCCAGTTATGTATCACTTATTGGTGGTAAAATTTCTTTGGATTCTACGGTAATTCGTGAGCCGGAGGTGGTTTATAATCTTAGTGAGGGTGTTGTCCCGGTTGTTCCTGTCGGCGGAGTCGGCGAAAAGACAGAAGGTAAGGATAAAGCTGGTATTGCCCTTTCCAGGCTTGATCTCGAGGTAAGCGGAGGTAATGTTACTATTAATATGGGTGATAGAGGCGGTATCGGTCAGAAGGTCGAGTTTAAGAATATCGAGTCGAAGATTGATCTTAATGGGGCTGGTAAGAAGTCTGTTTTTGCTTTGAATATGGGAGTTGCCCAGGGCGGTACCAGCTCAACGGTTGATGTTCAGGGTGATGTTACCAGTGACAGTAAGAAGTCGTGGAAGATAAAGAGCGGTCAGTTCGATGTTAATATCAAGAACCTTAAGCTTTCTTCTGTCAGGCCTTTGCTTGCGATGATGGGCAGGGAGGTTGATATGAAAGGTGTTGTTAATGCAGATATGACAGCGACTATTGACGGTGGTGTTGTTAAGCGTGTTAATGGTGAGGCCCGGCTGGAAGATTTCAGTCAGGTTATTGGCGATGTTTCTGCTCGCCTTGATAAGCCTTTGGTGTTGAAAGCGGACATAAATACCGAACGGGATGTTGTTCGCATAGATTCGCTTTCTGTTGACAGTTCATTTATGCAGTTTGATGCCAAAGGTACTGCAGAACAGGTCAGCTATGAGGCTTCTGCTGATCTCGGTAAGACTATGAAGTTTGCCAGTCAGTTTTTAGGGGCAAATGATACTGAATTGTCGGGGAAGTTCAGTTCTAAAGGCAATATGTCTTTCAGTAAAGAAATTATTGCCGCTGAAGGGTCGGCCAACTTTGCATCGGTAGTTGCAACTAAGGGCAAGAAAAAGACCCCGGTTACAAGCGGTGATGTAGATTTTGATGTTTCAATTGATAGTTCTAAAAAGCTGATTGAGATCGCCAGGTTAAAGGCAGAATCCGAGAGGATAGGCAGATTCGGTATTACAGACGGTTCGGTTGCAATGGCAGGGGCATCGGTGTCAAGTGAGGTTGAGGCGGATGCCAGGATAGACCTGGGAGAAGTTACGGAATTTTTGCATGTATTCGATATCGTCCAAAACGATACATCTATTGACGGTTCGCTTGTTTCAAAGGCGAACCTTATCAAAAATGGTTCTGTTTTGGGAATAAAGACAACAGATTCAAGTATCAGCAATCTTAAGATAATTCAGGGCGAGGGTGAACCGTTTCTGCAGGAAAAGGTTACTCTTGAAAGCGATGTTAAGTTGAACCTTGAGACTAAGGAAATCGATATCAGGGAGTTTTCCCTTGTTGGTACACAAGGCCAGAGTGTTATCAAGATTAATAAGGGTAATATTTCGCGTAAAACTGACGGAGAGAACACAAATGTTCAGGGCAGTTTTGACGCCGAGTATGATCTGGCGGCATTAACTGCGATGGCGGGAGCTTTTTTGCCTGGCGGGCTTTCGATGTCCGGTATGCGTCGAACAACTATAAATTTTGAGTCAACTTTCCCTTCTGGAACTGAGCAGTCCGGGGCGTTTCTGGCAAACCTTTCAGGAGGAGCCGATCTTGGTTTTGACAGTGCGGAGATGATGGGGCTGAAATTTTCGGCGGTTGAGACCAAGGTGTCTTTCGATAAAGGGAAGATGGATATTAAGCCTTTTGAGACGACTGTTAATGAGGGTAAGCTCAGATTCGGCGGCAGTGCGGATTTTGCCAAAGAGCCATCCTTTTTAAGGCTTTCAGAGCCTATGCAGATTATTGAGAATGTCAAGCTTACCGATGAGATGACTCGTGAGCTTCTTGTTTATCTTAATCCGATATTTTCCAAGCAGGTTGGTGTTACGGGCAATGTCGATTTCAGTTGCGATCAGATGGCTTTGCCTTTGAGGGGCGGCAGTAAAAACGACATGGTTTTGGCAGGGAATGTTGCGATGCAGAACGTCAGGCTTCAGCCAAGAGGACTGCTTTCGTTCTTGAATAATCCCGGTAAGGTTACTGTTAATCCGACGGATTTTATGCTTCGTGACGGTGTTTTAAGCTATGATGATATGCAGGTGGATATTGGTGATAATCCTTTAAATTTTGGCGGGAAGATATGGCTCGATAAGCGGATGGATATGAAGATGGTGTTGCCGTGGACGCTTGCAGGGGATACGGTTAATGTCGGCCAAAGCAGCAGCAGCAGGCGAATTACCGTCCCGCTGGAGGGTACTGTTGATGATCCAAAATTTGATATGGCTTCAGTTATTCAGTCTCAGGCAGGGGCATTGCTTGAGGAGCAGCTTAAAAAGGTGCTTGGGGGCAAGGATAAAGGTTCCGATGCCGGTAAAAGCCAGCAGGGTGAAGCTGAAGATAATGGGCAAGTCGACAGTGAGGAAATATTGAGAGAGAGGATTCGTCAGGGCCTAAAGGATATTTTTAAGTAAGAGATAAGCAGGGCCGGTAAAATAAATT
>CAZAYB010000128.1:0-8591 GCA_964489215.1 uncultured Pirellulales bacterium
ACTATCTGCCTGCCCAGCGTGCCAACCGCCTGATAACCCACAAAAAGTATCGTACTTTCATCTTTGTGAATATTGCTTACAAGATGATGCTTGACTCTCCCGCCTGTGCACATTCCCGACCCTGCTATAATCAGAACTGTCCCGTTTATCTGGTTAATGCTCTTGGACTGCTTGGTCGTCCTTGTCATAGTCAGACCGGGAAAATCAAAAGGACTCATACCGTTATTAAGATGCTCACGCATTTCTGCATCCATCATCTCTGGATGTTTCTTGAATACTTCCGTTACACCTATAGCCATTGGACTGTCAAGAAAAGCCATTATATCAGGTATCTTATCCTCTATAAGAAGCTCGTTTAGATAATAAAGGACATCCTGAGCACGTTCTATCGCAAATGATGGCACGATTATATTGCCGCCTGCATTTCTCGTCTGGTTAACAACTTCTGAAAGGTCGCTTTTAATATCTGGATAAGCCTGATGAATCCGGTCTCCGTAAGTCGATTCCATAAGGACATAATCTGCCTCACTGAAATTATAAGGATCGTTAAGCATAGGCCGGTCACATCTGCCGACATCTCCGGAAAAAATAATTGACCTGCTCTTATTGCCGTCACTTACAACTACCTTGATCATTGCAGAACCCAAAATATGACCCGCGTCATGAAAGCAAGCGGTTATCCCCTCTGCAACCTTAACCTCTTTGTCATAGCCGGTAACCTCGAATATATTAAGACTGTTCTCAGCATCCTCAACAGTATACAAAGGCTCCACCGGCCGAGGAGGCGTATAATTAGCACGTTTGTGCCTCTTACGCTTATAAGCGGCATCTTCCTCCTGAAGACTCGCTGCATCAAGCATTACTATCCTCGTTATCTCCGCCGTTGCCGTTGTACAATGAACAGGCCCTTTAAAACCTTCCCTTACAAGCTTAGGAATAAGACCGCAATGATCTAAATGTGCATGAGTCAAAAGCATTGCATCTATTTGAGAAGGATTGACAGGAAAAGGATCCCAGTTTCGGTCCAATAGCTGTCTCTCCTGATACAAACCGCAATCGATAAGAACCTTTTTGCCCATAGCCTCAAGAAGAAACCGGGAACCTGTTACATTTTGTGCCGCTCCTAAAAAGCTCAGTTTAATATTCATTAACTGCCTTCCAATAACAAAATTTAACCACAAAAAAACTCAATAAACTCGCAAGGTCTATTATACAAAAATATGAAATACCTGATATTCATTTTTTCGGTTTTTTGAAATCTGTCCCTGATTAAATGCTGAAAAAAAATTTGAAAAAACAGTTATCGGACGTTTTATGGATAAATTAAGCCCACTTTCAAGTTTTCACGAACTTCTGACCGATAAAAATACGTGCTAAATTATTGATATTCTGTTGGGAGAAGATGAATGACTAATCTGCTCAAATCCTTATCGCCTAAAGTGCGAGATGATAAAAACTCTGCCGTGGAAGTGCTCAAAGACGAGCAAAAAGCGGAGAAAATGCTGAAAAAAATCAAAAACAGGGCAGCAAAACTCAAAATTGAACAGCAAAAGTATAATCAGATGGACAAGGCCCTGGAGTTCTCACGCTCTGAGGCCCAGCTTTGGAAACAAAACTACGAAACAGTTTTCAACGGTGCTCCCCTCGGTTTCTTCACAGTATTCGAGGACCTCGTAATTAAAGAAGTAAACCCCGCAGGGGCAAAAATGCTCGGAAAGGATAGGCTCGATATGCTCGGCGAAAGCCTTTCTGACTACGTCGGGTCAAGAAGCAGAGAAAAACTCATCTCCTATTTCGTTAAAGCTTTCAACGGAATGATCGAACCGGTCGAGATTATGCTCTGCTCAAATAATAATTCCATGTTCCCCGCAAGACTCGAGGCCAGAGTTATAAAGGAAAAGGCCGATGCGGACCCTTGCTGCCTGTGCGCAATTGTAGATATGACCGAACTTCGAGAGGCTCAGGATGAGATCGAAATTCACAAAAAACAAATCGTTGACATTGAAAAGCAACGCACTGAAAAACTCGAAAAGGTAAAACAAAACCTGCAGCAGAGAATTGACGACCACCAGCAGGGAAAAGAACAGCTCATTGTCGAAAAGGAAAATCTGCTCGAAGAAATTGAATTACTAAAACACCAAATTGAGCAGTTAAGCCAGAAGTCCGACAAGGCCGCTCAGGAATACTCCAGAACCGAACAGTCACTGAGAAAACAGCTTGAATACTTCAGAGCACTCTCTAAGAATCAGGGAATTGAACTTGCCAGGGAAAAACAAAAGGCCTCTGAAAACTGCGTGGAATCTGACCGCTTAAAAAAGGACCTCTCAAACCAGCAGCAATATTACGAATCACTGGTAAATGAAAGGGACAATGAGCTTACTCAGGTAAGATCCCTCCTGGATGAAAAATCTCAGCAGAAGGATCAACTGCAAAATAAGATGCAGAGCAAAATTGATGAACTGCGAGAACAGTTAGAGGAAAAAAATGCACAGCTCGAAGCGGTAAGGAAAAAACTTGCCGAATCAAAAACGGAACTTGAGGACACCGCCCATCAGCTCAGGACACAAATTGACAGAATCAGAAACGAAAAACAGGACACCGCCCGCGAACTCGCAAAAGCAAACAAGCAAATCGAGGTCAGCATCCACAATCACAAAAAGCAGGTCGATGAAATCACTGAACAAAGGGACCATCTCGACAACCTGCTCAAAGGCGTAAATACTGAACTTAAAAACGTCGAAAAACAGCTCGCTGACACCAGACAGCAAAGCGAAAAAACCAAAAAACAGCTGCTCTCACAAAAGGACAACCTGAATGACCAGATCGACAGCCTCAATTCTGAACTTATAAACGCAAACGAAAGACTTGCAGCAAAAACACAGGAAAGCACACGAATACAGAACGAACTGGAAAGTCAGAGAGATCATTTCAGAAATCTTGTAACACACCAGACAGATGAGATAGAAAGACTAAACGCAAGACTGCAAAGAGAAACTCTCCAGGCAAAGCAGACACAAAAACAGCTTACCGAACAGAGAGACGAACTTACTCACCAGGTCCAGTCTCAAACTCAGCAGATTGATAACCTCACCGCTGAACTTAAAAACACAAAACAGTCTTTCCAGAAACTCACCGAAGCACTTAACGAGCAGCAAAAAAGATCTGAAAAGAAAATCGCAGAAATGGAATCTGCCCTTGGCGTAAGAAACAGTGAGCTTGAGAGAGTAACTTCAATAGCAGCAAAAACTCTCCGTCCGCCGGTCGTAGGCGTAAATAAATGCAGCAGTCAGCTGGACGATCTCTTTACTCGGGTCGCACACGTGCTTAAGGAAACATCACCGGATAACGAACTTGTTGAAAAACTCGCAAACGCCGGCATGATTGAAGCAGTAGAGCTTTTCGATAACATGCGCGCATGTGTATCACAAATGAACCTTGCTCTCGATGGACTGTTAAAGGTCGAAAGGGTCGAAAGCACTAAAGTCGCAAAAAAAACCGTAGATGTAACTCACCTCACAGAGCAGATACTCGAAAATAAAAGGGAAATACTCGAAGAAAGAATGCTGACCGTCGAACTTGAAGCTCTGCCCAAATGCGTCGCAGACCCCCGCGGATTACAGCAAATTTTCGAACAGCTTATTGACAACGCAATTAAATACCGCAAGCCTGATACTCCCGGAGCAATACTAATAAGCGGCTGGCACGCAGATGACGAAGTAATTTATTGCGTTGCAGATGATGGACTTGGAATACCTGCCAACGAACATGACAAAGCATTTGCCATGTTCGCCAGAATTCACGAAGACATCGCACCAGGCTCAGGACTGGGACTGGCAATTGTCAGAAGGATCATCGACCGCCACAAAGGAAGAACTGGGCTCGATTCCGAACCCGGAAAGGGAAGTAAATTCTACTTCTCCATACCAGCTGTGCAGGAATAAAAAGCTTAGTTAGATTATCCGGGCAGGTTGTCTTTTAATATTCAACCTGTCCTTTATTTATTTTCACAAAAAAATCTACTTTTCCCCGTTTTTTTGTAACATATATCATCTCCGCGCATTTTAATATATGAAAGCTTTAAAGGGTAAAACGGTTCACTTGTCAGGCTAAATAAAATTTTACTCGTGCCCTGAACTCAAAACCCTTACATAGCTATTCAGAAAATGTTGAAAATCGGCCGTTTTTTAGAATATTGATGACTGATAATAACTTAAAAAAATATAACAGACTACAGAAGCTCTCCAGCATTGAAACAATATACAATGAAAACTACCTCTGCATCTACAGATATTGCTGCAAAAGGCTTTTCTGTAGAACTGCTGCAGAAGACGTAACCGCCTCCGTATTTCTGTCAGTTACAAAAAATATGCATACTTTCAATGGACAAACGGATCAGCAATTGAAAAACTGGCTTTATAAAATAGCCTCAAATCAGGCAAACGAATATCTTCGAAAAAAAAAGAGACGTGAGAAAATTTTGCAGGAAGTTTTCAAAATAACCCAGCAACCAAAAAATAATGATCACAATAATGACAACTCAAATTCAGAATGGGCAAAACTTTACCAGGCAATATCTAAGCTCAAAACTTCCGACCAGACACTGCTTACTCTTAGATTTTTCGAGTCTCTGGATTATGCGCAGATAGCACAGATATTGAAAAAACGTCCAGCAGCCCTCAGAATAAGATGTCACAGGGCGCTGAAAAAACTAAGAAAATTAATGCAGGGCTGCTCACTGGAGATTTAATATGTTCTCAAATGAAAAGCAATTTAAAGAATACATTTCAAAGATTGAAATTGACGACCAGCCCCGTCACTCTCACAGGCAAAAACTCTGGAAACAGATTCAGAATTCTTTTGATTCAAAAAAATCACAAACCATAATCCCGGAAAAACTTACAAGATTCATAAATATAAAAACTGCTGCCCTCGCCGCTGCTGTTATCATATCTCTCGCCCTGACAGCAATTATATTCATAAATACATCAGGCAAAGATCTTACCGACCGGGACACCTTCGCAGACGACCACCAAAACACCGGTTCTGTATCACCGGATACCGAAACAGGACCAGACCTTGACATTGTAAAAAATCTCTACATCGCAAAAGACCTCCCCGGCCTGATAGATATACTCAAAACAGGCTCAAGCCCTCAAAAACTCCTCGCCGCACATTATCTTTCTCTTATTGGCAACGAATCTGCTCTAAACGCACTAAACCTTGCCGCAAAAAATACTGACATACCTTCAGCTCAAAAAATATTCACAAAAGCCGCTGAAACAATACAAAACCGTATAGGCCAAAACCCTAACCCCGACGAACCTAACATCCCCGAAAATATACAGTCTCTCGCCCCCCGAATACCCACCGAACCAAACAATCCCTCAAAGCAGGAAATTACTATACCTGAAAATGCAATGAAACTGTCAATTACACAAGAACAAACCAATCTGCCCCTACCCGATGTACTCATAAAAACTAACATAGATAACAAAAAAAGCCAGTACAATACCGATCAAAAAGGCATTGCTTACATTGACCTTGGCGAAAATAAAATAAACTATATGAGCCTGACATTCAGTAAGCCCTCTTATGTGCCGATGCAGATTTCATGGCGAAAAAATATGGGAGATACTATCCCTCAGCATTTCAATGTCAAGCTGAAAAAAGGAACCAAAATAGGTGGCACCGTTCTAAATGAAGCACATGAGCCTATCGAAGGAGCAACTGTTTACCTAAGAGCTAATGCAGATCAAAAACCAGGTCAGTTAAATATCCGCATAGATGATCACCCCGTAAAAACTGACTCTAAGGGTAAATGGGTCTGTGATATCTTGCCGCAAGACCCCGCTCAATACAACCTCGCTATTAAATTCACACACCCTGATTACGCCGATGACCCAACATACAGATGGCAGGGCAGTTTACCTGGTTTCGAAAAACTTTACGATATGACTGCAGTTTTCTATATGAAAAAAGGTTTTGATGTAACCGGATATGTCTATGACCAAAACGGCGACCCAATCCCCAAAGCCTCACTGCTCACTGGCGATAGCAGATATTCCCAGGAACCAAAAACTGCAACTGACAAAGATGGGAAATTTATATTTAAAAACTCCCAGTCCCGCCTGGTGATATTAACAGTCCAGGCAAAAGGATTTGCGCCGCAGATAGCTCAATTCCACGCAGCTCCGGATAACTGCAATATAGACTTCTATCTTGAACCAGGCTATACCATTAAAGGCAGGGTAATAGACACTGATGGAAAACCAATACCAGGCGTTCATTTCAACCCAGACGAATGGCAAGGTTTCAGAACTATAAACCACCGCGGCATAACCGACAAAAACGGAGAGTTTATATGGGATCAGGCACCTCCTGATGAAGTACTGATGGACTTCTACAAGCAGGGGTACATGTCCGAAAGAGAAGTTCCAATGTCCCCTTCACAGGATATTTACGAAGTTGTAATGTACCCCCAGCTGAATATAAGCGGAACCGTTACCGATGCCGAAACTAAAAAGCCCATAAAGAATTTTACAATTACAAAAGGAATCAAATGGAATAACAATGACAATATATATTGGCAGCATGGCTATGGAAATGTAATGGATTTCAAAGATGGTTCTTATTCAATAACATTTTCTTATCCATATCCCGGTCATGCACTTAAAATAGAAGCTAAAGGCTTCCTAACTGACCAATCAGATATTTTCGATAGTTACGAAGGTAACGTTAAATTTGATTTTCAGCTGGAAAAAGGTTCTTTTCAATTTGAAGCTTTGGTCCTTCTGCCTGACGGCTCCACACCCGCCAAAAATGCAAAAGTATACCTTCCAACTTCATCAGCCTCACTTCAGATACAAAACGGCTATGTAAGACACAGTGCTGGTACTTCAAACTTTCAAACAAATCAAAAGGGAATATTCACATTAAACTTACCGTCCCGGAACTGCTTGATAGTTGCCCTTCACGAAAAGGGATTTGCATGGATCCAGGAAGACCACTTTGAACAGGACCCTGTTATCGTCCTTGAAAAATGGGGCAAAGTTAAGGGCACTCTATACGTGGGAAATAAACCAGGAATTAACGAAAATATTAAACTCTACCCTGACCTTCAATGGACACACCTGCCCGATAAACCTCGTTTTCATGCTTTCTATGAGACCGTTACCGATCAAAATGGTGAATTTATACTGAACCGAATAATACCTGGGCCCGCAAAAATCAGCAGAATAAAAATAATTGACATGGGCACCTTGCGCAAGCATATCCCCCTGTTATCAAAAAATATAAAAGTCCTGCCGGGACGAACCGCCGAAGTTGTAATTGGCGGTAACGGTATCGCAATAGAGGGCCGGTTACTATCGCCCGCTGGCTTCGATGACTTAGACTGGACAATGGCTGATGCCTCAATATCCACAAAAGTTGATTTAACTGTATCAGATTATTCCCAAACTCAATGGCCCCTGCCTGAAGATTATGATTCCATGACATTTGAACAGGTAATGCAATGGTATAAAGAGTGGAACCAGAGCCCGGAAGGTAAACAATTTATAGAAAAAATCAACAAAAACTACCGCCGGGATACAAATAAAGAAAGAAAACATTTCTCAGTACCAATAGAACACGACGGCTCTTTCCACATCGATGACATTCCGCCAGGCGAGTATCTCTTTGATGTAAAGGTTTACGCAAGGGAAGTAAGGGGGCACAGAGATTACCGAAATATCATTGCAAAACTAAACTTCGACCTGACAGTACCGGAATATACATCAGAAAATGATGAAATCCTCGACCTCGGAAACTGTCAGCTGATAGACCCCAAAACTGATGTATTGAAAACCGGTGACCAGGCACCTGCATTAAACGAAAAAACTTTATCTGGAAAAACATTCAGCCTTAAAAGCCGACGGGGAAAATATATCCTGCTTTACCTTTGGCTCCTGCGCTACGACGATGATGGTGGTAATATCCATCAAACTCTTAAACAAATTGCAGAAACTTGCCAAAAATACAGCGTTGAATGTGCCGGCTTGCACGTAACTCCAGCCTG
Source organism: uncultured Pirellulales bacterium (assembly GCA_964489215.1). GTDB lineage: Bacteria > Planctomycetota > Phycisphaerae > Sedimentisphaerales > Anaerohalosphaeraceae > CAZAYB01. Next base: position 8,057 of record CAZAYB010000128.1, read on the forward strand.
GGGTATCAGTAAAAAGCTCCTGAACAAATATTTGGACCAATACGACATTAATACTGAACAGGTGATGATAACACATCAGCAGGCACGCCAATGGACATCTTCGCGAATACCTTACACAGGTTATTACCTCATCGACCCTGACGGTATAATTATAGCTGCTGGCCGGGAATTGTCCGATGTACCCGGCTTAATTAATGAAACCTTTGAATATCCCAAATAACCCCAAAACTCGTATTTTTTTCCAAATACCCATTTTTAACCCCTAAAAAAGGGTTGACAGCCTGCATATCATACTGATATAGTAACCAAATTAAGGTAATCCGGCGGCGTAGCTCAGCTGGTTAGAGCGTGGGATTCATAAGCCTAAGGTCGGTGGTTCGAGTCCACCCGCCGCTATTAAAAGGCTTAATTACAAAATGAGGGTTATAAAATACCCCTAAGTTATTAAAGCCGAAAAGATTGCCCCCATCGTCTAGCGGCCTAGGACGCCGGGTTCTCATCCCGGTAACAGGGGTTCGAGTCCCCTTGGGGGTAT
>CAZAYB010000129.1:0-8562 GCA_964489215.1 uncultured Pirellulales bacterium
TTTCGCTGTCTTGTTTAATTGCCTTGAGCAGTTTGAAAAAGGCCACTTGATTTTCACCTTTACCGGTCAGATATTCGTCTATTACCGCAAGAACCGGGTTATTTTTGTTTATATCCTCATTTTCGAGAATCGGGCTTACAACCTTGACGGCCTGTTCAAAATGGTCGCCTTTAATGAAAGCACTGATCTGCTGCGATTTGTATTCTGCTTTGAGGTTCTGGTCATCGTGCCCTTCTGCGAGCAGTCCGTAATACCTGCCCATATTTAAATAATCCCCGAGCTGCTGATATATCTGGGCAATTCTTTTTCGAGCCTGGAAAAGAATGTCCTTATTTTTATTTTTTTCCGCCTTACTTTCGGCAGCCTTTAAGAGCTCCAGTCGTCTTTCATTACTTTTTGATATTTCACTGCTCCACTTTAATATGATACTGCTTTCCTGACGGAGCAAAATTTGCTTAACAGCCTCAAAAACATTTGAGCCATTTGAGTTATCTACGCTTTCGAGACGCATTATGAGCCAGTTGAGGTCCGTTTGATCGCCGACTGTTCCTGCAGTTTCGACAATCATGGCACTTATTACATTATCAGTGCTATCTGTAAGCTTTCGTTCTTTGAAGATGATAAGAGCACTGTGTTTGTCAGAATTTATCAAACCGAGCACGGCTGCCCTTTTGAGAGCAATGTTTTCATTATTAAGCTCAGCTAAAAATATATCGTGATATAAGCGTCTTGCCTGTTCGCAATGGGCTCCCCCGCCGCAAAGCCTTGCCATAGCGTCAAGAAGGTCGGAACAGAGGCTGTCTTTGCAATTACCAAGCTTCTGTTTTTCATATCTCTGGGCCAGCAGCTCAAGTATCTGGATGGCTCTTTCCTGCTGAATACCATCGAGCTCAAGAAGCTTTCTAATTACATCGGCTCCCCTTCTTACCTGCCTTGTGTCCCCTTTATTTACATATTCTGTTGCCCATCGGAGTGTCTGGTCACGAATTTTTGAATCGAGTTCGATTTTCGAGCCAGGAGAAAAAGCATAATATGCGGCCTCCCCAAGCGCAGTGAAAAGCTCAAGCTTTACCTGATCATAAGTTTCTTTTTCGAGCTGACTGAGGAGTTGTTTTGCCGGGTTAATCTCACTCATTTTGCTAAGCAATCGTGCAGTTTCGAGCCTGACATCATAATCCTGATCACTTATGAGCTCAAGCAAAACAGGCCCGACTTTTTCTGTGGGAACAACGGCTCCGCTCCATAACCGCTCCACTTTTCCCAGAGCCCATAATTTTACCGCAGAATATTCCGATTTGAGCTTTTCAGCCAGCATTTTGCCTTTCTGCTCAATGTCAGCAGCTTCATATTCCTTCTCAAGTTCGGCGATGTACATTTTGCGCCAAAGTGTCAGTTCGGTTTTAAGCTGATTTATCTTCCTTAGCTGTCCTGCAACCCTTTCATTCATAATATCCCATTTGCTTTTTGCAGACAGTTCGTCCAGAAGTTTTTGTAAAACCTGCCTGTCAATATCCTCCGGATAACCAAAAGCCTGCAGAAGTGCCCTTTCCGCAGCTAGTCTGACCTGACTGTTCTGGTCATCAATTAAGCTTATTACAGTAGTAACGGACTGCTTTTCTGGATGGAGCATTAAGGCGTTCAAAGCATTTAGCCTTACCGAAGGGTCAAGATCATTTGCCTTTGCCAAAGCAATGAGCCTGTTTCCGACGTGTCCGAAATCGTACATTGCTAATGCCTGTCCCGCTAAATCGGCAGTCTGTCCTTTTTGATCAACGAGTATACCGATTAAAGGCTCGATAAAATCCTCGATATCTTCAATCGAATCGCTGCTTATTATGAGTCCTTTTATTATTGCTGACCTTGCGGGAGTATTTTCGCTGTTTATGAGTATCTCAAGAACAGCTGATCTTGCCTGGTGCTCCTTTCGGTTTAAGAGGAGTATTGCAGCATCCACACGAACACTTTCTGTGGAGCCTGTTTCTATTACCTGCTTATTAACATTTATCTGCCTTGTGATATCGTGGGTATCATCAGAATTAGTTTTTTCAGGTGCAGTATTGTCCTGTGCAATAATAACAGAACATGAAAGAATCAGGCACAATAACACGGCGGGAAATAAACAAAGTCTGTTCTCGCTATTCCAAGTCATCTTTTCTCAATTCATATCTAAAAATCATATATACTTGCCAATCACAAGCACTCATCAAAGCCAGGCTTAAAAAGACCACATCTTACAGACATTGCCTGCTTTTGACAAGTTATATACAAAAAACATGAGATTTTTGTTCGCACTTCGAAGCAGATTTTATAATAAGCTACATCTTATTTGTCGTCATTTGACTTGAGTTTATTGAAAAATAACGTTCAGGGCAGTTATGCAGTTTATTTGCGTTGAGCAGTGTATCAGGCCTGGAGCGAGATAGTGAATCTGCTTCCTTTTCCTGGTTCACTTTCGACTTCGATTTTTCCGCCATGCGACTGTACGATATGTTTTACGATTGCAAGCCCCAGGCCGGTGCCCCCCATTGTTCTGCTTCTTGCCTTATCAACCCTGTAAAATCTTTCAAAAAGTCGTGGCAGATATTCCTTTTCGATTCCGCATCCAAAATCTATGATTTCAATTTGGGTCTGTTCGTTCTGTTTCATTGCTCTTATAATAACTTCGCCTGCATTATCACTGTATTTTACAGCGTTATCAATAAGATTAACAATAGCCTGTTCGAGTAATGGGGGGTTCATTCTGGCCTGTAAATTTTCATCGCACTGCATATTCAATGTTATATCCTTTTGTTCAGCCTTTAAGTGACAAAGATTATATGCTGATTGAATTACATCTTTTATCTTTGCCTTTTCAAATCTCAATTCTTCGTTTTCGCTTTGCTGCTCAACCTTTGAGAGTATAAGCAAATCCTCAATAATAGCATTTAACCTTGCGGCCTGTCTTGCGATAATTTCAAGAAATCTTTTCATATCATCAGGGTCATTCATCGCACCGTCAAGCAGTGTCTCTACAAACCCCTTTATGCTTGTAACTGGAGTTTTGAGCTCATGTGAGACATTTGCGACAAAATCCTTACGAACGTTTTCAAGCCTTCTGAGCTGAGTAACATCGTTAAGTACGATTAATGCTCCGATACTGCTTCCGTTTCCGTCCCGAAGTTCTGTGCCATGGGTCTGAAGAAAGACTTCCTGGTCCCCTTTTCTCAGTACAATCTGGCTTTCAATATTATGTCTGCTTGAGAGGACCTGATCGACAAAACTCTGCAGCTCGGTGTTTCTTATGACTTCCTGAAGCTTTTTTCCGTATACCTGTCCTGCGGTTGCATTTTCCGGGACAATAAGTTTTTCAGCGGCATCGTTCATCATCAGAACTTTCTGATCAGTATCTATTGCGAGTACCCCTTCGACCATACTTGAAAGAACGGCCTGCTGCTCATTTCTCTGCTGTGTAATTTCCTTAATCTGAGAATCGAGGTCCCCTGCCATACGGTTCATAGCCTCTGCAAGGCTTGCGGTTTCCTGGGAATCGGGAATTACGAGTTTGTGTGAGAAATCCCCTTTTGCGTAGCTTTCAGCTCCTGCTTTCATCTGCTCAAGAGGCCTTGAGATGTTTCTGCTAATAATAAACCCAATCAAAGCGGAAACGATGACGACAATAACACCCATTCTCAAAAGCCCCCTGTTTATGCTCCCGATGGCCTGGTCGAGTGAGCTTATTGAAACAGCGGTTCTTACTACCCCTATTATCTGCTCATTAACAGTTACAGGCACCGCTACATACATCATATTCTTTGAGAGTGTATAACTGAATCTTGTTCTGACTCCTGTACCTCCCTGCAATGCCTTTCTTATTTCCGGCCGATTTATGTGATTTTCCATGATGTCCGGGTTTTCCCTGGAATCTGCAAGAACCTGTCCTGCGCTGTTTATAACGGTCAGCCTTAAGTTTGTTTTACTTGAAATTTGAGAACATATTTTTTTTACGGCTTCTGTTTCTCCGGAAAGAATCTGTTCATCGAGGAAATATTCGGTAATCTGAGCCTGACTGAGGAGGTACTGCTGGACCTGTTCGGTGTGAAAATCTCTAAAAGTTCTTATCGCATACCATCCGACAATAAGCAAAGACAGAAAGATAATAAAAAGATAAGAAAGATAAATCTGCCAGAGAAGTCTTTTCCTTTTCATAATTTTAAATCCTGCGCAAAACGAAACCGTATTTTTTTTACCAGTTGTTTCTGAAAAAGCATAAATCAGAAATCAACCACAGAAATAAAGGAAATATTTTTGAAATTATTCCTTAAATCTGTAACCAACCCCTCGAACGGTTTCAATATATTTGCCAGCCTGTCCAAGTTTTTTTCTTAATCCCACGACCTGAACATCTACAGCCCTGTCAGTAACGACATAGTCGTCCCCTTTTGTGCCGTCGACAATCTGGTATCTTGTGAAAACCCAGCCGGGCCTTGCAGCAAGAAAATGCAGCAGGCTAAATTCAGTACTTGTAAGGTCAGCGTTTTTGCCCTGAACCCTTACGCTGTGTCGGCGAGGATCAATTTCAATCTCATGTATTTTGATTATATCACTGTTGTTCTTTAAATTAGTGCTTTTTCTACGTAGAACAGCCTTTGCCCTTGCTATAAGTACCTTTGGGCTAAAAGGCTTAGTGATATAATCGTCAGCTCCGAATTCAAGACCTTTTACGATATCGCTTTCCTCCCCCTTAGCAGTAAGCATAATAATGGGAAACTCAGCGGTTTTCGCCTCGCTCTTTAGAATTCGACACACTTCAAGGCCATCAATCACGGGCAGCATAATATCGAGCAAAATAAGGTCGAATTCACTCTCTCGAGCAGAATCCAGTGCCTGTTTGCCAGTCATTGCCACTTCGGTACGAAAACCGGCCTTTTGAAGATTGTAGCGTATAAGCTCAAGAACATCTTCTTCATCTTCAACAATGAGAACTTTTTCACCTGCCATAAACAGCTCCAAAAAAAATTTGATAAACCGTTCAAGGGTATACCTTTATTATATTAGCACATTGTTAGGGAATTGTTAAACCTTTATTCGTTAAAGTCCCTCTTTTTATAGATTTACGGGGCCTGAGCTATTTTGTATTTGAAGGAGCAGGTATTTCAGACGCAAAAACACCGTTTTTTGAACTGATATTGCATATATTATAGCTATTTCATTTTACAATGGATCAAACCGCAGAACCATCTTCTCATTGCTCATTTTGATATCGCTTAACTTTATTTTTCTTCCCTTTATTGTCGGGAAGACGGGGTCAATTGGTTCGCCGTCCAGAACGGCTTTTATGAACAGTTTCCATAAAGTGATATTGACCTTCCTTTCGAAATCCGTAGTGTAAGGAGATTTTTCAATGGCTTTTATCTCGTCATTAATGAGTTTCCTCGAAACGGCTACGGACAGGGCTGTTATGTTCAGTTTGCCTGCAGAAACCTTCCTGAGGTTTATTTTGAGCATTCTGTTGTCAGTCATTTCAGGGGAGGCGATTACAGTTGCTACCATCGGCAAAGCGGCCATTTTAACAGTTGCCATAGCCTTTATCTTTTTTTCCTGGATAACCAGATGGGGCATTGAGAGTGTGATACCGTCTGCGGATACGGGCCAGTGGTACCTGCTGACGATATCATTTATGCCCTTTTGGGTGATTATAATTTCGAAAGGTTTGTCAAGCTGTATATTTTTATGAAAATCAGGTACGAGATAGTGTGTCAGATATGGCGAAACCTGGGGAGAATCAGAAAGCTGTGGTAAAGGTTCGTAGCCTTTTGGTGTACAGGTCAGCAGGCACAGGATTACGAGTATGAAAATCAGGGCAGCTGCGAGTAAATATCTGAAGATGAGCCATTTTTTTTGTTTTGTCTGAGATTTTTCTTTTTTTTCCACGTTAAATCCTTATTAACTGCTTGCCGGTTTGGACTTTTGTGATTATAGTGATTGTTTCTTTTGAATAAAGCTTTTTTCAGTTTATATAATAATGAAGCTGATAATAATTATTTTGAGTCAAATTATCAGAGCTTCGCATAATTTTGAAACGTTTATTTGATAAATCACAGGAAAGGTATTTTAAGTGGCTAATAATTTCAGTGACAGACTCTGCGATGCGGTTAAGGCAAAAGGAACGATATTGACAGTTGGGATTGATCCTGTTTACGGCAGGCTTCCCGAAGAGATACGTTCTCATAAATCAATGAATGACGAAAACGATGTTGCGGCCGCTGTCGATGCGATTTTTGACTTCGGCACAAAGGTTCTTCGTATAATATCAGGGCATGTTCCAGCGGTGAAAATGAATATTGCATACTTTGAACAGTATCTTTGGGAAGGTCTTGAGACTTACTTTTCTTTGATATCAGAGGCAGATGCTCTGGGTCTTGAGGTTATAGGCGATGTGAAACGTGGTGATATTGGTCATACTGCCGAGGCTTATGCTACAGCTCATCTGAAGAATCCGGACATGGTCGGTATCGAGGATATTATTACTCCTGATGCGATTACAGTTAACGGATTTGCAGGGTCAGAGGGCATATTGCCCTTTGCAGATATCGCAAATAAGGAGGGCAAGGGTATTTTCGTATGGGTTCGTTCGAGTAATCCAACAGCAGGAGAACTTCAGGATTTTTCTAACAGCACCGGAGAGAAGTTTTACGAGAAATATGCCTCAATAGTATCTGAGCTTGCTATGCAGAATAAAAGGCTGGGCAAGAACGGATACAGCAATGTCGGTCTTGTTGCAGGATTAAGCGATGTAAATGCAGCGGTTAAGCTTAGGCAAATGAATAATAAACTTTGGTATCTTGTTCCGGGTCTCGGCGCCCAGGGCGCCAGCGCAGAAGACTGCGTTAAACTTTGTAATCCTGACGGTAACGGAGCATTGATCAATTCATCAAGGTCAATAATTTACGCCTATGAGAAGCCGGTATACCGTGATAAATTCGGCGACAACTGGCAAAAGTGCATAGAGCAGTCTGTGATAGATACTAAAGAACAGTTAAGACAGGCGATGCAGTAAAGAACCGGCATACATAAGCCGATAATCACGATTTACAGTTCTGAAAATAATCAGTTATAGTACAGGCCTTAATAATTGTGCCCTAAGGTTCAAGCCTGTCATTGATGTTAAGCACATTTTTTCAGGGCCGATAGTATTAGATATTTTCCAGGCAGGGTAGAGATCGTGGAAAAGGCTTTGAACAATAAATTGCCCAGGCGAAAGATAAGTAAACTGGCGATATTTTCTTTGGGCCTTTCAGTTATCGGACTTTTTTTACAGCTTGCGGCATCAATTCCCGCGTTTTTTCTTAATATCTGGGCGTTTTACCATATCAAAAAGAACCGTCAGGCAATTCGCGGTTTAGGTCTGGTCATTTCAGCTTTTGCGTTTTGTTTTTTATCATTTTTCATGAGCTTTATTATCTGGCTTTGGACTTTTGACGCAGATGTTTTGAACAATGATTTCGATAACAATGACCTTAAGTCTGCGGATCCAGAGTATATGCAGACTTACTGGATGCTTTATAAGCTTACCGAGCCTGCTGGTATGGGTTTGCCAGGTCCGTCTGTAACCGGACTGACAGCAGAGGATGTGCAGCTTCAGCGGGAGATAATAAAGATTATTAAAAAGGGCGAAAGCATATCAGAAGTTATCAGTAAGACTGTTTCAGAAAACGCAGAAGAAATTGAATCGGCCTGGCACAGAGGAGCCTACGCCAGGGAGATGATAGAAATGGTAAGTAAATTCGAGGATATCGCTGACCTTACTGAGCCGAGAATACAGGCAGAGGTAGGTTTTGTAAGGAACATGATATTTGTCAGCAGAATGTACCAGAACTACATATTCCTGCAAATCGCAAGGGGTAATTATACTAAGGCGACCAAGGAGCTTGTTACTTTTGATTCTGTTATACGCAAAGTCAGTCCCAATGCGCGGTCACTGGCGATGCGGCTTCTTTGCAACGGGCTTTTTCGGCGAAATATTAAAACGGCAAATTATATTCTAAACCAGGTTATGGTCCCTGAAGGGGCAATTGACATTATCGCAGAGCATTTTACGGAACTGAAGACAGAACAAATCAGCCTTAAAAATATCGCTATACATGAATATCTGAGCTTTAAGAACCTTATCCTTGACACATTTGGTGAGGATGTGCATGAGGATGGTCCTTTCTTCAAAAGAAACTCAATGCTGCGTGCATACTATAACTACTGTTCTTACTGGGCGAGTCTGGAAAATGAAGCAAATGATTTCAAGCCTGTCAGTATAGTGCCAGGCTTTTATCCAAAAGCATACGCAGGTATTCACTACGGTTCAAACAAGGTTCGTCCCTGGTATTATGTCTACAACCCAATCGGAGCAAGAATATTCAGAACGACTGCACCGCCTTTTAGAAAGCTTCGTTCGATGAATGTCAGGCTTTTAATAATGGATGACCTTTTTGGGGTTGTAATCGCAATGCGTCAGAACAGGCCGCCGGATCTTAAAGCAAGGGCATTTAGCGACAATTATCTTATTGACCTTAAGAAGAAAATAATATTCAG
>CAZAYB010000130.1:0-8547 GCA_964489215.1 uncultured Pirellulales bacterium
CTGATCCCCCAGTTAATTCCGACGATTTTTACCAAACCATGAAAAACAATCTCAAACTTACTCAATCTATTCATTTTTATACCCTTTTAACTTTTAACATTTACTTCTAATATCTTTTACGAACACCCTGAACGAAAGGCACAAAAAATTCTGACCAATTCAAAAAATATTTCCTGATCCGCAGAATACACAACCAGCACAGACAATAAACCCTTAAAAAACGTTTTTTTTACTTTAAATTCAGCCCGCAAAACGGTAAATTCAGCAAAAAGATAAAGCCTCCTTTATAATTACCGGAGAAAAAAAATGGACATGGACGTTCACCCAAAATACCCAAAATGGTTACCAGCTTTCCTCAGAAAAGGATACAGCACTGGAAAAAACATCAACCAGACTTTCTCTTCACAGCTAAATGACGACGAAGCCCTGCTCCTGCTGAACACCGAAGGACACATAACACCCCGTCAATGCGCCACGCTCTTTTACTTTGCTTTCATCAGAGACAATAATGGAAAAATCGTCGAAATCGGTTCTTTCAAAGGCAAAAGCACCGTATTCCTCGCAAAAGCCTTACAAAAAACAAATTCATCACAAAAGCTCTTCGCAATCGACCCGCACATTAACACACGCGACAATCAGGTAGTACCGAATTACCAGGAAAGCTCAAGCTACGCCGCTTTTATGGAAAACCTCGAAAAAGCCGAGATCAAGCACCTGGTCCAGCCAATCGTAAAGACCAGCGTAGAGGCCGCAAAGCAATGGAATGATAAAATAAATCTGCTATTCATCGACGGCTCACACAAATACGAAGATGTACAAAACGACCTGAAACTTTGGCTGCCCCATCTAACAAAAAAAGGGATAGTAATAATGCACGACACAAAACCAACTGGAGCCTTCCCGGGAGTTAGAAAAGCCATGAACGAATACTTATCAGCGGACAATAACTACACAAAAATAATCGAACTGCTGAACCTTACGGTATTCAAAAAATCAAACTAAACCCATATCACCTGCAATAAGGACCATAAAACATCGGCCAATCACAGCACCCCCCAAACCATTCATCGCAACCATACCAGGGATAACCCCCATACGAAACCGGAAAACCAAACCTGCTGCGGTAAAATGAATCAGAACCGTGATAATAACCTCCACCAAAGCTCATCATAAACCTCGGCCTGAAAACATAAATATCCTCACCAACCTCAACTCCCTCATCACCATACCCACGACCCATCTGACTATACCGCCCACCTCTCCAATCCTCATCATCGCTGACAACCCTCCCGGAACTCGTAACTGCAACCCACTCTCCATATAATTTGCCCTCCACAGGAACCAGAGGAGGTGGATTATCCGGCCCGAAAGTACCAGATTCAATTATCTTGCGATACTCATGCCACGTACCAGCTCGATAACGATAACTGTAGCTTTCCTCCCTGCAGCCCGCAAAAAACATCAGCAAACATGCCGAAATAATTATCCGCAATAAACTGTACATAATAGCAACCATGTACCCCAATTATACCTGCGAACACAAAAAAAATCAACCCCTGTTTCCTCGAACTAACTAACCCCGAATACTTATATCATACTTATCAAGGTACTCAAGAAAACTCGCCCTGAACTCCTCGATATCCTCGGCACTTAATGTCTTATCTTCAGACTGAAGCAGATAACTGACAGTATAACTTATCTTATTATCCTCAAGCCCCTTGCCGTCATAATAAGTCACAAAATCACGAGATGCTATAAAAGGATGCGAAAAACCGTCAAGAACCTCACAAAGCTCTGAATAACCTTTACGCTTATCCCACAACAAAGAAAAATCGTGCGTAGAACCCGGATAAGCACCCAGCGGACTGAAACTCATCTCCACAGCCTCAACATCATTAACCAGAACATCCATATCAAGACTAAACCAAACAACCCTGCCGAACGGAAAAACCGCCTTTTGAATCTTTTCCGGAACTATACCTATCTTGCCCGCGCACACACCCCCTGCAGATATATTCGCGTAATAACCTCCCAAAAGCCACGGATAATACCCGCTTTTATCCTCACCTTTATCAAAAACAAAACTCAGACCGTTAACCTTTGCAAGCTTTTCTAAAATACCCTTTAGCTCAAGATAAAGACCAAAAACATCAACCTTGCCGTGCCTGTAAAAAGCGCCCGACATCTCAGTCCCTTCAACTGTACCCCCCTCACTGTCACTATGATAAACCTTACCAACCTCAAAAAGCCGCGCATCTGAACCACCGGTCGTGTTCCTCGAAAGGGCCTCCAGAATATTAGGCAAAAGCTCCTTGCGCATAATTGCGTTATTGCTCGCTGAAGGATTCTTCAATGTCAGAACATCAAAGGGCTCATAACCGATTTTCTTAAGCCAGTTACTGTCATACCACGAATAACTGTGAATCTCACTGCAGTTCGTCGCAGCAGTCATTGCCTTCACTGTCCGGTGCTCCATTGACAACGCTGGATTATTACCTACCGGAAGAATCTCACGAACAGGAAGCTTCGAAGGTATATTATCATAACCGTAAATCCGAAGAACCTCCTCAAGAATATCAACCTCAAGAGAAACATCCTTTTTACTGCGAAAAGAAGGAATGCCGCAGCGTATCGAATCGCCCCCTTGCTCAACCTCAAAACCTATGGACCCCAATATATCAGAAGCCCTTTCAATGCTTATATCAGTACCGGCCCGCCTCGAAAAGAAATCGTTCGCAAGCTCTATCCACCTGACCTCATCACAAAGATCACCAGCATAAGAAAAACCTGACGTAACCTCAAGACTGGCACTGCTGTCGTCAATCAACCTTAACATCCGCGCAAGTGCGGTCCTCGAAACCGCCGCTGGCTGGTCCTTCTCAAAACGCTGACTCGCATCTGTTCGAAGATTCAATCGAAGAGCAGTCCTGCGAATATTAGCTCCCCTAAAATTAGCGCTCTCAAGAAGTATCTCATTCGTCGATTCTGTAACTTCTGTCTCCAGACCGCCCATAACCCCTGCTATCGCGACAGGCTTCTCCTCGTTCCAGATCATCAGGTCATCACCATGCATCTGACGCTCATTACCGTCAATAGGAGTAAACTTGCCCAACTGGCCCATATTACCAACCCGAACACTCGAAACCTTCTTGCCGTCAAAAGCATGCATAGGCTGGGCAAGCTCAAGCATAACATAATTCGTCAGATCAACCATAAGATCGATCGTTCGCTGACCAAGTGCATGAAGCCTCCGCTGAATCTTCAAAGGTGATGGCATATCAGAATCGGTCTTGAAACGAATACAGCAATAACAGTTACAAGCTGCATCATCATCAATCGAAACCTCAACTCCCCCAAGACCGTCATACTGACTAAGATCCATAACATCAAGCTTTTTCAAAGGCCTGCCGAATACCGCTGCAAGCTCACGGGCAAAACCGTAATGACCCCAAAGATCAGGACGATGAGTAAGGCTCTTATTATCAACCTCAATAAGATAATCCGTCGATGGAATATAATCGCTAAGCAAAGAACCGTTTGGCAAATCTGGTGGACACTCAAATATTATCTCGTGCCAGTCACTCAAACCCATCTCTTTCGCAGAGCAAAGCACCCCCTCGCTCTTTACTCCATCCCTCTCTGCTGCCTCTATCTTCTCTCCCGTCGCAAGAGTTACTCCTGCTCCGGCAAATACTGTCTTCAAACCAACCTCAACATTCGGCGCACCGCAAACTGTCGTATAACTCCTGCCCCCGCAATCAACCTCAACCTTAGTTACATCTCCCATCTTCTCAGCGCTGGTTATCTCACAAACAACAAGACCATCAACACTCCGCTCGACCTTCTCTATACCCTCCGTCTCCGCTGTAGACATCGTAAGCCTCGAGGCCGTCTCCTCAACAGATATACCGCTAAGGTCAACATAGTCACTAAGCCAGTCAAGAGATATATACATTTGAATACTCCGAAAAATTCTATGATAAAAAATCAAATATAAGCAGGAAACTGCCTGTAAAAACGAAGATCACCGCAATTGAACATCCGGATAAAAGGAATATGATACTTCATCATCGCAAGCCTCGTCAATCCGCACCCAAATGCGAAACCTGTATACTTATCAGAATCAAGCCCGCCGTTCTCTATAACCTTCGGATGAACAAGACCGCAGGGAATCAGCTCGATCCAGCCGGTATTCTTACAAGTCGAACATCCCTCGCCCCCGCAAAGAGCACATTGAAAATCAAGCTCAAAACCAGGCTCAACAAATGGAAAAAAACCAGGACGCAAACGAACCTCTACAGACTTGTGAAAAACCTCCTTAAGCAGCGCCTTCATAACACCGATAAGATGGGCAACCGTAATATTCTCATCTACCAAAAGACCCTCCAGCTGATAAAATGTATTCTCATGAGATGCATCAACCGTCTCATAACGAAAACAGCGACCGGGAAATATCGCTCGCAAAGGTGCACCATGCTCTCGCAATGCTCGAACCTGAGTCGCTGAAGTATGAGTACGCAAAAGGTCACCATTACTCATCCAGTATGTATCCTGCATCTCTCGAGCTGGATGATCAGAAGGTATATTCAGTGCATCAAAATTATAATATTCCTTCTCAATTTCATAACCCGTAAAAACTGAAAATCCCATAGAACGGAATATATTCTCAAGCTGAAGCTGTACATGACGAATAGGATGAATACTGCCTGCACATGGGTCCTTACCTGGAACTGTAAGATCAAAATCAGACTTAACCTCACCCCCCCCTGAAAAACGCTCCTTCGCCTCCTCAAGTGCTTTCGATGCCCAGTTCTTAAGATCGTTAAGATCCTTACCGATATTCTTCTTCTCATCAGGACCAAGACTCTTAAAGTCAATACCCTTGGTCGCATTCGTAATCTTACCCTTACGGGAAAGATATTCTATCCTCGCCTGCTCCACTTCCTGCTCACTGCCACATCCTGAAAGCTTCGCCTCGAACTCTTTTTTCAGATCATCAAATATCATTTCGCTGATTATCCCAATCTTTAGAGGTTACATTATACAAAAAACGGCTATATTAACCCAAAAACGCAATATGGAGCCGGCGGGAATCGAACCCGCATCCCCGCGATGCGACCGCGGTGTACTCCCATTATACGACGGCCCCGCAAAAAAAATCAATCAATATAACTGCCTATAAACAAAATATACCCTCAAAACAAACCCCTTTCAAGCTTTTTAACACAAATTATACCTCACAAAAAAAACAAAAACAAAAATACAGAAAAAATATCACAAAAGAATAAACAACTTTTTTACTCGCATTCTCTCATTAACTATGATATTATATCGGGGTCTGATGACATATTTCTGATCAAATAACTTAACTAAGAAACAAAAATGCCTCAGTCACTTGAAAGAAAAAATTTAGAATCCGAAAAAATTCAGGCCCTGCAAAAGGAACTGAAAAACGTCAGAAAGCAGCTGCAAAACTACAAACAAATCTTCGAAAACATAAACGAAGCCTTCTTCAGATCAACCCTCGACGGAAAACTGCTCTTCGCAAGCAAAGGACTGCTCGACATCAGCGGATTCGATACAATTGACCAGCTGATATCACAGACAAAAGACACCTCAAAATATTACAAAAATCCAAAAAAAGCAAAAACATTAAGAAAAATCCTGCTCGAAGATGGAAAGGTTGAAGATTTCGAGGCACAGATGATAACAAAAGAAGGAAAAACAATCTGGTGCTCAACAAATGCGCTGCTCGTATACGACAAAAACAAAAAACCAAAACACATCGAAGGAACAATAAGAGATATAACAAGAAGAAAAAACGCCGAAAATAAACTCCGGCAAACAAACAACATGCTGCATAGCATATACAGCCTTACAAACATCTGCTTCTGGATAACAAAAGTCACAGAAGATGGAAAGTTCCTATGGATCCAGAACAACCCCGCAGATCAAAAGCTCACCGGCTTTGACTTAAACAACCCCCGCGGCATACCTTTCGAAAAGGTAAGAAAACCCGCACAGGCCAGAAATGATTACCTTAAATGCAAACAGGTAATAAACTCTAAACAGACCGTTACTTTCGAAGACTGCTTCATCAAAAACAAAGAAAAAAGATGGTCACTGAACACACTAATACCAGTTGAGGACGAAAACGGAAAAATAAATCTGATCATCGGTTCTGGAATCGACATAACGGACATTAAAAAAACCCAGCAAGCACTGCAGATAAGCGAAGAAAGATACGAACTCGCAAAAAAATCCGGAAAGGTAGGATTCTGGGAATGGAACATAAAAAACAACAAATTCTACATCGACCCGCACTTAAAAAATATGTTAGGCTATAAAGACTGCGAAATTGAAAACGACCTCGAAAAATGGACCCGGCACGTATACCCACAGGACAGACCTCTGGTCGCTGAAAAAACTCAGCAATGCCTGCAGGGAAAAACCATTATATACGAAGCAACACACAGAATGATGCACAAAGACGGCTCTATTAAATGGTTCCTGGCAAGAGGAATTACCGAAAAAGATAAAAACAATAAAATTATAAGACTAAGCGGAACCGATACTGACATCACCGAAAGAATGAAAATACAGCTCGCATTAAAAGACGCAAGGGACAAACTCGAACTGAGAGTAAACCAAAGAACCAAAGAGCTGGCAAAAACAAACAAAGAACTCCAAAAGGAAATACAGGAACGTGAAAAAATTGAACGGGAACTAAGAGAAAGCGAAACAAGATACAGAAAACAGTTCGAAAGCATTCACACCGTTTCACTTATTATCGATCCCGAAACAGGAAATATCATAGATGCAAACCCAGCCGCCTGCAATTTCTACGGATACAAAAAACAACAACTCACAAAAATGAACATCAAACAGATAAACATACTTTCAGAAAAACAGGTACAAAAAGAAATGGAGCTGGCAAAATCAGGACAAAAAAAACATTTTCACTTCAAACACAAACTCGCAGACGGAAATATCAGAGACGTTGAAGTATACAGCGGCCAGATAAAAATACAAAACAAACAGTACCTGTACTCAATTATACACGACATTACCGAAAGAATTACCGCACAGCAAAAAGCAAGACAGCACCAGGAACAGCTGATTCACGCCTCCAGACTCATATCAATCGGAGAACTTACCTCTGGACTCGCACACGAAATAAACCAGCCTCTCTGCGGCGCACTCGTACACACCGAAGGATGCCTCAACATGATAAAAACCGGAAAAGTAAACCTCGACAAAATTCATAAAAAACTGGAAACTGCCGTAAAACAGGCTCAAAGAGCTGGAGAAATAATTAACCGCATAAAGCTTTTCGTAAAAAAAGACATAATAACAAAAAGCCCCGTAGAAGCAAAAACCATAATAAATGATTCTATCGAATTTATGGAATATCGCATAAAGCAAAATAACATCAATATCATACAAAGCCAAAAATCAAACCCAACCATCTATGCCGACAAAGTACAGATCGAACAGGTAATGATAAACCTGCTAAACAACGCCTGCGATGCACTCACAGAATGTGACATAGAAGACCGAAACATCACGATAAAATGCTTCTCTGATGGAAAATCAGCTTCTTTTTTAGTAGAAGACTCCGGAAAATGCTTTAATAACGAACAAATCTCAAATATCATGGAACCGTTCGTTTCGACAAAACCGCAGGGACTCGGGCTTGGACTGTCGATCAGCAGATCAATTGTCGAAAACCATGGCGGGAAACTGGATGTGTCAGCTAATCCACAAAAGGGACTGACCTTCACATTCAGCGTCCCCCTGTACGGTCAGAACGTAAACTGAAACGGGAGAAAAAATGGAAACCTCACAAACTGTTTACATAGTTGACGATGATGAGGCCATAAGAGATGGAATCAAGGACCTCGTCGAGTCAATGGATTGCAAAGCAAAAGCTTACCCCTCTGGCGAAGAATTCCTCCAGAGCATACCAAAAAATCCGAAGGGATGCTGCGTACTGGACATTAGAATGCCAGGAATAAGCGGATTGGATGTCCAGCAAACCCTCATAGAAAAGGACATATGCCTACCGGTCGTCATAATTACCGGACACGGAGATATACCAATGGCCGTCAACACTGTAAAAGCCGGAGCCGTTGACTTCATCGAAAAACCATTCAGGGAACAGGCTCTGTGGAATGCAATCCAAAAAGCTCTGAATATAGGCGAAAAATCATACCAGAAACATCAGAAAATAAAAAGCGTAATGCAAAAATACAACAGCCTCACTGAAAGAGAGCTCCAGGTCCTCGACAGAATACTCGATGGACAATCAGACAAGGAAATTGCCCAGGAACTCAACGTAACACAAAGAGCCGTAGCATTCCACAGAAACCACATCTTCAGAAAAATGGAGGTGGAAACAGCCGTCGACCTCCTCAAAAAAATAAACCTCATCCACCAACCTGCCTGACTCCCTGACCTTTCAATCTCCATTACTGTTTAATAGCATGAATTAAAGGGGTCAGGTCCCTTTTTTGACGTTACTGCCACAAAACCAACCGCAAACCC
>CAZAYB010000131.1:0-8522 GCA_964489215.1 uncultured Pirellulales bacterium
CCCACCCCCCCGACCGTCGCTCACCAGAGCCAGCAGGCACGTCATTGATGGGCGGGACGGTGAACAGCCTGACGAAGATAATCCAGGCCGCAACCGCAATGGTGCTGATGGCGGAAACTGGAATGGCGGAATTGTAAATGTAGGACAGGATTCCTCTGCTGCTTTCAGAAATTGCATTTTCCGCGACACATTCATCAGAGGCGGACATGCTGGTAACGGTGCAGCAGCTGATGAAAATAACCCCGGTGGCGACGGCGGTGACGGCGGTGCCGCAAGAGGCGGAGCTGTATACGTTGGTACTAACTCAACCGCTGAGTTCATAGGATGCCGAATCCAGAATTGTACTGCTACAGGCGGTAACGGCGGTAACGGTGGCGACGGAGCTGAAGGGGATACCTATTGGCAGCCCCCGGGAGAAGGTGGATTGTACTATGTCTATGAAGATTATCGGTTCCACAGCGGCTACGGCGGCGGTGTATACTGTGATGAGAATACCACTGTAAGATTCGTCGATACAGAGTTCATTGATTGTGCTGTCTACGGCGGTATGAGCGGTGTTGGAGGTGCTGAAGCAACTACAGGACTGATAAACGCACCGCACATAAGTTATGAAATACCAACTTACGGCGGCGCTGTCTACTGTGCTGAAAATTCAAACGTTGACTTCAAGGATTGTTTCTTCCAGGATAATGTCTCCGTAACTCCGAGCACTGGTGCTGATAACCAGCCAGTGCACACTCTCAATCCTTATATAGGCCATGGCGGCGGTGTTGCGTTTGAAGGAACAACAAATATTAAGTTTGAAGATTGCAGCTTTGTTGGAAACTCAAGCTCAACCGGCGGCGGTGTATACTGGGCTGATTCAAGGCCTCAGTTCAATCAATGTTCTTTCTCAAACAATAATGCCTTCCAGGGCGGTGCAATGTTCGGCTCTGAAGGGGCCGCTATTGTAAAAGCATGTCATTACTACAGAAACAGGGCCTCCGTAATGGCAGATGACCCCGTTTATGATACTCTTGACATCGCCGGCCGAGGTGCCGCAATATACCTTTCTGCTATATCTGCTGATGTTTACGATTGTAACATCCTCGAAAATACTGCAAGTGCATCTGGAGGCGGTATCTACATAACCGGCTCACCGGAAGACCAGCCCGGATTCCAGATACACGAACCGTACATTAAGAACAACCTCTTTGTTAATAACGCTGCAGGTCGTGACGGTGGTGCAATTTCCGTTAACTGGTATGCTGAGCCTGTCATAGAGCTGTGTACAATGTATAATAATGAGGTAAGAGGTTCATTCGGACCTCTCCTTGAGGAAGATGACGAAACAAGGGCACTCCATGAAGCGTTGGGAGGCGGCGTATATTGTTCATACGATGCAGCGGTTACTTTGAGAAACTCAATTCTATGGAACAACCTCTCCAGAACCGGAGTCGGAAACCAGGCTGCCCTTTATACCGGTTACCAGTACGACCCGGAAAATCCCGGACAGGGTCTCGTCGGAACCTCTGAGATGACTATTGAGCACTCTGTCATTCAGGGCGGTGCCGCAAACATACTCGTTGCCGAAGGATGCACCTTAAATTATGCAGGAACTAACATTAATCAGGACCCACTATTCGTGTATAATATCATTAATCCGCAACAGCTGGATAATGACCTGATTATTCCATATTACAGTTTCTATCTAAGCAACGCTGACATTGAGGACCAATCCGTTACAAGCCCATGTGTAAATGCAGGTTCGGTAACTGCAAATCAGCTCCAGATGAACAGCTACACTACCAGAACCGACAGCTTGTTCGACAGGGGCGTTGTTGACATTGGCTTCCACTATCCGATTGAGGAATCCCAATCCTTGTGCAGATACTGTGATGTCGGCGGATACTTCAGCGGTGCAAATAATTATAGGGACGGTGAAGTTAATTACGCAGACTATGTACTGTGGGCTCAGGCCCAGGCTAATTACTTCAGTTGCACTGAAAACAACGACTGGTGCAATGGAGTTGATTTTAACTTCGATGGTAAACTTGACCAGCTTGACGCTATACGTCTGGGTATGTGCTGGCTTGAAATAGATGACAAAACCCCATTGTCCAATCCTCCCAAATGGGCTCAGGAACCAAACAGTATCGAAACTCCGTTAAAGGTTGTCATGCAGGCCGAAGCTGCTTATGACCAGTGGGGCTGGCCTGTTGTTTACCAGTTCTACAGATATGACTCACAGCCTGCTGAGCCTCTTGAAAATGCCGTTCCTTCAAGAATGACCCCTTGGGCTCCATTTGATGACGATGATGACCCAAGATTGTGGGAAGATACAAATGTCGTCTTCGGCAATACATACTGGTATTCTTTCCGCGTAAGGGAAGTAAGACCTGATGGTAATGGGATAATAACAGACTTTGCTAAACTAATTGCTGTTAAAGCAGGAATGGATGAATTCGCTCCGGTTCCAACCTGGAACACCAGGCCTGAACCGATTACCGATGAAGCTCCGTTCCAGATATTTATGAGCGTAAACCAGGCTAACGACCCGGAGGGCAGCGGACCGTTGCTATATCAGTTTGAATGTATAGCCATCAACGGAAACTACAATAACCCAGGCAATATCAGCCCCTGGCTTACTGCTGCTCAGGACGGATTGGAATGGACAGACACCGGACTGGTGCAGGGCAATACCTATACTTACGTTGCAAGAACGCGTGACACTGAAAACAATGTAAGTGAAGATTCACAGGAATCCACTGCCACAGCAGGACAATTGCCTGACCAGATACCGCCGAACTTCGGAACCGCTGAAAATCCTGACTACAAGGCCAGGTTCGCAGCAGGTTATCCGCAACGTGTAGGCTCAGGACCATACTATGACATAATCCAGGTAGCTCCTGCTACTGACGATTCTGTGCCGATAGAATATCTCTACACTTGTTCTGGTAACGGTTGTCCGGATGCTTTGCCCACCGGTTGGACAACAAGCTCGTTCCTGCAGCTGACTGTGCCCACTTCAACAGGTAATGCTGAATATACAGTAACTGCACGTGATTCTGCCGTACCTAATCCAAACGTCGGCGAAACCAGTAACCCGGCTACTCCATAGCCGTTGCTGAGTATTAAATCTAATAGGCCGTGTGCTTGCAAAAAGTATACGGCCTTTACTTATAAATTAAAGACATACACCGCAAGCCTTTAATAATTGTGCCCCCGTATTCAAACCGGTCATAGACGTTAACCTAAGTTCAGCTCTTATCCCAATAAGTTGATAATCTGCCCTGATCGTTTAAGGGCTGCTGGTATTAATCGGCTTGAATATAATCCCAAAGAATATCACTGTCGGCAAAATCGACTTTACCATCGGTATTGATATCCCCAGGTGGATAAACCCTTGTGTCAGTCCAATCTATATCAATATTACTCAAGAGTATATTAAAATCCTTAATCCCGACATTACCATCTCTGTCAAGATCATAAAAAATCTCCTTATTGAAAGGATCCTTCTTACGTACTTGCCATGCTATACCATAAACCTGTTCTTCACTAAGCCTTTCGCTCTGATCGCTGTTGCTTACAACAAGAACAAATCGCTCATATTCCCCAGTACAGGCAAAATAAATATGTTCTACGTTATCTTGCAGGCTGTCGCTGTAATCTAAAAGAACATCACTGCTTGAGTCCCTTACATCAGGTACCCCCCAAAGTTCAAGTCTTAAATTACCGTCAAGTTCCGGCTTCGACTCAAAAGGATACCTGAAATTATATTTCCTGTTCCAGTTCAAAGTAGCGCAAACAACCTTTCCCTTAGAATTCGGCACCGAAAAGCTGTATATTTTTTCATCCTGCATATCAGCCTTGATAATATTTTTATCCCAGCCGATTTTTTTAGTCTTACCCCTCCAAAGCCCTGCGGAAATAGTTTCATAAGCCCTCATGGCATTAACCATACCAGCTCCCTGTAAATAATCCAGTACCGCTGAATGGTCATCTGAGGTCGATATATCGCCTTTATGCCATCCGGGAAGCTTAACCGCAGAATTCATCAGAACCGCTTTGACAACGCAGTTGCCGTCAGCACTGTCTATATATTCTTCATAACCCATAAGCCGGGCCTTTTCAATCGTCAAAGCCGCTGCTGCCGCCGCAATCGGAGTTGCATAACTGGACCAGTCACCGCTTAGCCTGTATTTATTTTTGCTTTTCGCGATAGGAACAAGACAATTACCCAAAGCCACAATATCAGGCTTGCATGTACCTTTTACACTCGGACCGGCACTGGAATGCTCAAGCCTCGGCAATGAATAACCAATAAGATTCTGGTCACTGTCCAGAACCGAATCAACCACACCAACACCAAGAATATTCGCACCTGCAGCAGGATACAGCAATGAATCGTAAGCCTCAGAACCGTTACCGATTCCTGCCGTAATTACAACACCAGTATTTTGAGCAAGATTTTCAAGCCCCCTGGTCCACCAGTCCTCAAAAGGTAAACCAGAGCTTATTGTCAAAACATCTGCCTCAAAATACTGCTGACCAAAAACATTGGAACTCATAAACTGCCAGAATTCATAAACATCGAGATTAGCGTTCGGCACCGCCCCTTCATATTGAAAATTAACTTTACCAAAACCCATATCACTGCCGATAAGTATCGCCGCAATTGCTGTAGCGTGCTCAGATACATCAACCGCCAGACTGCGGATAGCCATAGAATCGCTGCCGGAAAGACAATCATGATTCCTGTCTGGAAGATAATCATTCAATGGCTGTCGGCCAAAATAGGTCATGCTCCTGCAAATTGCCGCTATATGCGGACTTCTTTCTCTTAAATCCTTGTCCAATGCCAAAACATCACGGATGCCCATATAATCCAGAACCGCAGGCTCTAACCTCGAATCCGTCTGTTTTTCAGCTCCAAATGCTTCTAAATGAAAGCTCAGAATCAGAAAAATCGAAAAACAAGCCAATTTTATTGCATTATTATAGGACTGTTTCAATTAAATCCTCAAATAAAGAATTTGTTATATATTGCGTAACTGTATTATAGCCTAATCGACTATGGTTTTGCAACCTTTCATGCTCATTATAAAGCAAGGACCTGCAAAATCTTTAAGCCTTTATAAAACAAATAGTTACTGCTGCTTTTAGGCAGGTCCCAGGGGAAAGGAATTTCCCAAATGTAAAATCTAACAATCAACTCACATATTATCGACCTTGAAAAGGACAAACTTTTTGTTTTTTCGAGATATTGTTGCATTAAGCAGAAAAGACTGGTATACTCCGTCCGATAAAGGATTATCTTACGGAGTAAAAAGTGCGGGTCATACTGGACGAAAAAAAACTGGCACAGGCAATTGAAAAAATAGCCGAAAGTATCATAAAATCGGTTTCCAATGACGCTTCAATGGCGGTAGTGGGAATACGAAGCAGGGGAGAAATCCTGGCAAAGAGACTTGCTGGCCTGCTCACAAAAAAACTCCAAAGGCCTATACAGGACGGGACACTTGACATAACATTATACCGTGATGATTTGAATGAACCGGGTTCAAGCCCACATCCCACTGTCAGAACTACAGAAATAACATTCGATGTCGATGACAAGATAATAATACTCGCAGATGATGTTCTTTACACCGGAAGAAGCGTAAGAGCTGCAATGGATGCTCTCGTTGACCTCGGAAGACCAAGGGCAATAAGGCTCGCTGTTCTTGTCGAAAGACCTGGAAGGGAATTCCCCATACAGGCCGATTTCACTGGGCACAAACTGGAAATTGAAAACGATAAACCCGTTGAAGTCAATTTTACCGAGACAGACCGAAAGGATCAGGTGATAATAAAATAAGTGGTACCTCACTCTGACAGCCAAAAATGGAACAGAAAGCATCTGCTGAACATACGTGAGCTTAGCAGGCCAGAGCTTGAATTTATTCTCCAGACCGCAAAAGGGTTTGAGCAGATTAGTACTCGTTCAGTGAAAAAGGCTCCTCCGCTTCGAGGAAAGGTAGTTGTAAACCTCTTTTTTGAGGACAGCACAAGAACAAGAAACAGTTTCACCCTTGCCGCCTCAAGACTAAGCGCAGACGTCATAGAGTTCACAAAAAAAAGCAGTTCTGTCAGCAAAGGCGAATCCCTCCTGGATACCGCAAGAAACCTCGAGGCCATGGGAATCGACATAATTGTGATAAGGCATAATGCAGGAGGTGCACCGGCTTTCTTAAGCAGAAACATAAACGCGTGTGTCGTTAACGCTGGAGATGGTTTCAACGAACACCCAACCCAGGCCCTTTTGGATGTCTGCACTATTATGAAAAAGAAAGGTTCTCTCGATGGCCTCAAAATTGGAATCGTAGGAGATATCGCACACTCAAGAGTCGCTGGAAGCGGGATCTGGGCGATGACAAAACTCGGCGCTGAGGTAACTCTGATAGGACCGCCGACTCTTATGCCCTCAAGCGTTGATAAACTTCCAGTAAAGGTTGCTACTAATCTTGATGACGTAATTGAAAAACTTGATGTTATAAACATGCTCAGAATACAATTCGAAAGGTTCGGCTCAAACTTATTCCCCTCGGTAAAGGAATACTCACACTTCTTTGCATTAACCGTTGAAAGAATGAAAAGAGCAAAACCTGATATGCTCGTCATGCACCCGGGGCCCATAAATCGAGGACTGGAGCTTGAATCTGAAGTCGCTGATGGACCAAACAGTGTCATTCTTGACCAGGTCGCAAATGGGGTCGCAGTTAGAATGGCAGTGCTTTACCTCGTTAACCAGGCAATGGCAGGGGGGAAATGATGAAAAAAACTCCTGACAAAAAAATACTCATAAAAAACGGAAACGTCATCGACCCCGCTAATAATTTCAACCAGAAAGCGGATGTATTTATCGAAGATGGAATTATACAAAAAATCGGTTCTATTTCACAACAGGCTGACATTGTTATTGACGCTCAAAACAAATACGTCGTACCTGGACTGATTGACATGCACGTACACTTCAGGGAACCGGGAGACGAAGAAGAAGAAACCATTGCAAGCGGGTCCGCTGCCGCAGTCGCTGGTGGATTTACTTCGGTTGTGTGCATGCCGAATACCGACCCATGCATAGAAAACCAGACCAGCGTCGAATTCGTCCACCGTATGGGAAGACAGGCAAGAAAAACCTATATCTACACTATGGGGGCAATAACACAGGCAAGACAGGGCAAGGAACTGGCTGAAATGGGACTTATGCACCAGGCCGGTGCTATCGGTTTCACTGATGACGGTAATGGACTCCAGGACACAGCCGTTATGCTGCGAGCCTTGAAATACGCTTCAATGTTCGATACTTTTCTTGCACAGCATTGCCAGGACAACTCCCTCGGAAGCAATGGTGTTATGAACTCAGGATACAATTCAACTATCCTCGGACTGCCCGGAATTGACCCCCTCGCAGAGGAAATGATGCTCTGGAGAGATATTCAGCTCGTAAAAAAAACAAAAACTCGTTATCATGCCCAGCACATTTCTACAAAGGGTTCTGCAAAAATTATAAGAGATGCAAAAAAAGAAAACCTCCCTGTAACATGTGAAGTTACCCCGCATCATCTGCTCTTCACCGATGATGCCATTAAGGAATACGATACCTATTTCAAGGTTAATCCTCCGCTTAGAACAGCTGAGGACATAGACGCTCTTATTGAGCTTATAAAAGACGGGCTAGTTGACGCTCTGGTTACAGACCACGCACCGCACCTGATTAGCGAAAAAGAGCTGGAATTTCTCAACGCACCATTTGGGATTGCCAGTCTCGAATGCGCTCTGCCTTTATTCCATAAGGCCCTGATTGAGCCTGAAATTATAACCTGGCCTGAAATGATTAAATTGATGACAAAATCACCTGCCGATGCCATGGGAATAGATAAAGGCACCCTGTCAAAAGGCTCAGTTGCGGATGTCACAATCTTTGACCCGGAACAAAAATGGGAAATTGACGTAAATAAATTCTTTTCGAAAAGCAGTAACTGTCCTTATAACCGATGGGAAGTTACTTCAAGGGTAAAAAACACTATTGTAGGCGGTGAGATCAGGTATTCAGATAAACATTGACCTATGCCGACACTTATCGATGGACATAATCTCCTTCACGCCGTCCTGAGATACGAAGAATTTGCCGATATGAACGTAGACTATCTATGTCAGGCAATTTCAAAATATCTGAAGCGGATAAAGGAAAAGGGACATATCATTTTCGATGGCGACATGCCGCTGAAACATGGCGGAATAAGAACAAACTACCCGTCATTAAGGGTATCATACTGCGGCCTTCAAACAGATGCCGACTCTGTTATTATTGAAAAGATAAATGCAAGCACCGCACCAAAAAGAATTACAGTTATCAGCAGTGACCGTGAAGTAGCAGATGCCGCAAGGCTGAAAAAAGCAAAGTCAATTTCTTCCGATGAATTCTGGCACTTGCTTACCGAGAAAATTCAGCAGCGGCATAGACCAGCCCCCGAACCTGAGGAAAAAACCAAAGGCCT
>CAZAYB010000132.1:0-8410 GCA_964489215.1 uncultured Pirellulales bacterium
TCCTTACATCGGAAAGAAGTATTGCCGAGTTTTTTGATTCGGCCGTGAAAACACCTGCTGATCCAAAAAGAGTTTGCAATTTGCTCACCCAGACAGGCCTGAAAATAGCAAATGAAAAAGGCTGTCAGGTAAATGAGCTTGGTATAAATCCTGATTCGCTTGCAAAACTGGCAAATATGGTAAGCGAAGGTATGGTGAGCGCTTCTTCGGGTGAGACTATTTTTGAGAAGATGGCACAAAGTTTTCAGGAACCAAAAATTATAGCTGAGGAACTTAATCTTATTCAGACAAGCGATACAAGTCAGCTTGAAGAATTTCTGGAAAAGGCTATGGAACAAAATCCCCAGGCTGTTGAGGAAGCGAAAAGCGGGTCAAAAAAAGCAAAAAAAGCAAAGGGCTTCTTAATGGGACAGGTTATGCAAATGTCTAAAGGTCAGGCTAATCCCAAAATCGTAAACCAGATTCTCGCAAAGAAACTTTTACAGTAAATAATTTTATCGTTCACTATTTGTCTTTACTGAAAACCTTACTTTCAGTTCCCTCAATCAATCTCTTAATATTTTCAGTATGTCTTAGTATGACTACAAGCGGCATGACCAGGGCAGCAATAAGCAATGGCCATAAGTCCTCAAATCTCCATCCGCTCCTTGCACCGACCAGATATGCAAGAACAAGCGGAAACATCAACGCCGCGATAATTGAGGCAAGGGAAATATAACGCCATAAAAAAACTGCAATACACCAAAAAACAAAAGCTGAAATACCCGCAAAAGTATAATAAGGGTACAAGCCAAGCACTATTCCAAGGCTGACAGCTACCCCCTTGCCGCCCTTGAACTTCATATACAAAGGAAAGATATGTCCTGTAACTGCTGCAATACCCACAAGCAGCCACAGTGTCAGGGTAAGAGTATTAACATCGTCAATGAAAAGCCTGGTTACCAGCATCGGTACAAGGCCTTTTGAAACATCAAGAAAAAAACAGGTATAGCCCCATTTTTTACCCATAGCTCTTGAAAGATTTGTGGCTCCGACATTCCCGGACCCTACCTGACGTAAATTGATTCCGTTGGCCCGGGCGATTATAGTTGCAAATGATACAGAGCCCATTAAATACCCAATTGGTACCATAAAGTAAAACAAGGTCATTTACTTTGCTCCTTTTTCTTTAGTATTTTTTCATAAAGCTTTAATACCTTTTCCGCGTGCTTTTTTATACACACATCATTAACAAGCCCGTCTTTAATTATCTCTTCTGAGGCCTTGTTTAACTTCTCTCTATCGAGAAAATATTCCAGACCAGCTTTAAGTGCCTCCACATCTTCAGGTGAATCTATAACAAGCCCGTGAATACCATTTTTATATCTCTCACTTGCACCGTTATACCTGGTTGTTATCACGGGCTTGCCAAGTGCTAATCCCTCAAGAATAAATCTTGAACATGGATCATAATAACTGGGCAAAACTGCTGCATCGCAGGCACTGATCAGTTCAGCTATATTTTCCGTTGCACCTGTAAAAACCACATGACTTTCAATACCCAGCTGCTTTGCAAATTGTTTATAGGGACCTGCTTTTCCTGACCCTGCTGCAACTAATCCCCAGTTACACCTGGACTCCTGTTTAAGCCTGGAAAGTGATTCTATCAAATTTCTAAGCCCTTTAAGCCTGAAATTATGTGCCCCGAACAAAAATAATACAATATCTTTATCTGTTTTTTTGCCTAACTTATACGTTAATTCCTGTCTTATTTTTTTCAGCCTTTTCTCATCAGCCTTTAATGGAACTGCTATTCCGTTTGGAATAATCTCTAACCTTTCCTCAGCTGTTCCGTAATATTTTCTGAAACAATCAGCCACATAGCCTGATATGGCAGCAATAACTGTATCGCTGTTTTGGCAAAGCTCCTTTTCCATACTAATATATCTGCTTCTTTTTTTATTCAGCCTGCTTGTAAACCTCTTGAATGCGACTGTAAATTGATGTCGATAACTCTCGCAGTTTCTGACCATAGCTTCGCTGTAAGAGCCGCCCCTTGGCTGATAAATATCCGCAAAATCAAAAGGCAGTGCAGAATGTATAATATCAAAATCATTTTTAGAAAGATAATCTTCCAGTTTTTCTGCAAAGTTAAAAGGATAAAATTTTGCTGAAGGGTTATCTGAACATAAATTTATAACATCACTTCTGTCGCTTTTGCCTGCAGCAGTAACCGTAACAACTTCAACTCCCAATTCTCTCAAACTGCCATGAAGTTCCTGCACCGAACGCTCAGCCCCTCCAAATTTACTGTCAATTCTTTCTGTAATAAGTGCTGTCTTCATAATATCTACTTGATAAAAGGAACATTTCTGCCGTGTTTCATGTCGTGCCTTGCCATTCGCCACGATTTCCTGAGAACCTGTCTTATTAATTTCTTATGTTCTTCTGCAAGCTTATTAGTCCTGAAATAGCTCCGTATAAACCGCATCCTGTCACAGTTGCTTACATACTTTCCAGGTGCAGAATAAAAAAGCTGAGCAATATCTTTCACAAGGAATCGTTTCGACAGAAACCCAGGCCGAAAACATCTATGAAGGTCTATAAGATGGAACTTGCCGTTAGATCCATAAAAAATATGTGCAAGATATAGATCACGATGGCGAAAACCTGTATCATGAAACTTTTTTACAAACTCTGCCAGGGCACAAATAAACTGTTTTTTTTCATTGACCAATTCACCTTTTTTCTCATTTGTAAAACAATCCGGCAATTTTCTCTCAAGTGAATCGGCGTCCTCTATCTCTCGGCAGATATAAAAACTGCAATCCTCAAATACACCTTTCCATCTCCCCCCGTAGGCAATTGTTTTCGGTGTATTTATCCCTGCCGCTGACAGCTCCTCACTGCTTAGGCGGTCATAATCCGCAGTCAATGCCCGATTTTTATGACTAATCCAGTTTCGGATTTGCCGCAAAACAGGAGTTTGTTTATAACGCTTCATAAACATAAATCCCCCCCCGTCATCAGCTTTGAATTTCACTCTGCTTCGATGTGTCGAAAGATTATTCTTATGCAGATTTTCTCCGCCGTTAAAATCAAAAACGTCTTCCAGACTGAGTAAACTCATCTTTTCCAGAGTCTTCCTGCAGTCTTCTCGTACAAAAAAACCCTTCGTCGGTTCCTCGAATTGAAAACTCATCGCTGGGCCGCCTCCCAGTTTCCCGTCAAAAGCTGTTTTGCACTTTCCATTACATGTTTTACCGTAATAGCCTCCATGCAGTAATGCTCTTTCTGGCTGCACTTTGGACTGTCGCAAGGAGAACAAAAGCTTTTGCCTATCAGTTTTATCTCATCATAGTAATCTGTTTCGGTCCATTCTGGATTGTTTGGTCCAAACAATGTAATTACTTTCCTGTTCAAAGCTATAGCTACATGCCTTGGACCCGTGTCATTAGTTATGACAAGATCGCTCTCGCCAAAAAGAACCTTAAGTTCACGTATAGTCAAAGGAATCTCGTTGAGTGAGTAAATTCTGTTATTGGCTGCCTGGCATATCTGTCTTGCAATGTCACCTTCTTTAGGGTCAGGTGCTACAGAGACAACAACTGTAGCATTATATTTTTCACTCAGCATATCCGCCGTCTTTGCAAATCTTTCAACAGGCCATAATTTCGAGGGCCCAAAAGCTCCCCCCGGCACAATTATCACAAGAGGAACCCCTGCTGAAAAAGCCGCGGGCAACTTGCCTGCCAATTCTGGTATAACAGATTTGTCGACTTTAAGTTCAGTATGCTTGCCTTTTCTTTTGCACCCCATAATCTTTGCAAGTTTAAGATAATATTCAACCATAGGCAAAGGTTTGAAATTGCCATTTTTGTCTCGGGCACATTTAACTTTTTCGGTCAGCAAAAATCCCCTGCCATCCCTGCTATAACCAATACGCTCGGGTATTTGAGCGATAGCTGACGCAAAAGCAGACCCAAAAGAGTTCTTCAAAAGCACAATGCTGTCAAGTTGCTTTCCCCGAAGCTTTTTAACAATACTGGGTATCCTCTGATTGCCGATATCTATCCACTCATCGTTAAAACTGCTCGGTGACAAAAACTCCCTTACCGTTGAATTGCAGGCAAAGATAATATGTTCTTCGGCAAAATGCTCACGTATCGCTCTAAGAGCGGGTGTGCTCATCACCGCATCGCCCATCGGGGAAGGCAGCCATACACATATCCTTTTCTTTTTGCGACTCATAAAGGTTCCGCTTGCCTAATGGTTTCTCATTACGTAAAAACCAATTGCTGCTAATTGTAAAACTCCGGCATAAAGCAGACAGGTATGAACCGTACTTATCGAAGTGTCGTGATCCATCAGAAACCACAAACTAAGTAAAAGCAGTCCAAATACTGCAGCCTGAATTATACCCGCGAAAAATCTTAAAATAGAAAATTCATCGTACATATCATCTCGGCGTATGCTCTCAAGATGTTTAACGATGTCCTCGATCATATGACGCATCTGCCTGGGACGCATATTCGAAACATCGGTCTGCTCATCAGTATCTTTAACCTTCGAAACTGGCCGTACTGTCGAAACATGATTTTTACCATATTTAGTATCTGTACGCTTAATATCCACAGTTTTCATCTGCTCAGCCTCCGATTGTCCCTTTTTCTTTTTGCTTTCTGCCGTCCCAAAATCACCCTTATCTTCCTCTTTTTCATGCCTCGTTTCAATCTGGTCAGTTGCTGTAGATTTCACCTGAAGCTCCATCATTCGGATTATATTAACCGCTTCTTTAATGTTCACAGCTTCCTTATCAGGCAAAGGGTCATCAATGCCTTTGGTTTTCGGTTTGGCGGGATTATTTATCAATATTGTTTTACATCCTGCCTTTTTACCCGCTTTTACATCGTCATACTTATCACCAATCATCCATGATTTTTGCAGGTCAATATCAAGGTCCTTAGACGCCTTTAAAAGCATGCCGGGCTCGGGCTTACGCATGTCACTTTTCTTGCGGTACTCCTCGATAACACCATCAGGATGGTAAGGACAATAATATATCGCATCCACACTTGCTCCCTCACGTGAAAGCAAAAGCTTCATCTGCTGGTGTATCGCTCCCAGAACTTCTTCAGTAACAATCCCCCTGGCAACAGCTGACTGATTACTGACCACGATCAGCTTAAATCCCATTTTACGAAGAACAACCAATCCCTGCCCTGCACCATTTATAAGTTGAACCTGAGATGGATCGTTCAGATAGCCAGGATCATCAATTATCGTATCATCCCTGTCAAGAAATACCGCCTTTTCACCCATTATCTGTCCTTAACAAAAATTAAACGAATCATTTTTTATGTTTCTGCATTTTCTCAATTGTTGATGTCGAGCTTTTGCCCTCAATCAGCGGCGCAAGCACAACCTTTCCTCCCCGAGACTCCACAAACTCTCTGCCGACAACCCCCTTATGCTCCCAGTCCTTTCCCTTGACAAGAACATCCGGGCAAACTTCTTGAATAATATTAGCTGGTGTAGTCTCGTTAAAAACGCAGATATAATCAACCGTCTCAAGTGCTGCCAAAACCGCTGCACGGTCATGTTGATTGTTGATTGGCCTGTCGGGCCCTTTGTTCTGGCTCTTCACCGACTGATCAGAATTCAAGCCAAGAACGACGACGTTCCCTTGTGCCTTGCAGAATTTCAAAAACTCGATATGACCGATATGAAGAACATCAAAACATCCGTTAGTAAAGACTATCTTTTCCTTACGCAATCGGTGTAAGTCAAGCTCGCTTTTGAGCGACTCAATGTCCTTTATCTTGCCGGACTTGCCGTGATACTGAGAAATTATCTCGTTTACCATTTCGTCTACCGTAACCGTTGCGACTCCGAATTTACCGACCTCGATACCGCCTGCAACATTTGCTATCTGAACCGCAGTCTCATCATCACAGCCAGCCGCTATACTGACCGCAAGCGTCGCAAGAACCATATCTCCGGCACCAGTAACATCATAAACATTCCTTGCCACAGTAGGAATGAGCTTGCTTACATTGTTGCCATGAAGATATGCACCTTCCTTATCGAGGGTTATTACTGCTGTACCTATCTCATATTTTTTCGTAAGCTTCTCTGCCGCATTCTTAGCGTCTTCTTCTGTTATAATTTCTATTCCGCTCGCGGCTGATGCCTCCTTACGGTTAGGCGTAACAACCGATGCATATCTGTATTTATCCCAGTCAACACCGCAAGCAGGGTCAATTAGCACTCTTTTGCCAAGCTCAATACTTTTAGCCAAAAGCTCTTTGCACATTTTATCATAAAGCATACCCTTATTATAATCTTCAAGGCAGACAATATCTGAATTTTTTAACGCGTTTTCAAAGCTTTGAATCAGCCTTCTGCTGATACTCTCATCTACAGGGTCTGTATTCTCATCATCTATTCTCAAAAGCTGCTGACGATGCTTATGCTGGGCAAGTCCAACAAGTCTTTGCTTGTTTATCGTTCTTCGCTGCTTAACTGACATAATCCCTTTAACATCCGCCCCGGCCGAGGAAAGCATCTGTCTTAGCTTTTCACCTTCAGCGTCATCCCCCATAACACCGACACAAAAGCAATCTGCTCCAAATGCCAGAAGGTCAAGCGCAACTGAACCTGCACCCCCGCAGCAGTACTGCTTTTCTACAACTTTCAAAACAGGCACAGGAGCCTCAGGGCTGATTCTCAATGCATCGCCATAAACATAACTGTCAAGCATAAAGTCACCAGCCAGCAAGACTTTAGCAGAGCCAAGATTTGTTACTGTTTTCAATAGCTTTCTATACATCTTTGCCGTCTTTCACCGTTAAATCCTTTATTAGCGACTCAATCTTGTCACCGTTTTTTGTAAACTCTAATTCAACAGCCAGGTATGCGAACATTATATCCCGATGTCGCTGAAAAGGCAATGCTGTCTTGATCCAGTCCTTTTGAGTAGCCAAAACAAGTTCTGCCTGGGCATCAACCGCTTCTTTGTAAATTTTCTCAACATCTCTTGCAGAAAAATTATAGTGGTCATTAAATATTTTAGAACCAGCCAAATCAAGCCCAAGGCCATTGATTCGATCAAGAAACGCCTCCGGATTACCTATGCCGCAAAAAGCAAAAATTCGCTTTTTTTTCAGCTCTTCCAGCTCAATAACCTCTCCCTTAACCATAACCGCGTGAGTGTTGCTGTGAATACTCCTGGCTACGATGATATCTGGTTTGACATCCTGGATTTTCTTTTCTATGCCGTCAACAATTTCTTCACTAACCTGGTCAGACCGGGTAACTACGACAATGTCTGCCCGTTTTATTGAAGATAAGGGTTCACGAAGGAGGCCGGCCGGCAGCATCCTGCCGTAACCAAAAGGACACGTCGCGTCTATCGCTAATATGTCAATATCTCGGCCGAGCTTTCGATGCTGAAAACCATCGTCCATCACAAGCAAATTACTTTTATGATGGAATACCGCCTTTTGTGCACCAGCTGTTCTGTCAGAATTAACTACAACCTGAGCGTTTTGACATGATTTGACCAGTATCGCAGGCTCATCGGTAAATTTGCCGCGTTTAGCCTTATACCCGCGGGTAAGAACCCCGCACCTAAGTTCAAGTTTATTAACCAGCCCAGCCAGCCATATAACCAAAGGAGTCTTGCCGGTTCCCCCGGTTGTAATATTGCCCACGCTTATGACAGGGACATTAACTTTATTGCTTTTTAGTATTCTGCCGTCATAAAGATTATTGCGAACAAAAACCGCAAGCGCGTAAAATCCACTCATGACAAGCAGAATCATACGAATTACTGCTGCCGCCGGTCCCTCAGCTTTACCTGAAACCAGATTTCGATACCATCTCTGGTTCAATATCGGCTCCGTTAGAAGCTCTTGATCTTGTCTATTATTGCATCTGCCATTTCTTTAGTGCCTACTGCAGATGGGTCATTACGGTCGTCCTTCAGATCATACGTAACATCTTTACCCTCTGCGATTACAGAAGCAACAGCCTTTTCAAGCTTTTCACCTTCGCTTAAAAGATTAAGATGGTTAAGCATCAAAGCACCGGAAAGTATCAGCGCCGTGGGATTGACTTTGTTTTGGCCTGCGTATTTCGGTGCGCTTCCGTGTGTTGCTTCAAATATAGCGCCTTTATCACCGATATTGGCCCCAGGTGCAACTCCCAGACCGCCCACAAGACCGGCACAAAGATCACTTAATATATCTCCATAAAGATTAGGCAAAACCAGAACATCATAAAGCTCAGGTTTCTGAATAAGCTGCATACACATATTATCTACAATTCGGTCTTCAAACTCGATGTCTGGATATTCTTTTGAAACTTCCCTGCTAACCTCGAGCCAAAGGCCATCGGTAAATTTCATTATATTTGCCTTGTGTACACT
>CAZAYB010000133.1:0-8274 GCA_964489215.1 uncultured Pirellulales bacterium
AGCCTTAGAAAGGCCTTCGTCCATCGTAAAGCGTTCTCTATCCCAATCACAGGAAATGGCTAAGTATGCTTACCGCTGATATGAAAAGTCTCGGTTATCCTTTCGATATACTCTGCTTTCTCACTGCGAAGAAAAGGAGCTGCCTGCCTCTCAAGAGAAGCACCATACTCCTGAAGATAAAACGCTCTGCCCCGCGTATCCTCCGCAAGGGTAACCTTGTTCTCAGCGGCACGTGTATACATATAAAGAAGCTGCAGGGCGTGCTTTTCCGTCTCGATTCCTACTACACCCAATCCACCCCACTTTACCTCTTCCTTAGACTCCTTAACATCAAACAACGAAGTCTGAAAATCATTCGATGCTCCGGGAGGATCCTGACCGCCGTACTGAGGAGTCATCGGATCGCCGGGATTTTCAACCCAGTATTTATCCTCTATGCCGTCCTCATGATAAGATGTATCTCGCTCATAATAAAAACTGCCCAAACCGCCGATCTTAACATCACTGTCAAGCTCATATTTACCACCGCCAGTTATAGACCACTTATAATCAAAAGGCTTATCACCAAAAAAAGTACCGCCCTTACCGTCACTTACCGAATCTAACGGAACCTCATAATCACGTTCCCCCCACATATTAACCCCGTCCTCATTACTCGTCAGAAAATCTCCCTTACCAGGCCACTGCATATTATAGCTGCTGCCGGTGTTTATCTTAAAAACCGTCTCATCTGGGATACCCTTCAATACAACATTTACTGCTCCACCGGAAGCATCCCCCTGCTGATCTGGGGTAAAAGTCTTGCTAACCTGCATACTCTCTATAACAGATGCTGGAAACTGATCAAGCTGAACAGCTCGCTTATCTGCATCAGCCGTCGGAAGCCTGATGCCGTTTAGCTGTGAATTTACATAACGGTCCGGCAAACCCCTGATTACCGCGTACTTGCCCTCCTGAACCGTAGCACCGGATACTAACTTCAATGCACTGGCTGCATCGCTTGCTCCTGCCTGGCTCATAAGCTCTGCACTTATCGAATCAAGAAGAGCCGGACTTTCCATACGAAGATCAAGCAATATCGCCTCTGTACCCGCTCCGATCTGAACATCCTGAACTACAAACTCCTCCATCTCCGTAAACTCCCCCGTCAGATAAGCGTCAACTTCCGTCATCTGACCGCCGCTGACAACTACATCCGCCTTAACCTGACGGGTATAACCTTCCTTAGAAAATACCAGCGTATAATTGCCCGGCTTAACCTCTCCGAATACATAATTGCCCTCATCCGAAACCTCTACCGATTCACCGGTCTCTGCTATCATTACCTGGCCCCCTGCCACCGGAGCGCTGAAATCCTTGTCATAAACCATGCCGCGGATACCGCCTGCCTGATCTCCGTAACACAAGCCCGCAATAAAAAACAAAAATAAAAATAAAACGCTCGTAAAATAATGGCTTCTTACCATGGCGCTCCCAGTGAACCCTTAAGCTCCTTAATTCGCCCCCATAGTTCAGCGTCCGGCTCCAACGCCGACAACGCCATGGAACTGCATATTAACGACAAATCTTCAGCTCTGGGTTTGGAATTGCGATTCTCAATACTTTCCTCAACTGCCTGGTAATAAACCAGCAAAGAAACTTCCCTGTCTCCCAGATTAGAGTAAACTTCACCAACTGGACAAAGTGTCTCAGCCCTGTAAATATCTATTATCCTCCCGCGACCAGAATTGAACATATCAAGAGCTTCTTCCAACTGATGCCTTGCCTTATCATTCTGACCGCATACTCGATATCCCTCTGCTATATCAGCCTTGACAGTCACAAGATTCTCCAAAGGCCATCTGCCCGCCCTGACAAACTCATCTGCTTCTTCTACAAAACTAACACCTTCAACAGAATCGCCGTGCTTAACACAAACTTCACTTAAACCAAGAAGAATTTCAACCTGTATAAAACCCGGAAGCTTGCCGAAACCTGACTTGACATTAGACTCGATCAAAGCTCGCTTCTCCTGGTCAAAATAAAACCTGTCATAAAGATTTACATAAGATTGCAAAGAATTAACAATAGCGTCATAAACACCCGTAACCCTGACGCTCTCAAGATAACTTACCTGTTCTTTAAACTCATTATCCTCTGCAACCAACGCCTCTGCACCGCTTAACTTACCTGTCTCGGAATCCTCAAGACCTGCATCCAAATCTCCGCTCTTTATCTCATCTCCAAGCAGCACCTTAGCCTTTAAAGCCTTCACTTTTATCCTGTCACTGCGCCACTCTTTCAAACCTTTAACACCTGCCGACTTTTCTGCCAAAGCAATATAACCCCTCGCCTCCTTATCAAAACCGTTCTTCGCGCAATATATCGCAAGATCGCCAAGACAGCTCCCCATCCGCCAATCTCCTATACCCTTTGTAAAACGTTCCGCAAGTAAAGGCTGATCAAGCTCAAGACAGGCCAATACAACCTTCTCCTGGGCCCGGCTGCGGTCCTTAATATGAGGATTAACCGGAATCGAACTCGCAATTTCATAACCGGTCTCAAGAAGATCACGCTGGTAAACTGCTATTTCCAAATCACGAAGAACGCCTGATTCCTCACTTTCAACTCCCGAATCAGAACTCTCGCCGGAATCAGACCCGCAGCCGATCAACAAAAATGAAAAAGCGAAACAAAAAATAAACAAAAATAAATACTCTCTCTTAAATGGCACCTTCAATCTATACATATTGTCCCTTGAAAATATAAACTGCAAATTCATAACCAGCCCTGAAACTGCGCCCTTTCTTTTGCAACTGGTTTAATGTATCCGAACATAAAGACAAATAAACCGCGATGCGGTAAGCTGGCTCGAATGAGAGTTTACTATAAAACCAAACTGCTTTGGTTAGAAAATGATTAGAATTTATTTTTTTCTAAACAATCTTACGTCCAGAACCTAAAAAAAAATCTGATGGCAGTAATCAAATACCTGCCACCAGATTAAAAATCAAACCATGCTCAAGCTGTATAACTACTTACCTGCAAGCCAGTTATCACTTATTACTGAAAAATCAGCAAGATCAACCTGACCGTCATCTGTAAGATCGCCCTCAGGAGCGTTCATTGATGTGTCAGTCATCCCGTAAGCGTCAACCGCTGTCCAGCTGGCCAGCCAGTTATGATCAGGCTCGAAACCGCCGTGATAAGAATCACTGAAGCTCGGCAATGCGTCACCGGCAGGACAAGGATTAATGAAAGTTACTCTTTCCATAACCTTGCCGCCCTTGACAACCTGTTCTGCTCTGTCAAGCTGCTGAATCGGCATAGTATCTGTTACGATATTACCAATAACAGGATTATCATCACCATTAATTGTTACACCAACTGCATCTGCATCTGCGTATTCAGCGTTATTATAGAAAATCGTATCTGTAATCTCAGAAAGCATTCCGCTGTCCTGACAGATATACTGATCGTAAAGAACTGCAGGATCTGCACTTCCGATATTTACTGCTGAATGGGTACCTGCTGGTGTTTCCCATGTCTGGGCCCATGTCAAAGTTCCGTTGTAACCGTAACCGTTCGCTCCGTCACCGTCATCACCATCAGGACGAACAACCTTTTCGCCGCAGTCCATAATGATATCTCTCTGATGCTGTACACGGGCATTATCACGCCATGCTGTCGCACCGTCACCGTCTTCTGGCTGACCTATAATGGTAAAGTTGCTGATGCGTGCTGTTGTTACAGGCTGTGCATCTGAATCTTCCGCACCGTCATGCTCGATACAGTTGTCACCAACACCTGAACCCTGACTTGCGTCTGTACTGTAACCCTGAACGATAAGACCATAGCGGGCACAGCCTCTCCAGCCTTCATCAATATCAAAACTGTCATCGCCAATATTCCAGATATTTACATACTCAAGCTGAACTGTACCGCCCCATATCTCGATACCATCATCAACATTGTTCATGATCTCAACGTGATGAATGTCTGTCTCTCTGCCGATCCCACCAAGTGAAAGACCGTTAAGCTCATTGGCAAGACCGATTACCTTACCGCCGTAACGAAGCGAAAGATAGCTGATTGAACCGCTGTCATCATCATCATTGTCACCGCCGTAAAGAACCTTAGGATCACCTTCAAAACCTGCTGTCAAACCTTCCATTACCTTCTGGTTGCCGCCGTCTGGTACCTTGGTGTTGGTTTGCTCTGTAACAGTACCGCCTGCTTCTCCGTCATCGTCAATCTTGACTACAACAGGATCACCATTATAATGAGAAGCGGAAATAAGAGCGTCACCCATTACAGTAAGGTTACCCCACTCGTTAACTCCCTCACGCCAGGTACCTGTCTTAGGATCACCCATCGTTGTTATACTGTCAACAAAATCGTCACCGTCTCTGGTTACAACACTGCCGTCCCATGTAGCTACATCTTCGGCACTTGTCATAATTACCGGCTCTTCTGCTGTACCGTTTACATAAATATCAGCACCGCGGCAAACTGCCAAACTGCCCTGCTGAGGTACAAAACTTGCCACTACAACACCTGCGTCAATCGTCAGTGTGTTGCCGGGAAGTACATAAATCTGGCCGTCCAGATGGTACGGTGAACCTGCCTTGGTCCAATGGTTAGGTGCACCATCACCAATGTTAGAATCAATAACTGTTCCTGCGTTTACTAATGCTGCCAAACAAAACAACACCGCAATAATCATTGCTTTCTTACCCATAATCAATTCCTTTCTACTTTCTTTCTGATTAACTTCCGCGGGAAATCTATATACTCCGAAAAAACTCTCCCGGTATAAATCCCGCACATAATTCTTTTTTACTTATCACTAAATTAAAAACTTACGAACTAATAACTAACTTTCAATACCCTTTGAATCTACTCCATCTGACCTCCTGTAAAACAGCAATTTCCGTTTAAGTGAAAAACAGGATCAGGAAGATTTGCAAAATTATCTATAAGCTTAAACATGCAATTAAATATCACCCTAACCGCTCTCCAAAGCCGTCAGTCACCTAAAGCAAACCTGACAAAACCCTGTCTTTTCACACTCTTATATTGATATTAAACCTGAAAAATACTTATCAACTGATTTTTTTAACCGCCAGAGGTTATCAAAACATAATATTTATATCTGCCATGACTAACTGTAGCACAGTTTATAAAAGAACAATGTTAGCGCTTCATTAAGCTTCTATTAGAAAAACAATAATCTCTATTTCATGCCATAACTCTTGTCATTTCATAAACTAATAGTTATAATCAAATATCAGAAAAAATTTTAAGGGCACCATATTTTTTCAGATACCCCTTAATTATGAAATGCAAAATTACCCGTTAAACTTAAAAGATAAAAAAATGCAAAACCAAAAAGATAATAATTCCGATAAACAAAAACCTCAAACAGGTGACAACCAGCTCCAGTCCGGATTAAAAATAGTAAAAAAGCTCTCTTCCAGCCAAAAAGCTGCAAGGTTTCTTGCCATAGACAAAAAAATAAACAAAAAAGTAATACTGACGATAACACCCCTTCAAAAAGACCTGCAAGCCAATGACCAGCCTGACACTCAAAAAGACGCAAATGAAACAATAGAAAAACTAAGACAGACAATACATCAACTCCAGAACCGTACTCAATCACAGGAAATCCAGCTAAAGGAAATAAAAAAATTATCACAAAAACAAAATTCCGACTACGAAGTAACCATCCAGCAGTTAAAGGCAAAACTCGACCTCGCACTTGACCAGCTGGCATTAACCCCGCCTGAAAGAATGAAACAGGACAAAAAAAACAAAAATACAGATAAAAAAACACTTGACGATCATCCGCACCTGACAAAATTCAACGACCCCCTGTACATGCTGCTCTCAAAAAAGGCACCATTTTTAGCAATAACAATATCCGCCGCCGTTATAATAGGACTCTTATCCGCTTTCATTTTCGTCAAATTCTCCAAAACTCCCCCCGCGCCTCCCATTCCCGCATTTATAGACGATGATACACCCAACAGACACACCCAGCTGACCGACTCACAAACCATTCAGCTAAACCAAAACACACCCCCGCAAAACCTCCCAATGCAACCGGCTGCGGACCCTGAAATAATTAAAACAAAAATGTACTTCAAACCTGCAAAAAACGGAAACCCTCACGCAATGTACAAACTCGCAATGGCGTACTTAAACGGAAGGGGAATTGAAAAGGATATTGACAAAGCAATTCAATGGCTCATAAAAGCCGGACAAAATGGAAGTGATGACGCTAAGCTGCAGATGGGAATGATGTACTTCAAAGGAAACATTCTTCAAAAGGATGACAAAAAAGCTTTAAAAATGTTCATCGAAGCAGCACAGGCACAAAACAAACTCGCAATGTACAACGCCGCGAGAATTTACCACCAGCAAAAAGACCCAAGAGCAATTCAATGGTACCAAAAAGCCGCCCAGAAAGGACTCACATCCGCCCTTAATCAGCTCGCCCAGATGCACTTCCTCGGAAACATCGCACAAAAGGACCTCAAAAAGGCATTCTACTACTACTCACTCGCTGCTGAACAAAAAGATATAAACGCAATGTACAACCTTGGAGTACTATACCTAAACGGAATAGGAACAAAAGTAGACCATCAAAAAGCAATGAAATGGCTCCTCATGGCCGCCGAACAGGGTGAACCTGAATCAATGTATCAGATTGCCTTAATCTACCACAAAGCAAAGGGAGTCGAAATGGACCTCGAAACCGCAATTTACTGGTACCAAAAAGCCGCAAAAGCAGGAAGCCAAAAAGCCGAAAAACAGCTCGCAGAACTAAACAAAAATCTCAACTGAAACAAAAACCCTAACGAGACTTCGCAACTCGCTCTACCTGAGCAAGATACTTTTGAATATTATCCCTCGGCTCAATCTGCTGAGCGCGCTTAAGAAGGTCTACTGCCTCAAGATACTTGCCCTCACCAACAAGAAGCTGTGCATGGCGAACCAAAGCATCAGACTCATACTCCTCTATCGCAGCAGCACGCTCATAATAGAATATCGCCTTTTCAACATCGCCCTGACGCATACTGTGCTGGCCAAGAAGTATCAACGCCTCTCCGTCAAGAGGATCAAGTTCTACTATCTCCTCAAGAACTTTAACCTCTTCTTCACCCTCACCTGCAGCAACCGCAAGCCTGGCCTCGAGCTTGAGAATCTCCTTACGGTCCTCTTTACCAAGAACATCGGACTTATACTCCCGGATTTTAGCAATCAGCTTCTTAGTCTCTTCATTCGCCGCCCTGGCCGCAAGTATCTTGGCAGAGCGTATAGACCTCTCTGCACTGCTGCCGCTATCCTCCAGCTTCATCGCGCTTATATATGCATCTGCAGCCATCGAATAAAGCTCTTCATTGATATAAATATCACCAAGCATATTAAGGCTCTCAGGTGTGGACTCGCCCATATTATTCACAAGCTCATATATCTGGGCCGCCTTCAATGGCTTATCCATACCAATATAAGCGTTTGCCTGCAAGAGCCAAAGATCTGACCTGTCTGGATTATCTCGAATAAGCTGACCGCAAAGTGCCGCAGCCTCCCCAAAACGCTCCTGCTTGAAAAAGCTCCTCGCAAGACCCATCTTCCAGTCGAGAGTATCCGGATCAAGAAGAATCGCCATTCGATAAGCACTCTCTGAAGATATATGATTCTCGACCGAAGAATAAGCAAAACCCATCAAACCGTAAGTAATCGAATCACTCCCGCCAAGCTCAACAACACGTATCAAAGCTGGCAAAGCCTTCTTAAACTCACCCTGACGGATATATATCAGGCCAAGATTACGCCAGGCCCTGCGAAACTTCGGAAACTTATCTACCGCAGCATGATAAACCTCAGCTGCTTCATCAAGCTTGTCCTGCTGAAAATATATGTTCGCAAGCGTAAAATCAAAAACAGCACTGGACGCCTCATTACCGTTCTCCTTCAACATCAACGCCGCCTCATCCATCTCATCTGAGGATATAAGCTCAAGAATCTCCTGCATTATCTCTCGCTCATCAAGAGTCACAGTCGGCTCAATCTCCGTCTCAGCGATATAACTTTCTACAAACTGACGCTTAAAAGATTCACTGTTCCATATTGCAAGCTCAAATTCACTTAAATGTCCACGCTCATCTGCTCCGACTACGATTGAATCTTCTTCGCAAAATCCAGATAAAGAAAACAATACTGCAAAGCAAAACGCCAGATATATAAACCTTTTGTAAAACAAATTTATATCCTTTCTAAAAATTACAT
>CAZAYB010000134.1:0-8272 GCA_964489215.1 uncultured Pirellulales bacterium
GAAGCTATGCTGTTAATTTTCATTGATCGTAATTGTCCTTATTTTTGGTATCTGTAAATTAGGACGAATTAACCTTAAATATGTTACCATAAAAACGGAGATTTTCATAATAATTAGCAAAAAACTGGTTTTTGGAAAAAACTGTGGATTAAAACAAGTAATTTTACGTAACTTTTTTGGTTATTGTTCGTCATATATTAGCGTAGCCATTGATAATAATCTATTTCGGTGATATATGAAGTTTAAAGATGAGATCAAAAGAGGTCCTCGTGAGTTTGTGGACGAGTTTCTAAGAGAGGCAGTTGCTGGGGGTGCGACTGATGTTCATTTTGAGCCCGGCAGTGATCAGATGGCAATCCGTTATCGCATTGACGGTGTTCTTGAGGAAATCGAGAAGGTACCGAGGGTGGTCGGCGATAAGCTAATCGGCCGTCTTCAGGTTATGGGTAATTTACTAAGTTATCGCAATGATATTCCTCAGGAAGGGAGGATAGCTTGTGTTAAAGAGCATAGCGGCTGGTCCGGTGCGGTAACGGATAAGCGGGTTTCGACATTTCCGACGATTTACGGGCCCAGGGCTGTAGTTCGTATATTTTATGAGAACAGGGGGTTAATGGAGCTCGATGAACTTGGCTTGCCGGGGGAAGTTGTTTTGTATATG
The DNA here is from genome assembly GCA_964489215.1 of uncultured Pirellulales bacterium. Taxonomy (GTDB): domain Bacteria; phylum Planctomycetota; class Phycisphaerae; order Sedimentisphaerales; family Anaerohalosphaeraceae; genus CAZAYB01. The sequence continues at coordinate 662 of CAZAYB010000134.1, forward strand.
AAGAAGTTTTCTGTATTGCCGCAGGGTGTTTTGATAATGACCGGTCCTGCAGGAGCCGGTAAGAGTACGACGCTTTCAGCAATGCTCAGGTACATAATCAAGCATAATCCCGGTAAAAGCGTGATATCACTTGAGGATCCGGTGGAGCGTCAGATCGAGGGTGTGACCCAGGTCCAGATATCCGGTTACGGGGAGATGGATTTTCCGAAGGCTTTGAGGTCTTTGCTGAGGCAGGATCCTGAGGTTATAATGGTTGGAGAGATACGGGACGCGGAGACAGCGAGGATAGTTATAGAGGCTGGTCTAACCGGGCATTTGTTGATGACGACGATGCATTCTGTAAGCGGGGCCGGGGCATTGCTTCGTCTTCTGGAGATGGGGGTTGAGGCATATCAGATAACGTCTGCGGTTACCGGTGTTGTGAATCAGCGTCTTTTGCGTAAGGTTTGTAAACATTGTTTCAGGAGAGCTGAGGATGGAAGGTCTGAGGCTGCGGGGTGTGAGAAGTGTTTTAACAGCGGCTACAGGGACAGGACTGTTTCCGCTGAGCTTGTGAGGATGGAAGGTGCGGTTAGAAAAGTTCTGCTTGGGAAAGGGGATCTGGAAGAGATAAAAGGTGTTTTGAAAGAGGGAGGGCATAAGGGTCTTTTTGAGCACGGAATGGAATTAGTGAAAAAAGGGATTACAACTGAAGATGAAGTTAAGCGTCATATTGGTTCTCTGGACATGTTTTATACCTGAGCGTTTCAAAATTACGGCCCGATGTTTTAGCCGATCATCGACATTAAGCGAATTTTTCATGGCAGTTAGTAGTAGTTATTGTATCAGTTAATTGATGTAATAAAAATTACAGGAGTAAAGTATGGCATTTTTCAAGTATTCGGCATTGACTGATTCTGACAGGCTGATGACCGGCAGGATAGAAGCAGCTGATCATGAGCAGGCGAAGGAGCAGCTTGAGGAGATGAAGCTGCGAGTTGAGGAGATTGAACTTGAGCCTTTGAAGAAAGAAAAGGGCATGGCGGGCAAGGGTGATTTTCATGTTTTCAATGAACAGCTTGCTTCGATAGCGCGGGCCGGCATTCCTCTTGAGAAGGGTCTGAGGAGGATGGCGGAAGATATGAGTTCGTCTAAGATGAAACGGCTGGTAAGCGAGATAGCGGACGAGCTTGAAAAGGGTGTTGATATTATCGAGGCAGTTGGTAAGAAGCGTGAGCATTTTCCTCCTCTTTATACTTATGTTTTAAAAGCTGGGGTTGAAACCGGCCGACTTGCGGATGTACTTACTACTTTGAACAGGCATCTTGAGAGGTCAGGTTATACCAGAAGGATACTGTTTGAAACGGCGGCATATCCGCTTACGGTAATGCTTATTGCGGCGTTGATAGCAACTTTTCTGTTTATTTTTGTTATTCCGACCTTTGAGGATGTGCTGTTTGATATGAGCGGCGGAAGTGCAGGTTTGCCTGCGCTTACGAGAATGGTATTTGTAATGAGTGATCATGTTCTGGATTTCTGGATTGTTACGGGTGCGGTTATCGGTTTAATAATTTTCAGTATTACGGCTTTGTCGTGGAGCAGAGAAGGGAGGGTTTTTAAGGAAAGTGTTCTGCTTAAGACCCCGCTTTTCGGCAGGCTTCATCTTAACTCTGTAATGACAAGGTTCTGTGAGGTTATGGCAATACTTGTATCCACGGGCTCTGGTCTGGCGACAGCTCTTAGGGTTTCAGCGGAGGCAAGCGGCAGTGATAAACTTTCGGGGGAGATACAGAAAACCGCAGACAAACTTGAGGAGGGAAACAGTTTTTATGAAGCGAGTCAGTTTTCGGGAATGCCAGGTGCTTTGTTTTCTTATTCGGTTCAGCTTGGTGCCCAGCGTAATGACCTTGAGGCAACTATTGGTTCTCTTGCTGATATGTATTCTAATCAGATGGTGATATCTCAAAACAGGTTAAGGGGAATTCTTGTGCCGGGTATGATAATTTTTCTTGGATTATTTATCAGCTTAATCGTTCTTGCGCTTTTTTTGCCTATGGTGAAAATGGTTACTGTTTTAATGTAGGGGTTTTTAATGGGTTATTTTATCGCTGGATTTATAATTTTTGTAACAGCATCTTTATTTGCTTTTAAAAAGCCTGCTTTTGCAGTTTTAATACAATTTGCCAGTTTTGGTGCCTTTGTGTGTTTGTATCTTGCCGAGCAAAACAGCAGTTTGGTGCCCCGTATATGGCGTTTGCCTCTGGACGATGAAATAGTAATCTTTTTTCTGACTAACTCGGTCATTCTGCTTTTGATTATCAATCCTTTAATTATTTTTCTATCACGCAAGGAACATATCAGCCGATGGCCAGTGGTGGTTGCAAAAATGCTTTTTACATTGGCTTTTTTTGCGGGTTTATTAATTATACTTTTACTTATCTTTCAGCCTTTAGGGATATTGATGTGGGTGTTTTTCGTTTATGTTTTTTGTGCGGTGTGGTCGATGCGCGGTTATAACCGGCCGATGACTATAGTTTCGACAATTCATGGTGCGATAAGGCAAAGGCTTCCGTTGGCGACAGCGATGGAGATGGCATCAAATGCAGAGAGAGGTAAAAATGCGGAGATATTCAGGAGTTTGTCTTACTGGCTAAGCGAGGGTTTTGGGTTGGCAGAGGCTTTGCAGAAGAGTTATCCGGGCATAAAGCCTAATGTTTTTTCGGCAATTAAAGCGGGCCAAAAAAGCGATCAGCTTAAAGAGGCTTTGCATAAAATTGTAGAGGATGAGAAAGAAGTTTATAAGGAAAAAGAAATGTCCACTGTGATACCATGGATATATCCTCTTGTTGTTATGCTGATGGCAATGTCAGTTGCTATTGGTATCAGTATCTTTATAATACCAACATTTGCAGAGGTAATGCATGATTTGAGCAAGGGGAGTTTATCGCTTCCGTGGACTACGGAATTTTTGCTTGATTTTGCAGGATTTTTGACGGCTGACGGGGGGTCTGTTTTAATTTTATTGCTGTTTCTTGTTATATTATCAGTTCTGGGGTTTGTTTATTCGAGTTACAGAAAGAGGAATCCTAAAAAGCCATATTTGCTTTCAAAAGCTGGGGATACATTGAAATGGTACTTTCCAGTTTCTAATTATTTTGAGCGCAGCCGATCACTTAAACTTTTGCTTGAATGTTTAAGGCTTGCGGTCAGGGCAGGGTTGCCGATATCAGAAGGGGTTAAAAACGCGGCTAATCAGGATGTGAATTATGTTTATAAGCAAAAGCTTGAGAAATGGGCCAGTCAGATTAAAGAAGGGGAGAAGGTTTGGGAGTCGGCGAGGTCAGCTGGTATTGACAGCTGTGTGGTGTGGGCGTTCAATGAAAAAATAAATCCGGAAGTTAATGAAAGGCTTTTTAAGATGCTCGAGTCTGCGACAGCGAGTAATTATTCATACGCGATGAATCTTGTGAAGACGGCAAGTGTGCCTTTGACCGTTCTTGGGCTTGGGGCGGTTGTCGGTTTTGTGGTGTATTCTATATTTATGCCAATGGTTGAGATAACAAAATATTTGACGGAAACGGCTTTGCCTTAGAGGTGACGGATATGGCAATTTATAAAAATAACAGAAAAGGTTTTATTATTACAGATGTGACGGTGACTGTCTTTGTTTCGATAATGATATTTTCACTTTTGATGGCGACATTGAGAACGACGGGACATTTTAACAGGGTTCAGCATGCCAGGTATGAATGTGTGCTGGCGGCAAGGGCGCAGCTCGATGATATCAGCGCAGGGGGTGACGGACTGGATGAGGAGGAAACAGAGAGGTTTTGGCCAGGTGTGAAGCTTGAGACTTCTTATGAGCGGGGAGATGGTAAATGGTCGGGTTTGACGCTTGTGACGGTAAGGGCGAAAGGCGGGGCAGATTCTTTACATACGACGGAAGTTATGAGCAGGTATGTAAAACTGAGCAATGACAAGGGAGTGGAAGTTAATGAATAAGAAAATTAAAAACGGGTTTACGATTAACGAGATGATGATAAGTCTGGCTTTTATAGTGGTAGTATTTTCGATATTTTCAAAAGGGGCGAATGTTTTTCACAGAGATGTTCCAAGGGTTTATAAGGACGTGGACACGTTTGGTGTTATAAGTGATTTTCTGGAGAGGTTTGAAAGGGATATTGAAGGAGCGGACAGGGTTGAAAATACGGAGAAATTTCCGTTTACGATTATAAAGGGCAGCAGGCGGACGTGTTATAAATATGACAAGGATCAGTATGTGATGGTGAGGATAGAGGATTTTGATTTACCGCAGGCAAAGATTACCAGCTGGCGGATACCATTTGGGAATATTGATTACAGAATAACACACGGCGGCAGACGGGTTGAGGTTGTAACTTCGATTGACAGGAAAGTTAAGGGACAATATCAGCATAAGCTGCGACGGTGCAGTCTTTTCTATGTTGGATTGGATACGAAAGGGTTAAGACAGTGAGAAAAGATAATCTTAAAAGGTATAACAGAAGCGGATTTGTAAGTTTTCTGCTGGTATTCATGCTTGGGTTTGTCGGTATCGCAATGTTTACTTTGTCAGCGGCGAGCAGGAAACTTCAGATGCTGACCAGACGTGCTGAGCTTAGCGCGATGGGAGAGAATATTGAACAAAGTGCGAAGAATTATTTACTTATCAACCGTGAGGAAATTACCGAGGGGAGTGATGATGTGATAGAGCTTGGTATTGAAGCAGAAGGGTTTAAGGAGAGCTTTTGTGTGATAACAATAGAGCAAAACGATGACAGGATAAGTGCGGAAATAAAGTCTGTGTGCTCAATCGGAAAGCACAGGCGGGTTAAGGTGTCGGAGTTTTATTTTTAATCTCGCGAGTATGAAAAGCCATGGGGGGTTTCTGGTTGTTATTTCAGGTACAATCTTAAGCGGTTTAGTAGCCAGGTCCCCAGAAGTTTTTGTTCTGCGATGAGGGGGGCAATGTCAGTTGGTTCCAGAACATATCGTTATGCTTTGCAAGTGAGGGGGGAGTTTGTACATGAGGGGCTTTTTTTGGTTTTAAGTTTTCTACCCGGCCGTCGAGGAATGAAATGTTCATGGTGTTTTTGTGGTAGAATCCGCTGGAGTTTCGATGGTGCTCATCGTCTGATATTTTGAAGCCTTTTGCGATTGCGTTTGGGTTGCCTGCGTCTATTATTCTTTCAGCGTGGCTGGTTTCGAACATAAGTGCGCACTGGGCTGGAGCGTTTATCTGCGAGAATTTATAATTTCCGCCTGGTCCTATTTTTTTTTGTGTTCGGTTGTCGCAGTAACCGTTTATAGCAAAGCTTGTAAATGTTTTGTTGTGGGGGTAATATTTAAATCCTGCGGGGAAGGGGTCTTTGTCTTCAGGACAAAACCACAAAGGGACAGCGTTTTCAAATATATGGTTAAGGTCGAAATCAGTACCCATGTATTTGAGCAGTTTGAAGTTCCACAGGTCGAGGGGGTCTTTTGCGTGCATCATGCTGTGAGCAGGTATTATTATTCCATCATTTTCAGCGGCATACTGGCTAAAAGCCAGTGCGATTTGCTTCAATCTTGACTGGCAGATTAATCTTCGAGCATTTTTCTTTACAGCAGATATGGCGGGGAGCATTACGGCCATCATAATCGAAATGATGAGTATAACAGTCAGCAGTTCGATGAGTGTAAAGGCGGTTTGGTTTGATTTATCGGCAGATTTTCGCATAACCGATTATAATTGGATTCTGTGAAAATTTAAACTTTTTAATCGTTCCAGAGCCAGTTTCGTGCCTGGATGACAAGGTCGGAGATGTCAATTGTGCCATTATCGTCAAGGTCTGCTAAGGGGGAGTCAGTTTTCCATGAATATGCCAGTTTTTCGAAGTCATTGAAGTTTATTCCGGCCTGAGCGTCAAGTTCGCCTTTGGGTACGATTCGGGTATCGATATCCATGTTGTCTATCATACTTGCAGAGAATCTATCTTCAGGCAGAAGTTCAGCGGGGAGTTTATTTGCTTTCAGACTTACAAAAAACTGCTGAGGTGTTCCTGATATTTTGTAAAGGGCGGTAAGTCTGTACCATTTTCCGAAATCTGCGACGGGTTCGTCAAGTACCTCGAGATTTTCAGATATGACGCTTATTGCGGTGAAATCGGTTATGTCCTGGTCAAGAGCGATCTGCAGGGAGTAGACATCAGTTTCATCATTTCTGGCGTAAAAGCTTGATTGTATCCAGATTTGTGTATCCATTTGTGAGAGTGGTTCCTGCGGGCCTGGTATATAAAAACTGCAGGTTGTATCTCCCATTCCGCCGTAGAAACCTGTTCTTTGTGAGCCGGTGAAATCATCTGTCTGCATATAGCCGCTTTGAAAAGCGAAACAGTAGAAATAGTACATTCCCGGTGAACCGTATGGATTTTCAAGGGAGGTTTGGCCGTCCGGGGCAGCGGGGTCAGCAAAGGAGAGGGGAAGCTGGTCAGATTCGAAAGACCATGGCTGGTGAGTAAAATATTGGTTTAAGTTCCATTGTGGAGGATTGAAATAGTATCTGTCGGCTGGGTCCATATAAGCAGATGCAGGTAAATATATACTAATAAGAATAATTACTTTAATCAGGGTCTTCATTTCATTTCCTTTATTTTTGTTTAGAAAGCGACTAATTTCATGAGAGTTATTATTATATAATAAAGTCGCTTTAAATCCAGAGCTGGTTTGATTAAAATGCTTTTTTGGGCTTAACAAGAGCTAATTACGGACAACGATTATGGCGAGTAACAGGCAGGTTATTTATCGTATAACCCTTATATTAACGGGTTTACTGATTTTTTTGAGTATTTATTCAACATTTCTTGGTGCTGATGGTGCCCAGAATTTTTTCAGTTCTTTACCAATGCGCGTTTTTTGGTTTATGTTTGAGCTGCTTCTTTTGGTCGGTTTTATCTTTTTTAAGCGGCTGCGTTCTAAACCGGCAATGTTTTTGGCTCATTTTGGGGTATTACTGATTATTGCAGGTTCGATGTATGGTTCCGAAGAGGGGCACCGTGTTTTTAACAGTTTAAGAGAAAAAAACAAGATTAAAAGCGGTTTGATGGTTGTTTATGAGGGTGACAGTGAAAATGTAATTATCAAGGATAGAACAAATACAGGAGTGAAACTTGATTTTTCTATAAAGCTAAATCAGTTCTATATTGATTATTATTGGCCCGGTGAAGTTTTAGTGAAAATTCCGGGCGGGGATGTATTGCGTATGCCTGCGGTTGCGGGTGCCAGGGCTGAGGTTAAGGGTTTTGGGACATTCAGTGTTGCGGCAACGTTTGATAATTTCAAGCTTAAGATTACAGATGACGGCAGAAGCGTATTTGATGAGGAAGGCAGTTCTGATAACCCTGCTGTTGAGGTTAGATATGAAAGTTCAGAGGGGTCTTCCTTCAGCAAGTATCTTTTTGCAAGGTTTAATGAGGGCCAGGAGAAAGGGGGTTTTAATTTTTCATACAAGCTTCCTGTTAAAGAATATACCAGCGAAATTGAAGTAATCGCAGACGGGGTGAAAGTAAAAGAGTTTGAGTTAGAAGTTAACAAACCTTTGCATTATGGAGGTTATTATTTTTATCAATCTTCCTA
>CAZAYB010000135.1:0-8181 GCA_964489215.1 uncultured Pirellulales bacterium
ATCCCACTTAACATCACTAAGTTCAACGTAGCCTTGCATGACATGACGGTTGGTTGAAATAAAACCGGGTCTGTTTAAAACTTCATGCACCGACATCATTCTAACTTCGCCAGGCCGCAGCTTCTGTTCTAATTTCCCGCTTCCTTCATGGACGCCGAGATACTTATCATTCCAGAAATCATAAACATGGTATTTTTTATTACGATCCAGTCCCATACCGCCAAAAGAACTGTCCCTGGAAATATCGACTGAAATAGTCGATTCATTCTCAAGATCGGTATTAAAAAAGGCTATCTGGTGCCATCTGTCATTTATCGGCAAATCATAAACCTCAGGATGTTCCTTGCCGTCAAACATATCAAGCGGCCTGGCAGTAATGGGCGTGGAATGAACAGGAAAAACCCTGCTCATTTCAAAAACCTGCTCTTGAGTAATATGTTTAAAACTGTTAGCCAGAAGAAGTCTGCCGCTAACCATATAAACCATAGTCAGCATCTGCCTTAGGCCGTCCTTGTTATTTGGTGCGACCTTAAATAAATTCTTCGAATCCGTATCATAAGTGAAGACTTTTCTTGTCTTGTACCACCTAAGAGCACAACGAGTGTACATCTCCGCATTTGCCAAATCGGTATCAACCCAAACACGCTGACTGTCAACGATACCGGCTGTTACATCCAAAAAGGGCTGACCCGCTACATTTCTTTCATGAACATAAGAATCAGAACCAAGCCCCTGCTTGGCAAATTTAAAAATGTTTCTGTATGCCGAAGTAGTAGTTGCGTAATTGTTTTCAAAACCGCCCTCAGTTGTCCATCCGGTTTCGGGGTAATCAAACATCACACCCTTGACACCCGCGTTTTCAAGGTTATCCCAGACTTTCGTCAAATGCCTCTGAAAGCCGGGATCAGTATAATCATAAGTACATTGTGTGTTTCTGTTTTTGATCAGCGGATTCTGAACCTCGGCTTTTCTGGCAAAACGTACATCATTGAACAGAAAATGTTCCGGGAACATCCTCACATAATCAAGCGATGTCAGTCCCGTCTGAAAATATGTAAAGGGCAGACCGCCCATGTCGAGTATAGCGCCGGCCCATTTTTCAGAAGTATCGTAAGGCTCAATGTAGCGATCGTGCTTACGCCAGTGTTCATCGTCCCACCAGCCCTGCTCACAATTATTCTCGTAAAGATCAGGAACAAGCCGAACCGCTACAGGAGAGTATTTCAAAAAGCCGGACTTGACCGCGTGCTCCATCTCCTTAACTGCGCCTACCGAATTATTCAGAAATTCATTATCAGTTCCGCCCCAGTTTGGTACACTGGCATACCAAAGACAAACTGTCGGAAAACTGTAAATATTCGGATTGGCGTCATTGGCCAGCTTTAGCGAAGTACCGTACTGCTCAAGGGAATCAAACGGATTATCGCTTATAACGTCAACATAACAACTGTCATCAGGCAAATACCTGCTGCCGCTGTCAACCAGCATACCGACATTGTCTTTATATTCTATCTGTAGCTCAAACCCGTCTTCAGCGGTTTTCTCTGCTGATACCCATTTAGCAAAGTCGTTATATTTCAACCCCCCGATAACTATAGAATTTCGCAGGCCGTTACTAAGGAATGTTACCATCATATTGTTCGGACTTTGCATCTTATCGGTTTTTTCAATCTTCGATTTTCCGCCCCCAGCCTCTCCGTTAAGCATTTGAACATCTTTAGTTTCACTGCCCTGGTAAGCTTTCCCGGAATAAAGCGGATAAATTCTGTGCACCCGAAACGGTTTGTCCGATTCATTAACAATTCCCGCATTTAACACCACAAAGCTTTTATCTTCATAAACTGTAACGGTAAATATATACGTTTCTTCGAATTGACTTTCGCATAAAAACTCTACCTTCACCCCCCTGCCGATCTCATCCCGCACTGAACGTTTTTTAAACTTCGCAGTTTTTTTACAATCGGTCAGATCAGTAGAACCGACCCTCGCATAACAATCCCTGAGCAAGGTTGCCGCATTTATTTTATCGTAAATACTATAAGTTTTACTGCTGAGATCATAACTAAAGACAATAATATTATTATCCAATTTTAAATGGTTATTTTTTTTTGTTACCCTTACGGCATAAGAACTTTGTACGAAAATTAAAATCCCAAACACTAACAATAAAACTTTTTTCAACTTCATTTTCAATCCTTTATGACAGTCTCTAACCTTTTAGTTAACTATAAAAAACGGCCCCAGTCAAATCTCACTGAGGCCGTCACAAGTTAAATCATTTTCACACTTTCATCAAAACTCACACACGCCTGCGTCTAAGAAGCAAACCACCCAGACCGAGAATAGCCATGGTAGCAGGCTCAGGTACAACAGTGATGGCATCGATCATGATAGGATTTGCGCCTGCATTATGTAACGGAGCAGAATTGGCACTATCCCAACCGTAACCAAATAGTTCCAGCTTGATATAAGCATTTTCACCGCTGTCTGCACGGGGCAAGGTAAACGGTACAGTAATTATCTGCCAGTCACCGCCTGCAGCAAGTTCGCCTGTATTAGATTCGAAGATATGACCTTCCCAGGCAGTGTCAGGATAGTTAATGCTTTCGAAGTTTTCATCAACAACATAACCCTTGTAAACAACAGAAGCAGAAGCAAAAGCATCAAGATTTTTCACAGCAAAGCTGAATTCCATCGGAGTAGAATTGGTAGCGCCTGCCGGAAGCGCGTTCCAGCCAGTATAGATACCACTCCAACTACCTGCGGCTGAATTCTGCATCTGAGCCGCATAACTACCTTCATAAGCACCGAAACCAGTTATAAATGTACCATCTCCCACAGGTGCCCACAAATAACCTGTCCAGTCACCGGTTTCGAAGTCACCATTTGCAATGACATTTGCCATTGCAGGCACACTTGCCGCCATCACCAACAACAAAACAACAATTAACTTCTTCATTTTCGACCTCCATACTAAAAGTAATAAAAATTTAATAAAACACAGACTACATATCTGTATCACTAAAACTCAACATTTTTATCTCTCCAATATGCCATAACATCTTCAGGAGATACTCTCTTGGTATCGAAATTTTTATTCCATTTCAATGACCAAAGCTCCGGAAGCTTAACTGGACTGACACTTGTATCAACATGTGTTATGCATATTTTCATCGAATGCCTGTCAATGCAAAATCTTGGTAAATACACCTCTCCTTCACCTCCGGCCTGTAAATCAGTAGGCGGTGTTTCACTGTCTTTTGGCCAGCCCCCTACCCAGGTACAGTCCCCATATAGAGGCACATCACCTTTAATACTCGAAACCTTTCCAAAATAATTCTCGGCTGGCAGAGCAGGGTGTTCCTCCCATGATGAACCTTTATGCTTAGAAGTCCAAAGGTTCATACCATAACTGCCGGCACCAAAACCCCATGTACTTGGAAACTCCCATGCTTCACTTGCACTGCCTATGCCAGTATTCGATATCTTTCTTGCATTAGGGCAAAAAGCTGTTTTCATTGGACCGTCGTAAAGACTCTGAACATCGGAATTTCCATCAGCAGCATATTCCTGATAATTATTATCTCCCATATATGGGGATATCTGATGAAACCAATATTGCCCGGCTTGATCATGATTTACAGGCGGCAGCCAATCTTCATAATCCTGTGCATACAGAACAGAAGCCAGTGAAAGTTGTCTCAAATTAGACGAACATACAGAAACTCTCGCCAACTCTTTAACCTTTGCCAGCGAAGGCATGAGTATAGACATTAACAAAGCAATAATTGCAATAACCACTAACAATTCAATTAATGTAAAGGCTTTTTTCATTTTATTTATTCCCTTAAATTACACTTTTGACTATTCGCCGGGTAATTAATTACCCGGCGAACAAATATCATATTTCCATTACGGCCATATCTCATAGTCAAGCCATGTCTGAAGCTGTGCCGCCAAATCCTCTATGTTAATCTCTCCGTCATCAACAAGGTCATATTCGGGATTCGGCATTTCAATCAAAGTGCCGCTCGAATCAGCAAGGGTTAATATCTCGCCAATCGGCAAAATTGTGTCATAAAACCGGACCTCATCAATTTTGCCAACATAGCCGCCGCCGGGAACCCATCCAAAGGCTCCTTTGAGAATACCGGAAAGATCCAGCGGATTACCCTGGCCGTCATTTGCCACTGTCCCGCTTACACTCGAAACAAGTTCACCATTGTGATAAATCGCATTGGTAACATTGTCACTGACAACCTCGCTGGTGAATACATAATGGTTCCACTGACCTTCCCAGTCTGCCGGTTGTATCTCAGGCAAATACCATGCAGCTGTCGGTCCCAATGAACCCCACCACACACCGGCATTCCAGCCGGGAAGACTGATCCATGTCCACGGCAGCCTTATGTGAGATTCGTGTCCCCAACCCTGCTCGCTTCTTGTAGTGGTAAAGAACATGTTCTGAACCGCATCCATGCCGGTGGTTGGCACATAAACATCCGGCTCACCATAAACCCATACGGATATTGTCATTTGATTTGTAGCACCGATGGCGTCAAACACTTCCTGAGGTATCATAAGCTGCGCCGAACCGGTGAATTCACTGTCAGCATTATAGGCCAGGTCAAGACAATCGCCGCTATAACCCGGTACGATATCAAATTTACCAAAAACTCCGCCGAAATCAGCAGGCGTTTCATCACCAAGGGTAACAAGTGCCTCGAAATCATTGCCTGAAGAATCCGGAATATTCGGTTCAGCAATCCCTTCATCAAATGTATAAACAGCCACCGGAGCAGTGGTAAGAGGATCAGGAGAATAACCTGTATCGGCATCTTTCCAGGAAGAAGCCATAAGAGCGTAATCGTCCAAATCAACCGTACAATCTCCGTCAAGGTCTCCAAGGGGTGCAAACTCGCCAACACATCTTTGAATGTAGAGTCTTATGTCCTCGATTTCCACAAGCCCGCTGCCGGTACTTCCTATTGAGATCGTCTGAATATCGCCAGGATTTACACCGGTAAAATCGGCAAGGTCAATATTCCAGTCATTCCAATATGGGGCAACAACAAGCGTACTCTTTGTTACTGTAGTACTTTGGCTTCCATCAAAAAGGGTTACCTGCAAATCTAACTCGTTTGCATCCGGAACCCTGTAACGAACTCTCATTGAAACTATATTATCCCTTGTTAAGTCAGCAAAAGGTACTGTTCGAGTCATTGAACCGCCGTTGCTGAACTCCAGGACAGCATATCTGCCTGCGTCATACTCCTCAGTGTCATCGCTGTCGTCATCCACTACCGTCAGGCCTGCTAAACCATTATCCGTCCAGACATCTGTTATCGGAATGGTTATATAATCTCCAAAGGAATCTAAATACTGATAATCATCAAAGTTAAATGACCACAGCTCTCCTGTGTGTACCTCAGAAGATGTATCAATCTGATCAACTCGCCAATAATAATCTTTTCCCAGTTCTAATCCGAGGGATGATATCGGATAAGATTGCCTTGCATCAACAGCGCCTGTATGAGCAATAGAAGCGACATAAGCAGGTGAAGAAGAATCAACTGCATTGATCACGTCATCTTCACTTTCACTAAGATAAAGTATATAAGACTGAGGATTATCTCCAGGCTTCCATGACAGGTATTCGGCATCGTTATATAATTCAACACCGTCAAGATTTTCATCAATTCCCGGCAAGGGGCTCCAGGCAGCTCCAAGATCTGCCGGTATTTCGGCCCAGACCTGGCCGCTTTCAATAAAGAAAGTCGCTCTGGGGTGACTTGCTCCGCCGAAACTATCTGCGTAACCTGTAATCACGCCTGCATCTATCAGGTCCTCAACATCCAGTATTTGACTGCCAAGGGTTCTAATAGCACCATATTCGAATACCCCGCCCGATAGATTGATTTGAGCTTCACCAGAATTAGGATTAACATACATCGTTCCGTTATTGTCAAGTATGCCGCCTTTAACATCGATAAAAAACGAACCCGTATTACTGTTCGCACCGAGCACAAAAGTCGTATTAATATTGAAATCACCTGAATTTATAACCATTTCAGCATTCGTATTTTCTTTGCTGTTATCACCAAACCATACCTGAGCTGCTGAAAAATCACTGCCGTTAACTTCTACATAACCGGAAGAATCATCCTGCCTTGCAACCCCTAAAATACCAGCAGAGACAGAACCTCCATTGAGAAAAAGTTTTGCTTCATTAGGGTCTTTAGCCGAAACTGTTATAGTTCCTGAAGCTGTTAGTTCTGCTTCAGGGCCAACAGTTAAGGTTCCTGAATCAGTCACACTTATCCATATATCGCCTGCCGAACCTGTGTCACTTAGCACAGGCCCACCTAAAGCAGGATGGTTGTCAATATTAAGTGTCTGGGATGTAGAAGGAGCCGCTGTCGGCACATCTCCACCGTCAATCAACCAGTTAGCCGGATTGTTATAGTCATGGTCACCGCCTGAATCTGTCCACCACCATGTATCCGCAAAACCTGAAAAACTTATGCAAAACACTAAAACCAAACAAAATAAAAACTGGTTAACTTTCATTTTTCAAAACCTCCATAAAAATAAATTAATAAACCTTTTCAATATCTCCAAACCGAGCAGCTGATTCCACTGGTTGTTTATATCCAACTATTTTTCTTGAGTTCCTCTTTAATTTTTTATCCAAAACTGCTTCTACCATGGAATAAAAATTTTCAAGCGGTGTATCTAATTGCACATGATGGGTTGGCCCTAAAATTAAACCGCCATTTTTTCCAACATTTTCGAGCCGATTTTTAATTTCGTTTTTTACTTCCACCGTAGAACCAAAGGGTAACGTATGCTGTTCATCAACTGTGCCCCAGAAACATAACCTGTCCCCGTAAGCCTCTTTTACAACAGCTGGGTCCATACAGCCGGGCTGAACCGGATTTAACACGTCAATACCTATCTCAATAAGGTCCTCTATAATGTCAAATATCTTGCCGTCGCAGTGATAAGCGACTTTAACTGCCGGATTGATTTCTTTGATCTTCGCCACCAGATTTTTCATGCGGGGTTTAAGGAAATGACGCCACATATCCGGAGCAATTAACATACCCTTTTGAGTACCCACATCATCACCGAGCCAGATCATATCAACACCTAAACACGTCAACTTTTTAGCAACTTCAAGGTGATATAAATACGGTATATCAAGTATTCTTTCGGCCAACTGCGGATTAATTGCCAAATCCATAAGAAGACGCTCTAATCCCCTTAAAGCCCAGGCAGTTTCAAAAATGGTAGTAACAGCCACTCCGACGGTATAATAGTCATCCTTATAACTTGCGACCATGCTTTTTGCCTGCTCATAAATCTCACTTCGATGCGGATCCGGAGGGCAATAAGATTCAATGGCACCATCAACAGCAAGAGGATTAACTGCTATTTCCGTATATGCCCCTTTGCCAAAAGGTGTCTCGTAAAAACTTTTTTTCCATCCGATCCCCCATTCATCAACATACTCATCATCTTTCTGATAGTAACTGTTGGCCCAGCCGACAGAAGTAAGCAGCATATCCTGCTCTGTTGCAATTTCAAGAATATATGGATTGCCGCCCCCATGAGGATTATGGCCCTTTCCTGAGATAAGGCCAAGGTCTTTAATTAATCTCTCAGCAAATTCCGGCGTAAAACTAATTTGAATAGGACAACGGTCCGGCTGTTCATGGTTTAGAGATGCTTTAACTCTGTCTCTATGATTCCAGCTCATTTCAACTTTTTCCTTGCCAGATTAAACATGAATTGGGTAAGAATTAAAAACACCTTAACAAAAATTACTTCCAGCAACCCCATAATATAATAAAAACAAAATGCAAACAACGCCATTTTGCGTAAATAAAACTCCAAATAGCGAAACCAAAAGAATCTTTTTTTCTCTTCCCCCAACTAACTTGCCAATTAAACCCGTTAAAAACCAGTTAATTAATTGATTATAAAAAACTTAGAGCAGCTCTAATAATTGCTTTTGAAAGACAACCAGAAATTTTGGGGTTAAATTAATTGCCTCTTTAAAAAGATTTGTGGGTTGCTATGCTCCCAAATGTCCATAAGTATAGGATATTATGCTTGTTAGCTTTCGTTTTTAGTCAGATTATTTCAACCTCAAAATACTTTTTAGGCCCGTAAGCC
>CAZAYB010000136.1:0-8129 GCA_964489215.1 uncultured Pirellulales bacterium
GCTTTGGCAAACTCTGCGAACAAGCTCAGGGAAACTATAAACGATATAAGTTCAGAACTGGTATAGCTTTAAGGGCAGTAAGGGAATTTGGAATTCTCTTGTAAAAAGCTAAAATGACTGATAAAAATATGCAGTATTGGTAATTTTCGCTGTAGCTTTCAGCTTTTTCCACTTTTTTAAAAAATTTTATAAAAAAAGCTTGAACAAAAATCATATTATGTTATTACTATATAATAATAATATAATTTCAAGGAATGACTCATGGATAAAAAACTGGCAGAAAAAGTTGCTTCCACTCTTAAGGCTCTTGCTCACCCGGTAAGGCTTGAGATAGTGGAGACATTGCAGGACGGTGAAAAATGCGTTAATGAAATTGTGCACGCTGTGGGCAGTAAGCAGTCTATAACAAGCCAGCAGCTTAGCATGATGAAAGACAAAGGTGTACTTGGATCTGTAAGGAAGGGAAGCAACGTGTATTACTACATTTCAAATCCTAACGTTATCAAACTTTTAAACTGCGTTTACAGTAATTGCAGTGCGGAAGGTTCGGTTCAGGATAAATCAGTATTGCAAAATAATAGTTAAGGGAACCTCTGCCCTTCAAACAGACAAACACAGAAAGGTGAAAATTATGAGTAATGAACAAAACAATAACCAACAACCTCAGACGCCGACGGTTAAAGTTGTAAAGCAAAAATCGATTTTCGGTCCATTTATAGCTGGTGTAATAATCGGGATACTTATTTTAGCAGCGGCGGGGTTTTACTTTATGCCAAAGCTGATGATAGTAACCAAGCCTGTGACTTTGGAATATGATGAAGCTGTTGATCTTGTACAGAAGCGGATAACGGAAAACAACTGGGTGGTTGCGGATGTGAAAAAGATGCATAAAAGTCTTGCCAGGCATAACGTTGATTTTGAGTCTCGGGTAACCCTGGTAGAGCTTTGTCATCCCCAATACGCAAAAGAGGTTCTTGATTCCCGGCGGGATATTTCTACGATGATGCCTTGCACTTTTGCGATATGGGAGGACGCAGATAAAAAAGTGTATCTTTCCAGGATGAATCTTGGGCTAATGGCCAGGATGTTCGGTCCTGTTGTTGCTGATGTAATGGGTAACAAGGTTGCGGCCGATGAAGAAAAAATGCTTGAAGGAATAATCGAAGAATAGCCAGGGAGAAACTACTGAATTTTTCAAGGAATTACCGCTATGAATATGAAAGACAAAATTATAAAGGTCGGGATTGAACATTACAAAGCGATAACGATTATTATGCTTCTTATAACTATCGTTCTGGGAGTTATGATAAGCAGAATCAAAATTGACACCGATCCCGAAAATATGCTTGCAGAGGATGAACCTGTTCGGGTTTTCCATGATGAGGTTAAGAAACGATTTGACCTCAGTGATATGGTTGTTGTCGGAGTAGTAAACCAGAGCAATCCAAACGGGGTATTCAACCCTGAATCACTTGGAAGGATTTACGAATTAACCCAGTATGCGATGAATGAACTTCGGTGGGAAGACGAAAAGACCGGCGAAATCCGGGGCGTGATAGAAGCTGATGTAATGGCACCTTCGACGGTTGATCATATCGGGCAGGGAGGTCCTGGGGTAGTAAAATTTGAATGGCTCATGCCTGAACCTCCTGAAACACAGGCCCAGGCTGACCAGATTCGCGAAAAGGCGATTGAGAACCCTCTTTTAAAAGGCACTGTAATATCAGACGACCAGAAAGCGATGGCAATATACCTGCCGATTACCAGCAAGGACATCAGTCATAAGATATACACAAAACTGAACGAAAAAATTGCGACATTTTCCGGCAGCGACCAGTTTCATATAACCGGTTTGCCGGTTGCCGAAGACACATTCGGGCACGAGATGTTTATTCAGATGGCTATTTCGGCTCCTTTGGCAATGCTTACGATTTTCATACTCATGCTAATATTTTTCAGGAAGCTTATCCTTGTAATCTCACCGATGATTGTTGCCATGGTTTCGGTTATCTGTACTATGGGTCTTATGATAGGTCTGGGCTATCCTGTGCACATTATGAGCAGTATGATACCAATATTTCTTATGCCCATAGCGGTTGTCGATTCGATACACATACTTTCGGAATTCTTTGACATTTATACAAAACAAAAAGGAAAGAAGCAGTCAATTACTGAGGTAATGCAGAACCTTTTTACTCCGATGCTTTACACATCTTTGACTTCGGCGGCAGGTTTTGCCTCACTTGCACTGACGCCTATCCCTCCAGTTCAGGTATTTGGTGTTTTTGTAGCCTTTGGGATAATGTCGGCCTGGCTTTGTACTATAACTTTCGTACCTGCATATATTATGATGATAAAAGAAAGTTCACTTGAGAACTTTGGTATGGCAGCTCAGCATGGAGAGCAAAGCCGGTCACCACTGACTAAGGTTCTCGAAAAGCTCGGTTCGTTAACATACACTGCTGCCAAACCGATAATACTTGCGTTGGCTGTTATCGCAGTTATTTCTGTTTACGGTATTACAAGGATAAAGATAAACGACAACCCGGTTAAATGGTTTGCCCAGGGCCATCCGATAAGGGTAGCTGACAAGGTGCTCAATGAACATTTCGCAGGTACTTATATGGCTTATCTGGTTCTTGAAGGACCGTCGGACCAATCCGTAAATGAGCAGTTCACTGAGGATTTAGAGTCTGCTGTGGATGCTAAAGCCGATGAGCTGAAAAAGGAATTTGATTATACATCAACAGCTCATCAGCTTCTTAAGGCACGTGTCCGGGAGTTTTCGTCCAAGTCTTTGACTGCTCCTGAGCTCCTTGATAAGCTAAGCGAACTGGCATCGGACAAGGCTCAAGCTGCTGATACAGATGATGAGTTTTACACGTGGGACGAGTTCTCTGCGTTTTTCGCACTGGAAAAGGAAAGATTGAAGATATTTAAAACTCCGGAAGGATTAAAATATATTGAAAAACTGCAGCGTCACCTTGGGTCTCTTGACGTAGTCGGCAAAACAAACGCAGTGACACAGATAGTAAAGAAGGTAAACCAGGAGCTTATAAGCGGTGATAGTTCAGATTATACGATTCCCGGTTCTGTCAGTGCGGTTGCCCAGAACCTGATGCAGTTTCAAAACAGCCATCGTCCCGACGACCTTTGGCACTTCGTTACTCCTGATTACTCAAAGGCAAACCTCTGGATTCAGCTTTCAAGCGGTGATAACCGTGATATGCAAAAAGTGGTAAAGGCCGTAAATGAATTTTTCAGGCAGAACCCCCGTTCAGACATAAAACACGACTGGGCCGGTCTTACGTATATTAACGTAGTATGGCAGGACAAAATGGTATGGGGAATGCTGCAGTCGTTTATGGGGAGCTTTTTAGTTGTTTTCATAATGATGACGCTTTTGTTCGGCTCGCCGTTGTGGGGATTAGTCTGCATGATACCGCTTACGATAACCATTCTTATGATATACGGGCTGATCGGTTTCATTGGGAAAAGCTATGATATGCCTGTTGCGGTTCTTAGCGCTTTAACTCTCGGTATGGCGGTTGACTTTGCGATTCACTTTCTTGAGAGGAGCAGAGATTCCTACGGCCAGACACATTCATGGCGAAAAAGCTCATCTGAAATGTTCGGTGAGCCTGCCCGGGCAATCACAAGAAACGTACTTGTTATAGCGATTGGTTTTTTACCGCTGCTTGCGGCGCCTCTAATTCCATATAAAACTGTTGGCGTTTTTCTTTGTGCGATAATGGCACTGTCAGGGGCGATAACGCTTTTCGTTTTGCCAGCTGTTTTGAGAACAGCAGAAAAGGTTTTGTTCAGAAATGTAAAGCAGCCTGTAAAACCGACATGCAGTTGCGTATTCTGTATAATAGTAACGGTTTCTGTGGTAGCTCTTATAGCGCTGAACCTCCATCAATACTTCAATGCTTCACTTGGAACACTTTCGTGGGTAAGCGGAATTGCTATAGTTGTTATGGCAGCGGGGTGTTCGTTTATTTCAAAAAGGAAAAAATGCACAACGACGCAGACCCGGGATGAGTAAAGTTTTGGGATAGGTTTGTAAACTTAAAGATTTGGAAAGGAAATTAAAAATGAAAAAGTTAACTTCAATTTTCAGAGCAGTCATGGTTTTAATGATTATTATGGTTTCGCTGAACGCTTCGGCGAATACGGCTCAAGAGCAGACAAAGGCTGAGTCTGATGACAAAGCTGGCCAAGAGGTAAAGGAAGAAGAGCTGACTGTTGAGAAGATAGTTCAGAAAGCGAACCACATGGCCTACTATCAGGGAGATGACGGTAAAAGCAAGGTCTATATGAAAATAACAGACAAACAGGACCGTTCACGGGAAAGGCAGTTTGTGATACTTAGAAAGGATGGTAAAAAGTACGAAAACACAGATTATCAGGACCAGAAATATTTTGTGTATTTCCAAAGACCAGCCGATGTAAGGGAAATGGTCTTTATGGTTCATAAACACGCAAAACCAGAAAAGGATGACGACAGGTGGCTTTATTTGCCCAGTCTTGATCTTGTAAAGAGGATAGCAGCTAGTGATAAAAGGACAAGCTTTGCCGGTTCAGATTACCTTTACGAGGACGTATCGGGCAGGTCCCTGGATGAAGATGTTCATGAGCTGAGGGATACAACGGAGAAATATTATGTTATTCGTAATAAGCCCAAACAGCCCAAACTGGTACAGTTTAAATACTACGATGTTTATATCGACAAGAAGACATTTATGCCGATGAAGATGGAATATTACGATGCCAAGGACAAGATATACCGTATAATAGAATCTCTCGAGACCAAAAAGATTCAGGATTTTATAACTGTAACAAAATCAAAAGTTGTTGATAAAAAACGAGAAAGCACTACAATAATGGAATTTAGTGATATTAAATACAATATTGATCTTAAGGACAGGATTTTTACTGAAAGATATCTTCGCAGGCCGCCAAGAGAAGCGGTAAGATATTAAATCCGGTAATCTATCTGACTTTCAAAAGCAATTTTAAGAGAGAGTCTTAAGTTTTACAATCATTTAAGGAGAGAGCATTGAAGGATTATATTCGTCTTTTTTGTTTTTCTGTTATATTTTTTTCTGGTGTGGCGGTTTTATTGCAGGATGCAACTGCAGCGGAACGGGATCAG
This sequence comes from uncultured Pirellulales bacterium, assembly GCA_964489215.1. GTDB lineage: Bacteria > Planctomycetota > Phycisphaerae > Sedimentisphaerales > Anaerohalosphaeraceae > CAZAYB01. Next base: position 5,159 of record CAZAYB010000136.1, read on the forward strand.
AATAACTTCTGGATATTTGATAACTGGGATATTGAAAAGCACGGTTTTTTTGAACTCAGGAGCGGGTATCGTACCCAGAATGACAAGTACCAAAAGGACATGTCAGTAATGGAAATGCGTTTTCAGCAGGACCTTTACAGTTATCAGGATTGGGGCGACGTCAAGTTTAAGGGGGATCTTGTCGGCGATATGTATACAGAAGAATTTGATTACCAGATTCGCGAAGCTTACGTTTTTTTAAGGCCTGTCTCTTATGCGGATATGTGGATTGGAAGACAGATTCTTACGTGGGGAACAGGTGATCTTGTTTTCATTAACGATTTGTTTCCGAAGGACTGGCAGTCATTCTTTATCGGAAGGGATTCCGAATATTTGAAGGCACCTTCGGATGCAGCTAAGGTGAGTCTTTTTCATGATCTGGCTAATCTTGATATTGTTTTTGTGCCGCAGTTCGACAGTGATAATTTCATAAGCGGTGAACGTATTTCATATTACAGTTCAATGCTTGGCAGGACAGCAGGCAGGGACGCTGAATTGACAACAGAAAAACCAGACCGATGGTTTAAGGATTATGAGCTTCATCTCAGGGCTTATCGCAACTTTGGTTCTTATGAACTGGCTTTCTATGGTTATAAGGGTTTCTGGAAAAGTCCGGGGGGTCAGACATTAACAGGTGAAGTAACATTTCCTGACCTTAACGTTTACGGTGTGAGCGTTCGGGGTCCGTTTGCCGGGGGAATAGGAAATATTGAAGCAGGATATTATGACTCACGGGATGACCAGTCCGGTAAAAATCCGTTTGTGAAAAATTCCGAGTTCAGGCTGCTCGGAGGATATACGAGGGAGATTGGTAAAAACTTTACAGCGGGTCTGCAGTATTACATTGAGCAGATGTCCGATTATGGGCATTACCTTGACAATCTGCCCTCAGGGCCTGCAAGGGACAGGACAAGGCATCTTGCGACCCTTAGGCTGACTAAACTGCTGATGAATCAGAACCTTACACTTTCGATGTTCACCTATTACAGCCCTACCGATAAGGATGTGTACATGAGGCCAAATGCTCATTATAAAATAACAGATAATGTTGCTGTAGAAATCGGCGGGAATATATTCTTCGGAGATTATGAGCATACGTTCTTCGGGCAGTTTAGGGATAATACAAATGTATACACTGCTGTAAGGTATAGTTTCTGACAATTCAAATTGGAGCAAATATGATTAAAAGCGACGGAACGATTAAGTCTTTTAAGGAAATTATCAGAGATGCCGTTAATTTAATTTTGTTAATTTTTGTAATAATGGTTTTTTGTCAGTTTGCAAATGTTTATGCGAGTAAACTTGTAGTGGCTACAAAATCGGCACCTCCTTTTGCAATAAAGGACCGGGACGGCAACTGGAGCGGAATAAGTATCGAGCTTTGGACGAGAATCGCTGACGAACTTGGTCTTGACTATGAGTTTCATGAAATGAGTTTAAAGCAAATGCTTGATGGCCTTGAAGATGGAACAGTTGATGTTGCTGCAGCGGCACTGACTATTACCGCAGATCGCGAAAAACATTTTGATTTTACGCATGCCTTTCATACATCCGGTTTGGGAATCGGCGTTGTCAAAGATACCAGGGCAGGCTGGCTGACTGTCGTTGAGCGGTTTATTTCACCTACTTTTCTTAAGGTAATAGTTGCGTTGGGCGGGGTGCTTTTTGCGGCTGGTTTCTTTACCTGGCTTTTCGAAAGGAAAGCAAATGCCGAGGAGTTCGGTGACAATCGTTCAAAGGGACTTGGCTCTGCTTTCTGGTGGGCGGCGGTTACTATGACTACTGTCGGTTATGGGGATAAGGCACCAAAAACAATTGGCGGAAGATGTGTAGGACTTATATGGATGTTCACCAGTATAATAATAATTTCAGGTTTTACCGCTTCAATAACCTCTGCGCTAACGGTCGGTGAGCTTCAGGTGGGTATAAACGGGCCGGAGGATTTAAGGAAAGTCAGAACAGCTACGGTTAAAGGCTCTACCAGTCAGGAGTTTCTTGTGGGAAACGGGCTTGGTTATAAAAGCTATGGGACTGTTGACGAAGCATTTGAAGCTGTCAGGGCCGATGAGGCTGCTGCTATTGTATACGATGCTCCAATACTGCGATATATGGTGAAAGAGCAGGTTGACGGGAATATGCATGTTTTGAGTAATGTTTTCAATACACAGTATTATGCTTTTGGGCTTAGCGGAAAAAGTCATCTTACTGAACAATTGAACAGAAAGATTGTTGAGCAGACGAGTTCTTCGATGTGGGAGAAAATGCTTACAATGTATCTTGGACAAAGATAATTGTCACCAGGCTGTCATGGGTATGAAGACGAAACATTTGTGTGAATGAATTACTATTTAGGCTGGCAATTTATACCAGCGGTGCTGAAAAATTCGCTTAACATCAATGGCAAGTTTAAACCTTAGTACGCAATTTTTTCAGGGCTATAGTATCAGATATCTTTTGCGACCTGTTTTGAGTTATCTGGTCCGGGGGCTTTTGGTTTCACTGCTGCGGCAGTTTCCTGCTGGACGGGTTTTGATTTTGAATGTTCTTTATCAGTATTGGTTTTTTCATTGGCGCGTGCTGTTTTAATCATTTCCACAATGCTGGCTGCGTTTGTGTTTTTTGCCATTTCCAGCGGTGTTACTTTTGCGTAATTCTGGGCGTATGTATCTGCTCCTTTTGCGATAAGGAGGGTAACCATCTGATTTTGACCCGCTAACACTGCCATGTGCAATGGAGCAGCTGCTCTTGCGCCTGGTTTGTTAATGTCAGCGTTGTTGTCTGTCAGCAGCTGAGCTGATTGTGTATAACCCAGCAATGCGGCATACATTAGCGGGGTTGCGCTCAGGTTGTCCAGTTGATTTACATCAGAGCCTTCCTTTATCATTTTGCTTATGGTTTGGAGGTCATTTCTTATTACCGCACGGTGGAAATC
>CAZAYB010000137.1:0-708 GCA_964489215.1 uncultured Pirellulales bacterium
TGTTAACAGATTTTATTCAAGGAATGTTTACTTTTATTGTTTTCATAGTTATAATAGCATTTATACTCTTAAAGCTTGGATGGGCGCCCTTCGATGATGTGATGAATCAACCTGAAAGTATCCATTTTGTCCATCCTTTTAAAGGCGACAAGATTAAGGACTTTAATGTATGGTACTATGTAATGGTAGCCATACTTGCTTTTTACGGGACCAGGGCCTGGCAGGGCAGTCAGGGCTATAACGCTTCTGCCTTAACTCCGCATGAAGCCAAGATGGGAGCCATTTTAGGAAACTTAAGAAGTTACGCACTCATGCTTGCAACTTCGATGCTTGCAATAACCGCTATAATTGTGCTTAAGCATCCTGATTTTACCGGCTGGTCTTCTACAGTTAACAATGTCCTGAGCGGTATCGAGGATGAACAGCGCAGAAATCAAATGACTGTACCGGTAGTCATGAATGTAATTCTTACCAGAGGCCTGCTTGGTTGTTTTGCCGCTGTTTTTCTTGCAGCTTTTATCAGCACGCATGATACCTATCTGCATTCATGGGGAAGTATATTCATTCAGGATGTGGTTATGCCTTTCAGAAATGAACCTTTCGATCAAAAAACACATATGCTGCTGCATCTTCTTGAGACAGTTGGAGTAGGAGTTGTTATATTATTATTGATCGATGTTTCAATCTAATTTAGCTAACCATTTGTTG
>CAZAYB010000137.1:718-5341 GCA_964489215.1 uncultured Pirellulales bacterium
TTTTATATTCTTATTCAGCCTTGTCTGGAAATCTACTGAAGCTATCCTTCTGTGGTTTCAAATTACTGGTGCGGTATACCTTAGCGGAGCAGGAGCTGTTATCATAGGCGGCCTTTACACAAAAAGAGGAACTACCATTGCAGGTTATACTTCAATGATTGTGGGTTCCTTACTTGCTATCACAGGCATTGTCATTAGACAGTTTAATCCGGATTTCTTTTTAAACGGGATGGAAATCAGCTTTTATGCTGCCGCTGTTGCCTGTACAGTGTACTTTGTAGTTTCTTTTATCACACCTCGTCAGGTTAATTTGGACAAGATTTTGCATAGGGGCCAATATGCTGTAAAGGATGACGAAGTCATTGGCGAATTTCATAAAAAGAGTATTTGGAATAAACTGGGCCTGACCAACGAGTTCAGCCGCAAGGACCGGTTCATATTCTTTTTGGTTCTAGGTTTACAGTTTGCATTCTTTACTATATTTATTATAGGTACTGTTTTGAATATAATATTTGAAATTCCAGCGAGTATGTGGCTAACTTACTGGAAAATTTACATATCTTTTATATTTATTTTTGTAATTGGAATAGTGTCCTGGCTGACCATCGGTGGTGTTCGAGATATAGTAATATTGATCAAAAGGTTAAAAGCCGTTCCGGAAAAACTGCCTGAAGATGATGGATGGGTAAATAAAAATGAATAATCTAATTGTAAAAAGCATTATATTTGATGATAAAATCAATTAAGGTTCTAAAGGTTTCAAATGACTCCTAGAGAAAGAATATTAGGCTCAATTAAAGGGCTTGAAACAGATGTTATTCCTTACCAGGAAGTTTTTTTTCAAAATACCGCTGTAGCAGAGTACTTTGGGGGCCCACAGAAGACTTTCGATGATGCAGTAAGATATCTGGCTAACTCCGGGCAATGTTCGGCATTGGTTTCAGGTTTCTGGTGGGCCGGTTCTGATAATTATCAAAATTCCTCTTCAGGTGAGCAGCGATATGCCGGAGGCCGAATCTGGACTATGGATGACGTCAGGGGCATGCAAGAGCCTGATATTCAAAAACAATTATCTCAGCTCAAAGACAATATAGAAGTGACACATGATAAATCTCTGGCAAGCCATATTTTTATCATGAATGGGTTCCACTCTGCCTCCACTGCCATGGGTCTTGAAAATCTTTGCTACTGCCTTTATGATAATCCTGAAGTAGTGCCTAAGTAACAATAATATTGATCATGTACTTGCCAATTTAGTCACTTTAATTCAATATAGCGAAAGATTTAGTAATGGTTTCAAAAAATAAGATAGCGTGCATAGGAGCCGGTGGATCCGGTGTCGGACATATGGTTCAGCTGGAAAAATTCAGTCCTGGCTGTATTGCAGCTTTCAGTGATATTGATCGCAGTTATTTTGATAATACAGTTGCTGGAATTTTGAGTTCAGCAGGCAATATGCTGGGAGATTTTGCGGGATCTGATTTTGAGCTCAGAGAAGATTTTAAGAATCTTCCATATTATGAAGATGTCGATGAAATGTTCCATAAGGAAGATATTGATACAGCTATAATAGCTACTTACTGCTGCAGCCATGCCGAGATGGTTGAAAAATGTGTGAAATATAATGTCAATATCCTGCTTGAAAAACCGATAGCGATAACTGAAGAAGAGGTTGAAAAGATATGGAGCCTTCTGAAAAACTATGACAAGGCAGTAGCGGTTAATTTTACAATGCGGGGTGCTCCGGTAACCCTGGCTGCTATTGACCATGTCCAAAATGGTGAAATAGGTGATATAGTATCAGTTCAGTACGTCAATAATGTTCATTATGGTGATGGTTACTTCCGCAAGTGGATGAGAACAAGAGAAAAAATAGGCAGTCTTTTTTTGCAGAAAGCCACACATGATTTTGATGTGATAAATTCGATAATCAAACTTAAGCCGGTCAGTATTGCCGCCTTTGGTTCTCGATTAGTTTACGGCGGAGATAAGCCGAACGATCTTACCTGTGATACCTGTGAGCTGAAGTGGTCCTGTCCGATGAGCATCTACAGAAGAAACGTTGAAGCAGCCAGAGCCATGCCGGCTTCACATAAAAGAAAATGTGTCTATGCCGATGAAATTGATATTGATGACAATCAGGTAGTCATTATTCAATACCAGGGCGGTGTAAATGTCTCTTACAGCCAGAGTTTCAATGCCCCTGCTCAAGGCGGTCAGCGAGGCGGTTACTTTTTGGGTAAAAAGGGTATTATGAACTTAAGGTATTATGGTGATTTTATAGAAAATCCTTCCGGTGAAATAATTATAGGCAACAGTAAAATTGATATTACCAAGACGGACCAGAAGCCCGGTACAAATATTTCAGAGACTTACGACTGGGCAGGAGGCGGACATTTTGACGGCAATGATAATGTCATGCGTGCCAAGCTGGCAATGCTTCATGGCAAATATGACCGCAGCGCCGGGACTATCGAAGAAGGATATGTCAGCGCTAAGATGTGCATAGGGGCCCAGGAATCGGTCGAAACCGGTAAAACAATCAAACTAGATCTCGATCTGTAAAATGGAGTGAATAAATGCAATCTATAGCAACTAAGTCAAAACAGAGAATACAAGCTGCCCTGAGGCATAAAACCCTTGATCGGATACCAATTTGTGATACGTACTGGCCCGAGACAATAGAAAAATGGCATCAGGAAGGCCTGCCCACAGACAAGGATCCATTTGATTATTTCGATATCGATCGTATCACAATGCATCATCCTTTCGATTGCGGTTTTTTTTCACATGAGATATATGAAGAAACAGACGATTATATTATAGACTTGAATCCTTATGGCACGGTTGTAAAATATTCAAAATGCCGTCGAAGTGACAGCGGTCATTCTGAGCTCGAACACAAGGTCCAGACTATAAAAGACTGGCAAAAAGCAAAAGAAAATCTGACTGTGACAAGAGACAGGTTGCATCCGGCTAATAAATCTAATGGTGAGTTCACCGTCGTAAATCCGGTGGACCATTTCTGGATGAGTTTTTGTATGCTTGGTCTGGAGAATCTTTGTGTTTGGCTGATGAGTCAAAAAGCTCAAATACTCCAAGTATATCAGGATTACACTGATTTTCTTATAGGTATGATGGATCTGTTAGTTGAAAAAAATAATGATTTTGATGCTGTTTGGTTTTTTTCGGATATGGCTTACTGTTCAGGGCCTATGTTTTCACCGGATATTTTAAAAGAACTCATATCTCCCAGCTATGAACGACTAAAATCATGGTGTATTAAGCATAATAAATACATGCTGTTGCATACAGACGGTGATATTAATAAATTAATACCAGAATATATTCGAATAGGTTTTGACTGGCTCCATCCTCTTGAGACAAGAGCGAATAATGATGTGCGGGTTTATAAAGAAAAATATGGTGATAAGGTCTCATTGATGGGTAATATAAATGCAGATATCATTGCTGAAGGAGATTTTTCCAGAATTGAAGATGAAATAGCCTCAAAAATAACCGTAGCAAAGAAAAATGGCGGTTATATTTATCATATAGATCATTCAGTTTCTCCTACTATCTCATTTGATTCTTATGCATATGCGATTGAAATGATAAAAAAATACGGTAGTTATTAAAAGGAAATTTTAAATTGACGAATAAATTATTCAATAATGACGAAGTAAATTATATTTTAAGGTATTACCTGCCGGAATGGAACGTGGATGAAAGGCTGGGCGAGATAATAGACTTTTGCCAGAGAACTAAAACCAGGCACGTTATGTTCTTATGTAATTGTCAGCATATGGCATGGAATATTATCCCACTGGAAATAGCGAAAAGTGAAACAGAGACCTTCAAAAAGGTAAAAAAACAATTCGACAAGCATGACATTAAGTTCGGCCTGAACATGGGCAACACTTTCGGCCACGGCCAGAACCGCTGGGACCACCGTGATAAGTTCCCTCACATCAACTTCTGGCGAACGGATATGACAGGACGCTCCTCTCACTGCACACCTTGCCCGGAAGATCCTGCCCTTAAAGATCATGTCCGCCGGCTTTATAAGATATATGCCCAGTGCGAACCTCAATACATTTATATTGACGATGATATGCGTTTTGAAGTATCTGACAGTGAATGGGGTTGTTTTTGTCAAAAGCATTTAGATAAATTTGCAGACATAACAAACTGTAAGTGGCATCCCGGTCAGTTGAAGCAGGCGTTATACGAAGACCCCAAGGTACGCAAGGCCTGGATAGAATTGCTCGGTCAATGTGTCATCGACTGGGCGAAAGATTTAACGGTGGCTGTACATGATGTAAATCCATCGATCAGAATGGGATTAATGGTGCCCTGCCTTCATTTAACTCCTGTTTTCGGTTATAATCTTAAAGAAGTAGTTAACCAGCTTGATCATATTGTAAAGCCTGTAGTTCGTCCCTGCATAGGCGGCTATTTCGACTGGAACAGGCGGGACCTGGTCGGCGGACTTATTTATATGGAACAGGTCAGTCATTTACTTAAAGGGCTGGGCATCGAGTTTACACCGGAACTTGAGACAACACCTTTTACACGTTTTTCTAAAAGTATGAAGGTTGTCAGGTTTCATATAACTCATGG
>CAZAYB010000137.1:5351-8109 GCA_964489215.1 uncultured Pirellulales bacterium
TCATGGTATCCTTAACGGCGGTCAGAATCCTGCTATTACCGCAGCCGGTTATGTAGGCGATTCTATAAAGATAGAGCCTGAATATTTTAAATTACTGCCTGAATCGAAGGGTTACTTTGATGCTTTATGCAAAATTCGTCCAGATAAAGCGCCAAGACGTGGAATACAGCTGATATATGATTTTGATTCAGCAAAAAAATCTGCTGCTAAAATTAATTCTCCCACAGATCTTATCTGGTCCTCGTTTGAATTGGCTAAAAACCTTGGTTCGCTCGGCTTAAGTTACACTTTTGATGATTCTTCTGTTAAAATGATAACCGGTGAAACTTTCATGGCTATGAACAATAAAGAGATAGAAACACTTCTTAGTGGAAATCTTATACTCGATGCCCCGGCAGCAGAAACGCTTGCTGATTTTAACTATAGTAACAAGATAGGCTTAAATATTGGTAAAAAACCTCTCGGCTGGATCGGAGAACATTGCACTGACAAGGATTTCTTTGGACCTTATGTCAATTCCTATATTCCGCTCAAAAATGCAGATCAGGTGTATCATTTACTGCCGTCACATAAAGCAAAGGTTATTTCAACCCTGGTGGACGCTGACCGTCAGGAAGTGTGCTCAGGTGTAGTTCTATACGAAAATAAATCAGGCGGTAAAATTGCAGTGCTTCCATACCCGATAAAAGCTATAAGTATAGATACCCGTCACCTTCTATGCTATCACAGACGTTACATGCTTAAGAAAGTAATTGAATGGATGGATCCGTATGCGTTGCCGGTTTTTGTAAATGAACCGACAGACTTTCTTGTTCAGGCCTGGGAAGATGAGAAATATTTATCTTGTTGCATTACCAATCTGTCTTACGATTGTTTCAATGAAGTTCAGGTTGAGTTTTCACACAAAAGCAGGTTAGACCCGGGTAAAGCGGAATTTCTGGATGTAGATGGCACTGTCAAGCCTTTAGCGGCAGAGCAAATTGAAAATAAACAAGGCAGCATTCAGAAATGGCTGATAAAAGATGAATTCACTGCATTTAAATCTGTTTATATGAGGATAAAGCTTTGAAAGAGGAGACATTGTTTTTATGAGTAATGAAAAGATAAAATGGTTCACTGAAGCACGTTTTGGCATGTTTATTCACTACGGCCTATATTCTATGTTAGGCAGAGGTGAATGGCTTATGTACCTTGAAAGAATGCCTTTAGATGAATACAAAAGACTGACGGAGCTATTCAACCCGGATAAGGATTGCGTTGAAAACTGGGTCAAGCTCGCTAAACAGGCGGGCATGAAATATATGGTTCTGACATCAAAACATCATGATGGTTTCGCTCTGTTTGACAGCAAGGTGTCTGATTTTACCTCTGTGAAGTCAAAGGCTAAAAGAGACTTGATCAGAGAATATGTTGAGGCCTGTCGCAGGCATGACATTAAGACAGGTATATACTACTCGCTGCCTGACTGGTCCTGGCAGGTTTTTTATGACGGTCCGGAATCTAATCCTGCCGGATGGGATGAGTTTATAGATTATATCCATGCTCAGGTGGAGGAAATTTGCAGTAATTACGGCAAGATTGATATTCTCTGGTATGACAAAATGATGCCCAGAACTCAAAAAGAATTTTACAAAGCCGAGCACTGGAAAGCTGAAAAGCTCAATTCCATGGTCAGAAAACTCCAGCCGGACATTATCATCAACGACAGATCAGGGCTTGAGGAAGATTTTGACACCCCCGAGCAGAGAATTGCGCCACCTGACCCTGCCAGACCCTGGGAGGCATGTATGACAATGAACTGCCACTGGGGATATACCGCCGATGATGACCAGTGGAAATCATCAAGAGAACTGGTAAAGTTTTTGACCGCGGTTTCCTCTTACGGCGGCAATTATCTTTTAAATATAGGCCCCAAAGCAGACGGCAGTGTGCCCGAAGAATCCATAGATTCTTTAAAGCAGATAGCACAATGGATCGACACAAACGGCACTTCTATTTTCGGCCATGTAGATAAATCATTCAAACTGGATGGAGGAACTTTTGGAACTGCTTTGGCAAAAGAAGGTAAGGTGTATTTATTCGTTCATTTCTGGCCTGTCGGCGCTTGGGAATTAGTTCTGCCGGAGGTGGATTTTAAGATTGAAAAAGCTTACTTCCTGCAATCTGGTGAAGAAATTAAATTTACTTATGACCAAACAAGACTTATTTTGAAAGGCTTGCCGGACAAATCCCCTGATCCGCTTTGCAGTGTAATAGTGCTGGAAAAAGCTTAATGTTAAATTAAGGATATTTTAAGATGAATAACAGAAACCTGTCGATGGTTGAGTACTTCAACAGAAAATGCTGGGAAATTACACCAAGCCATTCATTCAGCTGCGGGAATTTTGATGATTTTAATTCGTGGAAATCCGAGTTATTGTCAAAAATTAAAAATCTTATCGGTTCTTTGCCGGAACCGGTTGATTTTAATCCTGAACTGATCTATGAAACCAAAGAAGACGGCCTGATAAAAAGAAAAGTGCTTTTAGATTTTGAGAAAGACATGTCAGTTGCCGCGTTGGTTTATATCCCTGATAATGTCTCATCTTCTAATCCTGCACCTGCGATTCTCTGCAATCACGGTCATGGCAGATTCGGGAAAGATTCTGTCATGGGCATAAGATCTGACAGCAGAAGAAATGAAGAAATTGATTTGATGAACTACGATTACGGCCTGCAGATGGCTAAAAAAGGCTATGTTACCATGGACATTGAATAT
>CAZAYB010000138.1:0-8009 GCA_964489215.1 uncultured Pirellulales bacterium
TGTAAACCATCTTAGTGGGCTTATTAAAACCTGAAGCGAAAAGAGAAGTATTTTTATAAGTATCTGTTTTATAGATTTCACCTGATGCACCGTCTGCCAGCCCCCATGCAGAAGTGTAAATATTGCCCATTGAGTCTAATGTTATCTTACTTAACTGTGCATTTTGGAGTTGATATGATGCGTAGTTTTGAGCGGTGTAGTTTGAGTCGAGCAGTTGGTAAGCTGAAGCGGCTTGGGTTATAGCAGCGGTTAGTACGACGGCTGCGGTGATTTTGCGCAAACATGACATTTTCCTTCTCCTTCCAAATAGGTTTTCCTTGATTACAGGTGAAATATCCCGGTTTGAACAGGTATTTCTCCTCCACGATTAATTTAGATTTTATCACAGATTTAATGATTGTCAAGGAAAAAACCTGAAAAAGGGTCCTTTATTCTGTGATTGATTTATAGTATTTGAGGTATTTTTGGGCGGTGTTTTGCCAGGTGAATTTTTTTGCCTTTTGTATTGCAGCGGTGCTCATAAGCCTGAATTTTGCGGGGTCGTCAATGATTTTCATTACGGCGCCGGCGAGGTCGTGGGGTGTGGAGTTTTCTGTTATAATACCGTTTTCGTTTACGAGTTCGCGGGCGCCTTCGCAGTTAACCGTTACTATTGGTAAAGCAGAGGCAGCGGCTTCGAGCATTGCGTTGCTCATTCCTTCATGCAGGCTTGACATTATGAAGATGTCATGGTCGTTGTATATGCGGTTCATGTCTTCGTATGGTATTCTGTCTGTGAATTTTATTTGTTCTGTCAGGTTGAGTTTTTTTGTCAGGGCGAGCAGCTGGGGCTTGAGGTTGCCTTGTCCAGTGATTGTCAGAGAGATGTTTATGTTTTTTTGTCTGCAGATTGCGACGGCACGGATGATGAGGTCGAGCCTTTTTCTGTTTATCAGCCTTGAGACGGTTATCAGTCTGGGGGGGTTATGGGGCTGATTTTTTGGTGTTGCGATGAAATTATCAAGGTATACTCCGTTTGGGATAACGTCTATGGTGAGTTTTGGGGTGAATTTTGCGGCCAGCTGCGCCAGGCCATTGCTGTTTGCGATTACTGCTGAGGCGTTATTCCATATTTTTTTGAACAGGGGTTTTAGTATGATGTAGTCGAGTGTGAGTCTTGGGTTGTAGCCTGGTACGTCACTGCCTCGAAGGCTGATGATGTAGGGCAGTTTTTTTACATTTTTGAAACAAAGATATGCGCTTGGGAAAGCGAAAAAGGCATGTGCAAGGTGGTAGTGGTTTTGGTTCAGTAATTTTTGATAAAAATTCGAGGCCTTTATGAGCCATTCAAGTACTTCGTTTTTTTTCCAGTAATGGAGATTTTTTTTGTTTATTGGTATTTTGTAAATTGTGATATTTTGGGCTGGATTTTCGATATCGGGTTCAGATTTTAAGCCCGATGTCAGCAAATCCACTTTGACAAGCGGTGAGTTTGCAAATTCGTTGAGCAGGCATTTGTTTGCCTTACCTGCTCCTCCTCCGAGGGGCGGGTATTCATAGTTTACCATTAAGATATTTATCACTTTGAGCTTTCCTGAGGCTGTTTATTCATTAATTTTTTTTGAAGCAACGGCAAAAATATTTGTCTGCATCCAAATCGGTAATTTTTCGGTATTGATGTATTTTAATACAAACGCAAGAGGACGGATTTTTTTCAGAGTGAATTCGTTTATAGTGTTAATCTTAATGAAGCTGACGTTGAATCCGTTTTTGTTGAGGTTTTTTTTCAGCTTTGCGGGTGTCTGAAGTGAACAGTGTGATTTTTTCCAGCTGAATGACCGTGCCTTTATTGTTTCGTAAACAGCGTTGCAGTATTTATTTGGTGTTTGTATGAGGTAACGGCCATTGGGCTTTAGGAGTCTGTGCACTTCTTTTAGATGAATGTCTATGTCCGGTAGATGTTCAATTACATCAAAGGTCATAACGATATCGAAAGAGGCATCTTGAAAGTCTGTTTTTTCAGCCGGCTGGACTTTGAATTCTATTTGGGGATGTTTTGTTTTGGCATACTCGATCGCTTTTGAAGAAATGTCGGTACCGATAACATCAGATCCCATTTGACTTACGGCGCGGCAGAGGTTTCCAGTACCACAACCCATTTCAAGGACAGCGGTTCCTTTATGAAAGAGATTTGTATTGTAAATGAATTTCAGGTCGGCCTGGAAATTTCCGCGGTTTTCCTTTCCATGAGCGATTGAGTTTTGCCATGTTTTGTCGTATCTGTTTTTTTGTTTTTGGAGATAGTCATCCATAATCATCCGGCGGGGAGCTTTTCAAAAATAACAAAAGGGCCAATGACATTTGCAACTCTATAATTATTCATTATGTAATCTCTGAGCGGTTTCATGGCTTTGAATCTCTGGTCTTCTTTTTGTCCTATTTTCCGGCTCAGGAATTGAGTCCATGTTTTTTCGTAAATTTCGATAACCTGTTTTTTGTTGGGCAGAAAACCTTTTTTTTGTGCCCCCATAAAACCTTCAGGCAGTAAAGGCCAAAGCTCCAGAGGTGGTCTGTCCCAGGGGAAATGTCTTTTATGTGTATCAACAATATATTTTGGCGGATTATTTTTGAAGGCTTTTACGAGACCCTGAGCGATTTCGGCAAGTTCTGAGGGCGGCATTATGTGCATGTTCGCTTCAAAAGCTTCGGGGACGGGGCTAAGCCTTTTGGCTTTTACGTAAATACCCGGGTACCATCCCCATACATATATTCTGTCTTTGGGGCTTGTTCTTTTTTTTATGTATTTTCCGACAATTTCCCAGGCTCCGATCTGGCCTTTTAGGTGTGCGTTTGCCTGGTTTAATTTTTGAATGTAACCCCTTCTTTTTTGGGGCTGTCCGGTTTGCGGGTTTTTGTATTGTGTCTGTGAGTGAGGGCTTTGGCTTATGCCGAAGAATATGTGCCAGCTCATGGTTATCATTATGAAAACAGCAAAAGCGGCGAGTGCGGTTTTTTTGGGGACGGGTGAGCTGGCTGGTCTGAACTTTTGGTCGAAGAGATAGGCAATGTATGAAGCGAGCATTGCGGCGGAGGCATTGAGGGGCAGGTAATATTGTTCGTATGACCTTGGACTTACCCAGATGAGTATCATGTCTGTTAGCCACCAAATCGCGAGCATAAGTACGAGAGTTTCCTTTTTCCGGTAATTTATTTTTTTTCGCCAGTTGAGAACAAGTCTTGTTAGCCAGGCGAAAATTGAAAGCAGTGCCAGTGTTATCGGCAGGATGAGTATTTTGTAATAGCTAAGCACGATTGGTGTTTGTTTGGAGAATCCGAAAATGCTCCTGCTTCTGGCTACGTATCCTTTGGGTGCGGAGTCTTTTTTGCCGTTGCTGAGTATGTCTTTTTGGTTTTGGTTTTGTGTTTGATTTTTCTGCTGGGGGGCAGGTTTGGGTATTATTTTTTTAATGCGGTTAAAAACAAAGCTGTATGGCTTTGCAATTTTTACATTAGAAGCTTCAATCCAAATATATATTGGTGCGATAAGTATTATTGCTCCTGCGAGGATGAGAAGAAGGTTTTTCAGTGCGGTTTTGAAATCGGTGTTTTTTATGAAAGGTGTTATTATTATGAATAAGCCAACTGCAAAGGGGGCGCTTACTGCAGTTTCCTTGAATAATGGTCCTCCAGCGAGAAAGAAGCCTGACAACAGAGCCAAATACCATTTTTTGTATTTGTAAAATAGAAGAAAGAAGGCGATTGCGATGACCATAAAAGCTATCATGTACTGCTCTTTTACGTTTCCGAATTTTGCAATTACCGGAGCATTGAGGTATATGGAAGCTATTATTACAGAAAGCGCGGCGGCCAGGGATGAGAATACTTTTTTTATGGAAATGAACATTAGGACTATTGCGGTAAGCTGGAGTATGGTCTGGATGATTTTGGGGCCGATGTCTGAGTATCCGAATATTGCGACCCCGATGATATTCATGAAGAGGGTTCCTATTTTTGCGGAGGGTATTTCATCGACTCCGATTACGGCACCTGAGAGTATGTGCTTTGCGGAGTAGACATAAGCCCCGCTGTCGAATGCTCCGGGGGAGTTGAACTCTATGTACTTACCGAGTATGAAAGGGACGGCGACGAGTATGAGGGTTATTATGTAAAGTAAATGTACTTTTCGTTTATTATTAGCAGACAGCTGGGGTTGATAGTTTTTTTTTGGCTTTGGAGACATGTTTATAAGTTTTCCTTTTTGTGCTTAAGGATTTTGTCCACTACGTATATCGGCCTGTTCTGTGATTCGTGGTATGTTCTTACGAGCAGTTCGGCGAGAAGTCCCATCAGCATGAATTGTATGAAGGCGGTGAAGAGCATTGCAGTCAGAATCAAAAGCGGGTTTCTGTTCATGCTTAGATGAGCAGAGGAGAAGAATTTCTGGTATATAACAGCTATTCCAGCAATGAAAGAGCCGAAAGCTGAGAGCACTGCCAGTCCACCGAAGATGTAAATTGGCTTTGTGGAGTATGATGTAAGGAACTTCAAGGTTATAAGGTCGAGTATTACCTTGAATGTTCTTGCCAGTCCGTATTTAGTTTTTCCGGTGGTTCTGGGTCTGTGGTTTACCTGTATTTCTGTTATTGATTCACCGCTCCATCCAGCCAGGGCAGGTATGAACCTGTGCATTTCACCGTAGAGTTTTATCTGTCTTATAGAGTTTGCCTTGTATGCTTTTAATGTGCATCCGAAATCGTGAATTTTGAGTCCTGTTATTTTTGCAATGAGCCAGTTTGCAATTTTTGAGGGCATGTTTCTTGTTATAGGATTATCGTGCCTTTTTTTTCTCCATCCACTTACTATGTCGTATCCCTGGTTGAGTTTTTCGATCAATTCTGGTATATCAGCAGGGTCGTTTTGGCCATCGGCGTCTATGGGTATAATTATATCAGCGGAACTGTTTTCAAAGCCAGCACTTAGTGCGGCGGTTTGTCCGAAGTTCTTTCTGAACTTTATTACTGTTACCGCAGGGTCGTTTTTTTGTATTTCTTCGAGCACAGAATAGCTGTTATCGGTACTGCCATCGTCTATAAAGATTATTTCGAAAGTATACCGGCTAAGTGCCTGTTTAATTTCCTTATAAAGGGTCGGCAGGTACTGCTGTTCATTTAGCAGGGGCACCACGACAGAGATTTCAAGGTTTTGTTTGTCCATTAAGGCGTCTCGTATTTAAGATCAGGTATAATTAAATCGGAAAATATCGTTATTGTCTTAAGACAGTAAGTTAATAACCGTAAATAATTGTAAGCATAAGGTGTTTTTGTGTAAAGCTATAACCTTGAAGAGGGATAAAATCTTTCTTGCCAAACAAAATCGGAGCTGATAGAGTATATTTATTATTTGCGGCAAGCTTACAGAAATACAGAGGTATATTTTAAGGAATAACTGATTATGAAAAAGAAACTTAGCAATTTTTTTGTTACATCCGGACTTATTTTCTGCATTTTTTTGGGATTTGGCTGTGAAAATACTAAAAGCGACAATTTGAATGCTCAAAAGCTCGAGGATAGTCATTCTGAGGTTCCCGAGCGTACCGCAGATACAGTTGGCTACGGAGGTACAAAAAGGCCCCAAGGGCAGGAGGAGGCTGTTGAAAGCTCAAAAGAAATATCCAGCTCTCGAATCAATGTGGTAAATAAGGTTGCGGATTTTGGTGAGGTAGGTCCCAGCAGCCGACATCATAGCACGTTTAAGTTTACCAATACGGGCAGCAGTGAGCTTAAGATAACTCGAATTCAATCTACCTGCGGTTGTACGGTTCCTCAGCTGAAAAAGAAAAATTACGCACCGGGTGAAAGCGGTGAAATTGATGTTACTTTTACAGCACCGTCTCGTGAGGGTATGGTTACGAAGCATTTGTATGTTCACAGCAATGACCCGGCACACAGCAAAGAGGAGCTTTTGATAAAGGCAGATGTTGTTCTTTCTGTAGAGTCGGAGCCTAAACGACTTCGCTTATCTCTTGTTGAGCCTTCAAAAGTAAAGCCTATTGTTATTGAGAGCAAAGACGGCAGGAAATTTTCGATTAAGAGCATAAGTGACCGATATTCAGTTATATCTGCTGATTTTGATTCATCCAAAGAATCCACGAAATTTGTTCTTGAACCGAAAATAAACAGAGAAAGGCTCAATCAGCATAACAGAGGCAGAGTTGAAATTAATATCAGTCATCCTCAAACAAGTACAGTTTATGTAGATTATATTGCCCCTGAGATGTTTGAAGTGACCCGTCCGCGTATAATTATGCGAGATGCAGAGCCTGGTATGCAGGTTGAGCGTGATATCTGGATCAGGAGCAATTATGACCAGAAAGTTAATATAACCAGCTCGAGCAGCCAGAAGGGTCTTCTTGAGATAACCGATCAACAGATGAGCTCTGCAGGGAGTATTAAGCTTATTGTAACTGCGACCGCTCCTGAAAGGAGTGACGAAAAGAGCAGGTATTTTACCGATACAATGACGATTATGCTCGATAACGGTCAAAAGCTTAAAGTTTCCCTGAGCGGATGGTATAAGCGCTAGTTTGATTTTCAGCGGAGTTACAGGGAACAATTGGTCAGTTTTGGTGTCTAAGATGGTATGGTAACTTTGAGTCAGTATTTATGGACAGGTTTGGTTTCAATAGCGTATTCAATTTATGACGGGCAAACTGTCATGATTTATCATTTTGGTAAGAGTTTATGTTAAAGACACTTAAGTTAACAAGTATCGTGGTTTCGGCGGTCAGTGCGGTCGTTGTGGGGGCGGTTGTTTTTCTTGGTTTCAAGGCTGACAGCGAGAAAGAGGCATTTTTGGAAAAACCCGGAGCGATAGAGATTTTCAAGAAGAGCGAGCGGGCTTTGGCAGAGAGAAAAGATGAGCAGTCTCTTTTGATGAAGCAGGCAACGGCGTTGTCTAAGCGTTTGAATCCTCCTGCTCCGAAAGTTTCTCAGAGCAGCGGCAAGAGGAGCACTTTTACCCCCCCTGCCAAGACAGATTATACTCCGGCACCGAGGGCGGCAGTTAATGTTCAGTTTGATCTTGTGGCGACGGCCAAGTACGAGACTGCACCAGATAAATCTTTGGCATTACTTAAGTTACCGGCAGAGGGTCTGAAGTGGTACAGGCAGGGAGAGAAAGTCGGGCATGTTACCATTGACGAGATCAGGGAAGAAAGCATTGTTTATCTTCAAAATGAAAACAAGCAGGAACTTTTTATAGAAAAAGAGCCTTCTACGACGGCTCCTCTGCTTAAAAGTGAGGTTGATGAGCAGCTTAAGGAGATGGGTATAAGCAAGCTTCTAAACGCGGGCAAGGCAGAGAGCGAGCGTGAAAATAATGCTTCTACCGCAGTTTCGAGGCAAAGGGACAGGAATGATGGGCAAATATCGGTTCCTGCTGAGCCGGGTTCGAGGAGACAGGTTGGGACATCAAGGCCAAATAAAAACGTTCAGGCATCGGCAGTTCCTGAAAATCTGCCTGATGAGCCATCTCTTGAGAAGCAGCTTGAGCTTATGGACCAGAATATAAGCGAGATTGAGACTATGATTAAGGAGATGGGTAAGGGTCAAAGCAGTAACGATCTTGATAAGCTCGTGATGGGTCAGCTTTTGCTTACATTGAAGAAGGACAGGGAGAATTTAGTCGAAATGATTGAAAGCGGGGCTACAATAGATGATGTTAAGGGCAAAAGTGCAGGCGGCAGCGTTAAAGAGCAGGGAAATAAGGCGAGTTCTGAAAAAGCAGTCGAAAAGATCGAGGATGATAACAGGCGTTTTGAAGAGCTTGAGGAAATGGATGAAGAAGAAGCTCTTGAGAAGCGTGAAGAAATGCTCAGAAGGTCCAGGGCGCGGCGGCCAAGGGAGTAAAAGCCATTATGTGGTGAAATTCATTTCATTCAGTCTTTGCAGCAGAGAGTCTACGTTTTTAGAGCATATCAATAAATGATGCGGCTGAGGTTTGCGGTCAGATTTTAATAATATGGGGAACTT
>CAZAYB010000139.1:0-814 GCA_964489215.1 uncultured Pirellulales bacterium
ATAAAATAAAGAAGTGTATGGCGGGGAGTCATGTTCCGGTATTAATATCAGACAAAACATCCTCTTTTTCGAGAATTCTTAGTGTTGATAGAAATTTGAAAATATGGGCGAGAATGACTGGCATTTCAGGGAAAGAGGCAGAGTTAGGTGTTTCATTTATCAAAGAAATGTTTGAGTTAAATGAGTTGCAGAATCAACCCTTGATGAGTTTATCATCCGGTCAATATCAACGTTTTATTTTTGCGGTTAAATTGTTGACTTTTCCCGATGTTATTCTTTTGGATGAGCCATGGGTTCATGTTGACATGAAAACCAAACGGAACATGATGCGAAAAATAAATGAATATATAAGACAATGTCCACGACGTACGTTAATTATGGCATCACACACATCAGAATGGGCCTATAAATACTTCAATGAGATTTTATTGATTCGAAATGGAAAATTTGAACAGATTACCCCGAAAGTTTCTTTGGAACAATGTATGTTAGGAGCATAGTAATATGTCAATTAGACATTGTTGGCGTTATGTTACAGCAAACTTCTGGAGAAATTCTTTTGAAGCTTTACAATATCCCTTCGACTTGTTTCTTAAGGCTGTTTACGCTCCTTTTTCGATATATTTTATCTATATTGGAACGGGTATATTTCAAGAGGTATATGATAAGAATTGGAAAACAAGTCAGGTAGATTATTTTGTTTACGTGATTACAGGAGTAATCGTATTATATCCAAACTTATCTGCGTTAAACGGGATTCCGCCAAAAATTAATCATCTTATTTGGTCAGGGCGACTTTGTATCGGGCCATTTG
>CAZAYB010000139.1:824-7961 GCA_964489215.1 uncultured Pirellulales bacterium
GTTTAGAGGGTTTATTGATGTGGGAGTCAGGGAACAGGATTATCGCGGAGCGGTTAAAATGGCAGGAGAATAACGGCAGTTTTGTTTTCAGATTTGAGGCGGCTTAGTTATTCGTAATGTGACCACATACGCAGCACTTTGACAATTTTATCATCGACCAGTACCTGATACACCAAACGATGCTGAATGTTGATCCGGCGGGAATAAAAACCCGTTAAATCGCCGAGCAGTTTTTCGTACGGGGGGTAGGCTGCAAAAGGTTCTTTTTCAAGAAGTTCGAGTAGTTTACGAACCTTCGGTGCCAAACCCGCCGCGGCGATTTTTTTGGCGTCTTTGATCGCTTGTTTGGTCAGGGCGACTTTGTATCGGGCCATTTGAACTCCGAGAGCGGGGTGCATTTTTCAACAGGCGTCTTGCTACCATCAAGAATGCTCTGGCTCATCCCCGGAATGGATTGAAGGTAGAGGGTTTCCTGTATTGCGGAAAAATCTTCTTCAGAAATCAGGATACCTGAGCCGTGTTTGCTTGTTATGCAGACAGGTTCGTGTGTTTCCTGCACCTGTTGGAGCAGTTTATATAAATCTTTTCGGGCATTTGTAGCAGTAATGGCCGTCATAAGAGCGTTCCTTATATAAAATTCATTCAATTAAACCGTACGTAATAGCGTACACAAAAACAACTAAAAAATCAATAAAAAACAATAATTCAGGAGATTTTTTAATGTCTGAAAAAGCCCAAGCCCTGCCAGAGAATGCTTAAGATTCAGGGCATCAGTATAATATAGCATAGCAAAGCCGTTGAGAGAATTCATCACCAGAGAATTTGAACACTCTCCGAATGAATAGGTTATCATATCCAGAGTGTTACAGCTTCGAGTCGTTTTGGTCTGTTTCATTTTGATTTCGTTTGGCCAAGTGGAAACTTAAACTACCTTCTTACAATTACGGCGTTGACGTATTACATCAATTTTTTCTGTAATGCTTCTTCATAAATACACAGAACATTTTCAATCGGAGTATCAGGTTGTATGCAATGGGCGGGTGAAAAAATATAACCGCCCCCTTTAGCTATTATATCTATGCGATGGCGAGCCTCCTGTCTGCATTGCTCTGCGGTGCCGTACGGCAATGTCTGCTGGGTACTTATAAGGCCGCAAAATGCGAGCCTGCCTTTGCATTTTTGCCGTATAGTTTCCGGGTCCATACCTGCAGGTTCAGGCTGCATGGCATCTTCGATGTCCAGGCCCATTTCGATAAAGGTATCCATCAGTTCATGATTATCACCGCAGGAATGCATCATCGCTTTAGCACCGAAATCATGAGCAAGATCAATAAACTTCTGAATCCTCGGACGAAAAACCTCATCGAAATCCATTGCCGAGAACATCCTTCCGTTCTGATTACCGCAATCCTCACCCAAACAAACTATGTCAACCGCTCCGTCGGCAATTTCCAGACATCGTTTGATATAGTCATAATAAAAATCGACTCGTTTGTCGATTATCGCCAGTCCCACTTCACTGCGCAAGGCAATATCCATCATTACCTGCTCCATTCCCCGCCCCCGTGAAACTCCGTTCAATATATCGGGTATACTCGCATCTCCTATACAGACTGCGTAATTTTTGAACTTTTCACACAAGTGGGGCAAATTCGAATAATCAAAATCCTCAGCTGACGGCCAAGGGTAACTTTCCACATCGTCCATGGTATGCAGATCAGCGAGGGGCAAAACTACCGCCTCATCGTATGTTCCGGCACTGCTGTTGGTTACTTTTCTATATCCCGCTCCCCACATATCATAGCTTATGCCATCCTTACTTTGGCGGATACTGCCATTATAAACAGGACTGATATTTCGAAAATCTATGCCTAAAGCCTCAAGTATATCTTCACAACCGAAATGTTTCTGCAGCTTAAGATGCATCTCCGGCGTAAGATAGATCTGCAGCGGTACCCGGTCAGTATCCTGCCAGTTCAGGCTGGTCATCACCCGTTCTTTAGAGTTGATTTGAGTGTTCAAATTGTTCTCCTTTTAGTTTTTATTTTTGCAGGATATTTTCGCCAGCCCGAAAGCCGAGACGTAGTTTTTCTTTATACCAAGTTCTTCCATCCATTTTCTAACCTCATTTTTTTAATACCTAACCCGGACAAGCCGGAAACAAAAAAACTACCGGAATAATCATTATAAATCAAATAAATCGCTCTCCCAAAAACTCCTGAAGACCGTCTCAAGCTGAACAATATCTCATTATATCATACATATAGAGTATATCCAGACCTTTTTTGAAGCTGGAAAAACATTATCCCTCAGTCAGTATCCACTGCAAATTGACGAACTTTTTGACGGACTCTTGAAAAATACTTTTTATATGTTACACTTTTTTATATAATAAACTTCTTAGTATGACAGCACTAAAAAAGCTCAAGATTTT
Source organism: uncultured Pirellulales bacterium (assembly GCA_964489215.1). Taxonomy (GTDB): domain Bacteria; phylum Planctomycetota; class Phycisphaerae; order Sedimentisphaerales; family Anaerohalosphaeraceae; genus CAZAYB01. Next base: position 3,259 of record CAZAYB010000139.1, read on the forward strand.
CCCTGTCTTTATCAAAAACCTGATATAATTAAAAACTGGATTTACGAACAACTGAAATAATTTTAAAGGGTAAAAGTTTGAAAAATCTAATACACGAAAGTAATTGGCAATTTATATCGCCTTTTCCTGCACTGTCACACAAAAGCAGCAAAGAGGGCAATAAATTTATTCTCAGCTCTAACGGTGATGTCAAAGCAGTGAGCTGGTGGCGCGGTGTCATTGATAATCTTGAAAAGGGCAGCTGGTACAAGGCCTCTGTCAAGGCTGAGATAAAAGATATTGCCAGTCCCGGTATATCTGTCTTTGCAGCAGTTTCAAAGCACCTTCTTGCTGTCAAAAATCGAGAAGGTGATGTATTAACTCTGGAAGTCGAGTTTTTGCATGAAAATGATGATAACGGTTTTGATTTCGATCTTTTCCTAAGGGCCGCCGATAAGGGTAAGGTTGAATATTTTGAACCTGTAATTTACGAGATTGACGAACCAAAACATCGCACTGTAAAAGCGGCAACGGTTAGATTTGACCCCGAGCGGAAATTAAACGGCCTCGATGACCAGCGAAAAAGGATAGAAGATTATCTTGAACGGGCGGGAAGATTGGATGCTGATGTTGTGCTCCTTACAGAATTTTGCACCATTGAGGGAGTCGGTAAATACGCTAATGATTACTTAAAAGCCGCAGAGCAAGTCCCGTCCGGCCCAACCTGTCAGTTATTGGCCGCTCAGTCAAAAAAGCATAACATGTATGTTATAGCAGGTATTGTTGAAACAGACGGTCCGCACTATTACAATACTGCGGTAATATTTGACAGGCAGGGCAGTTTCATAGGCAAATACCGCAAAACGCACATTACCTACGGCGAACTAATGGAAGGTATATCGCCTGGCGACCAATACCCGGTTTTCGATCTGGATTTCGGCAGGGTTGCCATTCAGACCTGTTACGACCAGTGGTTCCCCGAGGTTTGCAGGTATTACGCATATAAGGGCGCAGAGATTGTTTTCGAGCCCGTTATGGGCGGTAAACCCATCACCTGGCGTACGCGAGCAATTGACAACGGCGTATATATTGTTACCGCAGGCTGGACGCCGCCGAGTATGATAATCGATTCATCCGGCAAAATTCTCGCAGAAAATCATCACGACGGTATCGCTTTTACCGAGCTTAACCTTGATTACAGGAAGGTCAACGTATATAATGACCCGACACTGATTTACGGTATGCCCGGTATAGCCCCGGCCATGCGAATGACGACGGACAATAACTCGCTTGATGAACTGCACAAAATAATGAAAGGTCAATGACAGCCAATGGATGAGAAGATAAATATTGCGGTTGTAGGCTGCGGGATGCTCGCTCAGGGTCAGCATCTGCCGAATATAAAGGCTAATCCGCGTTTGAAACTGAAGTGGTGCTGCGATCTTGATGACCAAACGTTGAAAACGGTAAACGAACAGTTCAAGCCTGCCAAATGCACTAAAAACGCTCAGGATATAGCGAACGATAAAGATACGCAGTTTGTCGTTATCGCCACTCATCATAATGTCCGCAAAGAGCTTATAGAGTTATTCGCCAATGCGGGCAAGCATATTTTTGCGGAAAAACCCCTGGCCTCTGATATGCACGAAACCGGGGAAATTTACCGGATACTCCAAAAGACCGGCACCGGTTTTTGCCTTGGACACAACAGAAGGTGCGCTCCTGCTATTAAACAGGCCCGCCGGGTTTACCTGAAACACAAGGCCGATCCGGTCAGTCCCAAATGGCGTTACGACAGGGAGGGCTTAAACGGTCCGGATAATGACTGGTACAAACGCACAATGATAATGCTGCGGGTAAATGATGATGCGCTAAGCTGGAAGCAGTGGGCCTTTGAGGAAGGGACGCTTTTTGTGGAGATGACCCATTTTGTTGATCTGGCATGTTATCTGACCGATTTAAAGCCTGCTTATGTAACCACGATAGGCGATAAGTCAACAAACTGGGCGGTCAACTCGATAAACATCGAATTCGAGGACGGGTCCTTAGGTGTTGTAGTTTCCACGGTCAACGGAACATTCGGCTATCCCAAGGAACTTATCGAAATATTCTATGGCGGGTCGGCTATTGTTGTAGATCATTGCACCGAGTTAAGGGTTGCCGGCGTTGAAGGGCAGCCTTTCTGGCGAACCTATCCGCTGGCTGGTGATGATTATCCGCAGATACATACTGACGGCGGGATACAGGACTATTACCGTAAGACTCTTGCACTGCATCAGGATATAGCACAAGGTAAAAAGCAGACCTGCCCACCTCCCTGGCCGAACAAGGGGCATTACGATATGCTCGATGATTTCATAACCGAGGTTCTTTCAGGCCGAAAGGGTCCTTGTCCTATCGAGGATGCTGTGGTAACGACGGAGCTGATACTAAAGGCTGTCAAATCTGCGAACAACAACGGAACAAAAGAGAAACTGGAACTTGATATATTGAAAGGTTGAGATTTTTATGAGTAAGATAAAAGTAGGATTTATCGGTGCAGGCTGGATGGGCGGCGTTCAGATGCAGAGAATTTGTGAAAGAGATGACGCTGAAGTTGTTGCTCTTTTTGAAAAGAACGTTGACAGAGGCAAAGAGACGCTGAAAAATCTTGGTCTTGATGAAAATATGCTTGTCGATGACTATCAGAAAATCGTCGATAACCCTGACATTGACGCTGTCTGGGTGGTAAGCCCCAACAGTTTTCACGGTCCGCAGTCTATCGCTGCGATGAAGGCAGGCAAGCATGTATTCTGTGAGAAACCATGTGCCACGACTTTCAGCGATTTCTGCGAGCAGATAGAACTCGAAAAAGCTAATCCTAAACTCAAAACCTTTGTCGATTACATACTGCTTTTCGATACGATGGAGCAGAAACTTCATAAGATGGTCGCCGAGGACAAATTCGGCAAGGTTACCCAGATACAGGTAAATTATCGACACCCTGTAAATATCGCCGGCGACAAGGTCTGGAAGCTAAAAAAAGACATCATGGGCGACGCTATCGGTATGGGCATCAATCATGCCATTTCAGTTATGCTCTATTTGATGTCCAGCCAGGCCAAACCGGTATCGGTTTACGCAACCAGCCAGAACCCAAAGGTGCGAGGCTTCGAGGCCGATCCGTTATATAATATTCTCATCAAATTCGATAACGGCGCTGCCGGTTTTTGTTTCGGCAATATCGACAGCGGCAACGGTTATGACGCCTATCACAACATCTTCGGCACCGAGGGCTGTTTCGTATTCGATTCACAGACCGACCGCACGCATAAAATAAGATACTGGTCGAAAAATGAAACTGACGGCAAATGGGTTTTTCCGCTCGACCATGAAAAATGTAAAAAACAGGGCATGGAAAAACATACCTGGCCGGAAGATACAACCACTCCCGAGTCAGGTGATGTCGTGGAACACCAGACGGGCGAGTGTGTGGGTCACTTTATCGAATCTATTAAAAACAATCAAAAATCGTTCCTTAGCTTTGTAAATTCCCAGGCTATTACAGAAATCGGCTGGGCGGCGCAGATGTCAGCGGCAATGAATAAGGAAGTACCGCTGCCTCTCGATTGGGACGAGGCTAATAAATTTTTCAAGGACTAAAATGACTATTACAATAGCAGATACCAACAGCAACTTCGAGCGTGAACCTCTCAAAGCGCCTTTCGGCTTCAAAGGCGGCTATCTTAGCGAACTCTGGCAGACAAGCGCGTATATGAAATCGGCGAACAGCAATGAGGCCACAGGCCTGGGCACGCAAAGCACACTCTGGTCCGATTCTTCTGTTTTTACCACCAACAGCGAATCAGCGGGCAACAGCATGATGTTCCTTATGACCGCTTACGCACTTAAACTTGCACAGCAAATCGAATGGAACGACCCTTTTGAGCTTCTCGATAAGGTTCTGCCGAAAGTTTACCAGTACGGTAAAAAGGTTACGAATAATCCTGACCTGCGTTTGACCTTTGCCTTAAACGCACTGGTCGCTTTTGACAATGCCGCCTGGCTGTTATACTGCGGTCAAAACAATATCGATAATTTCGATGATATGATTCCGGAAGATATCAGGCCCGCACTTTCACAAAAACACGACAAGCTCGCCAACATCCCTCTTATGAGCTATAATGTGTCCATTGACGATATCGTAAAAGCTGTTGAGGACGGCTATTTCTTCTTGAAGATAAAGATAGGTTCTGACCCCGATAAAGACGGCAATCTCGATAAGATGCTCGAATGGGATAAAAACCGCATCAAAGAAATACATGAGAAAGTAAAAGATATCGAAACACCTTATACTGAGCATGGTCATGTTCCTTATTACTTCGATGCCAACGGCAGATATGACAGCAAAGACAGGCTTATGAAGCTGCTCGACTACTGCAAATCCATCGGCGCACTCGATAGAATAATACTTATGGAAGAACCTTTCCCGGAAGAATATAAAGAGGATGTTTCAGATATTCCCGTAAGGCTTGCCGCCGACGAAAGCGCCCATTCAGATAAAGACGCCGCTGAGCGAATCGAGCTTGGTTATACCGCCATAGCTCTTAAACCAATAGCTAAAACAATGAGCATGAGTCTGAAAATTGCCAAACTCTGTCACGAAAAGAACATCCCATGTTTTTGCGCCGACCTTACGGTAAATCCGTTACTGGTTGACTGGAACAAGAACGTCGCCGCCCGAC
>CAZAYB010000140.1:0-7948 GCA_964489215.1 uncultured Pirellulales bacterium
GTTTATTTCACCGCCTATATATCGGCTGGGCCTTTGGACAAAGGGCAGGAACTGATATTTGATTTTCTCATCTATAAAATGTATCTGGTTTTTTTTCATTTTTTTATTATACTAAACCATTGGAAATAGTGAAAGATAACTTGTAAAGATAAATCATGAAAAAATCAGTTATACGCTTTTTTTATATAGCGGCAGTTTTTATAATGCTTGGTTTTGGTGTTTACCGTTGGTATCAGCGTCCTGTAAGGGTTGACAGCGGGTTCAGAATGGTCATGGGAACAACCGCTCATATAACAGCGATGGGGGAGGATGAGGCAGTAACGAGCGATGCGATTTCGAGAGCCTTTAAGGAGATAAACGAGATAGAGGAGCTTATGAGCTTTCATAAAGAAGGTTCCCAGCTTAATATGATTAACCGGCAGGCGGGTGAAAAAGCCGTCAAGGTTGATGAACGGGTTTTTGAGGTTATAAAAAAATCGATAGATTACAGCAGATTAAGCGATGGTGCGTTTGATATAACAGTGGCTCCGATTATTGAGATGTGGCAAGAGGCATCGAGCAGCGGTAAAAGGCCCGATGAAGCGACTATCGAGACGGTTAAGGCGAAAACGGGTTATCAGAATCTTATACTGGAGGAAGATCGACTGACCGTTAAATTTGGTGTTGAGGGTATGAAGCTGGACCTTGGCGCTATTGCCAAAGGGTACGCGATAGATCGAGCGGTAGAGTTATTAAAGGCTAATAACTGTCAATCCGGTCTGGTTGATATAGGTGGAGATATACGGTGTTTTGGTACGAGTCCCAGTAATGGAGCGTGGATAATAGGTCTTCAAAATCCTGTCAGTGAAGGTGAGCTTATTACTGAGCTTAGGCTTTTTGATCATGCAGTTGCGACCAGCGGAGATTATCGCAGATTCGTATTTGTAGAGGGTAAGAAATACAGCCATATAATGAATCCGGGTGCAGGAGTTTCTGCTGTGGGGCTTGCGAGTGTTTCTGTAATAGCTGAAACGGCGATGGACGCGGATGCCCTTGCGACGGCAGTGAGCGTCAGCGGTGTGCAAAAGGGGGCGGATATGATAAGATTTTTGCCTAATACAGAAGGGATATTTATTGATTCTTCAGGTGAAATAAGCTATACCGAAGGAGCTAAGAAAGTTGCGACCAGGACACCGTCCAGAATAATAATCAGTAAAGAAGAAAAGGAAAGTGGTGAAATGTTTAAAAACTATGAGGTTAAGCGTACAGAGTCAGAGCCTAAACTGCGAGGGGACTGGGGCGGTCCTTTCTGGAAAGAAGCTGAGGCTTTGGTTATTGATAATTATATGGGCAGTGAACCAGAGCACAAGCCTTTAAGCAAAGCAAAGCTTTTATATGATGATGATAAACTTTATGTTATTTTTCGGGTGGATGATCAGTATGTAAAAGCAGTTGAGAGGGGTTATCAGGGGATGGTTTGCAGGGACAGCTGTGCGGAGTTTTTCTTTACGGCCGGTGAAGATATTGAAAAGGGTTATTTCAATTTAGAGATGAACTGCGGGGGGCAGGCTCTTTTTCATTTCCAGAGAAAACCCAGAGAAGAAGAATTTCGGACGCCGATAACAAAAACTGATTTTGAACGAATCAAAGTTTATCACAGTTTGCCTAAAATAGTGGACCCTGAGATAAGTGAGCCTCTTGTCTGGATAATCGAATACTCAATACCATTTGAGGTACTGGATAATTATACTGAAATAATCAAACCTAAGCCGGGTGTAAAATGGCGAGCAAACTTTTTTAAATGCGCAGATGATACCAGCCATCCACACTGGCTTACATGGTCAAAGGTTGATTTGCCAGCTCCTGATTTTCACAGGCCTGAATTTTTCGGTACTTTGATATTCAAATAATGGGTGTGTGAAAAAACTGCGGGTTCAAAAAGTTAATTCACTGCCTCTGTTTTGGAGCATATTGGGGGCTTGCTGGCCATAAAACTCTTTAAATCAGCCGGGAAGTTTGAGCTGATCTGGAAAGGGGGACAGTGTCAGCTTGTTTTAGCGGCAGCTTCGGCTTTTTTCTTTTTCTCTTTTGCAGGGTGTTTTGGCTTTGGCGCGTTTTTTCCCCTGTAAACGATAACTCCTGTGGGACATTTTTTAAGGGCTGTTTCGTTTTGCTCACAAGGCTGATATTTTTCATAATTTACTTCTGCACAGTTTTCGTTCATTGTAAAGACTTCGTCGCTTTGCTTTGTGCACATTTTACATGCAATGCAGCCTACATCACACATATTTCTTGTGTCTTTACCGCTTTCCTGGTTACTGCATGCGACGGTGATCATATTTTCATGAGCGAAGCCTACCATTTTAATGAGGTCCCTTGGGCAGGCTTTTTCACATGCACCGCAGCCTGTACATTTTTGATAATCTACTGTTGCCAGTCCATCAACAATATGCAGAGCATCGAACTGGCATGATGTTACACAGTCTCCATAACCGAGACATCCGAACTTGCACATCTGTACGTTCGGGACGGCATTAGCGGCTATACATGACTGTATGCCAACATATTGACCGTTGAAGTTTTTGTCCTCTGTATGTGCTCGACAGTGTACTATTGGTCTTTTTGCAGGGCCTGACCCGCTGACTTCGAGGTTGAGTATCATGCCAATCTGAGCGGCACAATCGGGTCCACCCGGTGCGCATTTTCCTATCAGGGACGGTTCTGCGACTACGGCTTTAGCGTAGGCGGCGCATCCACCGAACCCGCAGGCACCACAGTCTATGCCGGGTAAAGCCTGTGCAACCTGTTCGACCTTTGGGTCAACTTCAACTTTGAGCTTTTTACTGGCCAGGAGAAGAATTATTGAAAAAGCGGTACCCAGTACGAGCATGATAACACCCGCCGGCCAGGCGTTCATAAATATATCATTAATACTTGCAATCATTTAAGCTCCAGTAATAATAACTTAAAGTTATGAGTTCAGGGCGTTTATAGCCTTTCTTTATTATATCAGTTATCTAATCATTCCGGAAAAACCCATAAATGCAAGAGAAAGTATTCCTGCGGTAATAAGTGTTATGGGTGCACCTTTTAGGGCCTCAGGCACATCAGCAAGGAGCAGGTTTTCACGTATACCTGCCATTATACAAATCGCCATTGTAAAACCTATTCCTGCCCCAAAACTTAAAACGACGACCTCTGCGAAACTTGATATTCCCCAGAGGTTTATGAAGAGACAAAGTCCAAGTATTGCACAGTTTGTGGTTATCAAAGGCAAGAATATTCCGAAGCTGTCGTACAAAAGCGGGAAGAATTTTCTTACGTACATTTCGACGAGCTGTACAGCTCCTGCGATAACGAGAATAAAGCAAACATATCTTACCACCTCGAGGTTAAATGGTATGAGGATGTAAAAATCAATGAGCCATGTTAGAATTCCGCTTAATGTAACTACGAAAGTTACGGCGCATCCCATTCCAAAGGCCATGTCGATTCTTCCGGAGACTCCGAGATAAGGACATATCCCGAGAAATTTTGTAAATACGAGGTTATTTACAATTACTATCGAAAGAAATGCTATAATAAGATTTTGCATCATCTCCATTTATTTATCCTTTTTTACCTGTTATAAGATTTGCGACTCCGAGCATAAGTCCGAGTGTAACGAAGGCCCCGACGGGCATTGCCATTGCGGAAATTCCAACGAAACCGTTTGGCATTATCCTTATATCGAAGAATGTTCCCATTGCAAGGACCTCTCTTATTGCAGCGAGGACGCATAATGTTGCGGTGAATCCAAGTCCCATTCCAAGGGCGTCAATAATACTTATAATAAGCCCGTTTTTACTTGCACATGCTTCAGCCCGGCAAATTATCAGACAGTTTACTATAATAAGCGGAATATAAGGGCCAAGTGCAGCGCTCATTTCCGGGACAAAGGCCTTTAGGAACATATCTGCGATTGTAACAAATGTTGAAATTGTAAGTGTGAACATGAGAATTCTGAGGTGAGGTTTGAGCAGGTTCCTCATGAGGCTGACGACGATATTTGCACAAGTGAGTACGAAAATGACACAGATTCCCATTGTAAGAGCGGGTCTTACGGCGAAGGTTACGGCAAGTGTGGGGCACATTCCGAGCAAAAGCCTAAGTACGGGGTTCTGGTCCCACAGGCCCATTAAAAAAGTTTTCTTTAGAGCAGCTGAATCCGCAGTTTGTGCCATTATAATTTTCCTTCCTGCTGTAGGTATTTCTTTATCGGTTCCAGGTGTTTGTTGAATATAGTTACCATTGCGTCGCTGGTAACGGTTGCGCCTGTAATTGCAACTATCTTGTTGTCGATTTGTCCTGGTTTTGCAGATTTTGTCAAGACCAGTTTTTCAGCTGGGGCTCCTTTGAACTGGAGTTTGAAAAATGAATCATTAATTTTATCTCCGTATCCTGGCGTTTCGTTACTTGCAAGTACTCCATAGCCTGCAATTTTTTTGAAAGCTGGGTCAGTTGCGATAACAAGCTGAATTTTATCCGCGAATCCGCTTCCGGATGCGACAAAAGCCCATCCTGCGGTTTTTCCATTTTTTAATCCCTGCCTGACAGTTATCTTCTGTCCGTTTGGGAGCATTACCTGGCCGACCTGTTCGAAAGTTTTTGCGTCAGGCAATAGTGTCTGGGCAATAGCAGTAAACTTATCCTTTTTGTTTTGTTCTATCCTTGGCTTCCAAGCATAATTGGTCAGGGCGAGCAATATCCCAAAACCAAATGACGCTAAAATCAATAACCAGCTTTGTTCAAAAAAATCCTTTATTCTATTTCCCATCAGGCTTACCTCCGGCAGGTACTAATTTACACATTCTGTCAATCAAAGGTGATATCGCATTCATTATTAGAACGGCGTACATAACACCTTCAGGAAACTCTCCTACAACTCTTATCAGCATGATAAGTATTCCGACGCCAAGCCCGAAAATCCACATACCTTTTGCAGAAAGCGGCATTGTTACCGGGTCTGTAGCTATAAAGAAGGCGCATAGGAGCAAACCACCCGTAGAGACATGAAAGAGGGGCGAAGCGGCGGTATCTGAGAGGAAATAGGCACCTTCTGCGAATATGAAAACGCCTATCAAAACGGCGAATGGTATGTGAGGGCTTATTGTTCTTCTGAGGAGCAGGTATAACCCTCCAAGCAATAAAGCTGCGGCGCTGGTTTCGCCGAGACATCCTCCAATGTTTCCGATGAAAGCGTTTTTTAGCTGACTTTTTGCGACCTGTATATCAGCGTTACCTTTTATTGCTTCTTTTGCCCATGCCAGTGGTGTGGCCTGAGTAACGGGGCTTGGCTGCTGAGCGGTCATTTTCGGCATCTGGCTGTCAATTGCAGCGGGTACTGTCCATACAGTCATTGCGCTGAAGGAAGCGGCCATGAAAGCTCTTCCTACCATTGCGGGATTGAAGATATTAGCACCGAGTCCGCCAAAGGCCATTTTTCCTATTCCGACAGCTACCACAGAGCCTACTATAACCATCCAGAAAGGTATAGCAGCGGGTACGCTAAGTGCCAGTATGATTCCTGTGAGTACTGCGCTGAAATCGCCGAGTGTGTTTTGCTTTTTTCTTATTCTGTTGCAGATATATTCCACAGCGGAGCAAGAAATAACAGCAGTCAGAATAATTATCACGGCCCTTGAACGGAAGAACCATACAGCAGCGATCATCGCAGGCAGCAGCGCTATAATTACATCGAGCATAATGCTCCTTGTTGACCGATGTTGACTAACGTGAGGTCCCGGTGAAACAGTCAGTTTTTCTGGCATATTTTTTTGATCCTTGTTTTGTTTTTAAGGGCGAAAGTTTCGCTCATTCAATTTTTTATTTAGGCATTCTTTTTTTCTGTCTTGCGTCAAGTATTTTTCCTGTTTTTATGTATCCAGTCAGCTCAATATTTGCGGGGCAGACATAGCTGCAGCATCCGCACTCGATACAGGCTGACATATAAGAGCTTTTTGCGATGTCAAGCATCTGTGCCTTAACGGCATGAGCTATTTTGGTTGGGTTTAGATTCTCTGGGCAGGCCTGAAGGCATCTTCCGCACCTTATGCAGGCAGTTTGACGCTGGGTTCTTTTTGCACGTGATACTTCCTTTTTGCTAAGAGCGATAATCGAACCGCTTGTCTTGGTTAAGGGTGTATCCAAATCCGCCAGTGCAAAGCCCATCATCGGGCCTCCCATGATAACCTTTTGTGTGTCCTGTTGTAATCCTCCGCAAAAATCCAGGAGCTCTTTGACGCTTGTACCGATGGGCACGTAGTAATTTCCCGGCTGCTGAACGGCCTTTCCGGTGACTGTAACCACTCGATGAGTGAGGGGCTGGTTTTGTACTACGGCCTGAGCGACCGCAGCACAGGTAGCGACATTCAGCACAACGACACCGATCTGGGGGGGTATTGAGCCGGTGGGTACAGTTTTTCCAGTAACGGCTTTTATCAGCTGTCTTTCACCGCCCTGTGGATACTTTGTTTTTACGGGAACGACCTCAAATCCAGCAGTTCCTTTTGCCTTTGATAATGCGGCACAGAGGGCCTTTATTGCATTTGGTTTGTTATTTTCGATACCGATTTTTACCTTATAGCACGATGCGGCCCTTGCGGAGAGCTTAATTCCGGCTATAAACTGATTTGTCCACTCCATCATAACCCGGTAGTCGCAAGTTATATAAGGCTCGCACTCACAGGCATTTATAATCATTAAATCCTTTTTCATATCCGAATTGGGCTCAAGCTTTACCCTTGTTGGAAAACCTGCGCCGCCCATACCAACAATTCCAGCTTTATGTATCTGTTCTCGAATTTGCCGGGGGTCGTACTTTTCAGCGTCAAAGTCAATATTGAAAGCAGCAGCTGGGGGCGATGAGGGCTGATTATTTTCGGAGTCTGCGTCGATTATGACAGCGATTGCTCTTCCCAGAACAGGGTGGCTTTTGTAAGCAATGTCCTTTACGGTTCCATTAAGGGGAGAATGAACCGGGGCAGAGACGAATGCATCACTTTCCCCGACAATATCTCCGGCACTTACCTGGGCACGTTTTTCGACTGTCGGTTTGCATATTGCCCCGATGTGCTGGCTAAGCAGTACAGCAACCTGTTGAGGCACTTTAAATGGTTTTATCAGTTTGTTTTCGGTGATATCCTTATTTTCGCAGGGATGAACACCGCCTGCAAAGGTTCGCCGGGTTTTGATGTCAACTATGTCGGTCGGCATTGCCCTGGCAGGAATTGTCGCTTTTGCTGATTCGCTGATTTTGATTCTCCTTTATCAATCTCTGACAATATCGGGAACTCTTAAAAAATCATTTTAAGCAATTATTATCCCATCGGGCCTGAAAAAATTCGGTTACGTCAATGACCGGCTTGAATTTCAGGGCTCAATATTTTAACTGTTCCAGTATTAGTGCTGTCCTGTGAAATACTTTTATTTTAGTTTATTTGGTTTCTTTTTTTCCTGATACCTGTCAGGCCCAATAACCAAATATAAACCGCAAGGCAAAAGGCGGCAGGTATAAGAGCGGCAATTGTACTGATTTTTTCGTTTTTAATCAATGATTCGATTAGGCTGTCGAAAAACAGATACGCGGCCACGAGAACTATGACAGGTAAAACAAAAGCCAAAGTTACCTGAATTGCAACATTAGGTCCTTTGCTTTTTCCCATTTTTTCATATATCCGGCTGCAATCGTGCTTGTGGGCACAGCCGTCACATTGTGCTTCAAAGTCCATTTTATATCCTGCGTTAAACAGATAAAAAAGGCAAGGGCCTGACTTCTTTTAATATATATACGGAAAAATGCCCTTATAAAATAAAAAAAACTGTTTTTCAAGTTTTTTATTTAGTTAATGGATGTATTAATTCAACCAGAGGTTTTGGTGTTGATTTACGGGCTGGAAAATGATTTTGTCTTTTCAGGGAGCCTTTAGGT
>CAZAYB010000141.1:0-7929 GCA_964489215.1 uncultured Pirellulales bacterium
CCCCTTTAGTTATGTGACCCCTTTAGTTATGCTTAGCCGGTGTGGTTATATGGATCAACAAGGTAATCAGTGGCCGTCCCGCCTGAAATATCAGCATTAACACGGATGCCGGATGGATTGTATTCGTAATCGACTGTATTACCACTTTCGACGGATGCCTGTATCATCCGGTTGCGGTAATCATAGACAAAGGCCTGATTAGCATCATCGTCCTTGGCAGCCGATAGAATACACTGAGTAACTATAAGCATTATATGAAATTAGCAAAGAGCAAATAAAGTGCTGAACAGGATTGGGCCAGTTGCTTTAATTCTGATAATTTTTGTGATTTTACAAAATTCTAACTTGCTATTTTTACAAACTTGAATATAAGTTAAGTAGCAGCAAACATCGGTTTTGCGAAAAAGCTCATTTCTAATTTAAGGAGAGGAAAAAATGAAAAAGACCGCTTGTTTACTTATCGTGTGTGTGTATCTTTGTCTCAGCCGCTATTTCCACGCCGGTCTCGGTTTTTACCGAAAACGACCCCATTCAGGACGACTGGTCCGCTAACGGATGGGTAGACGAACTTGGCAACAAACCTGCTTTTCCGGATGATGAATGGATTACCTCTGAGGAGGTTACGTGGACAGGGCATATACCCTGTGAGACGGACTTTACCGGTTATTTTAACTTAATGAAGCAGGTGCGCATTACTAACGAGACGGATAAGTCATTTGTCAATTTGGTTTATGTCGCTGATGAATTAACTTGCCTGACCAACATCGATGAAAAGATGGGGCAGGCCGGCAGCAGCAGTACTTGCGGGGCCTTTCTTATTGATGCGGTCGGCGAAAATACACCTCTGGTTTCTGAAAGCTTCAGCTCCAATGGCATTTTCGAACCCGGCGAGTCATGGGAATTTGTCATCCAGGAATACAAATGGGAAGGTTTGGCCCTTCTCGGACCGGAGTTGTTCGGCTCACAAGGAATTGCCGGAATGAGCTATGACGATATCGTCTCCACCGGCAGTATCATCGTTATTCCTGAGCCGGCAACGCTTTCACTACTGGCCTTAGGCAGTTTGGCAATGCTGAGAAAACGAAGATAAGTAAAATAGCAGCTGAAGGAGAAAACTCTCTAAAACAGCTGTCTTATAAGAACCTGAAAGGGTTAAAAGAACATAAATTATTGAGTGAGGTAATATACAAAGTTAACTTAAATACAGGGCAGTTCTATAAATTCATTTTGGCAGACAAGCAATTATCAGAGCTGTCCTGACTTATTTGTGGTTATTAAAGTATATTGACGGGGATTTTCTTGTCTGCCAGTTTGTTTGTTCGAAGATGTATCTGCATTTTTGTATTGTAGTTCCTCTTGCGTTTTCAGTTTTAGAGTTTGTGTCTCTTGGGTTTGGTCCAGCTTCTGCCCAGAAGAGGTTTGCTCCAGCGAGGGCTCCGATTGTGCATGGTTCGTGAGTACAGTTTCCAATTACGGTTCTGTCAGTAGCTATTCTTGTAACGGCAACGATTTGTGCCATTCTCAGTTCGGAGATCATTTTGAATTTTTCGAGAGGTCCTTTTGGAATGTCAATTCTTCTTGCGGCTCCTGAGAAGGCAGGTTTTATCGATGAGCAGAAGAGTATCAGGTCTGCGATTTCCTGGTTAGTGTGTTCGGGGCCTACGGGTTCAACGCATGTTCCTACGGCGAGGCCAGCGTTTTTGAAGTTTTTTATGCTGTCGATTCTTTTTTGAGGGTCGATGTCTGTGTCTTTTCCTTCTCTTAATCTAAGGGCGTGGTATACTCCGGTGAGTCCTGTTTTTTTTAGTTCCTTTGCCTGGTCGGGTGAGCAGTCTCCAGCGTTTGCGATCAGTATTGTTTTTTGTTTGAGGTTCTGTTTTATCTGTGCGATTATTTTGAGGGTTTTTTTGAAGGGGTAGTTGGCGGTTGCCATAATGTATATTGCGTTTGCGTTTGATTTTTCGAAGTTTTTTGCCATTTCGACGGCTTGTTCGGCGGTGAGTTCGGATTTTTTGGTGAATATTTTGTTATTTGCTGAGAAAGAGCAGAATTTGCAGTTACATTTGCATGGAGCGAGGTTCAGGGAGAATTGGGCGTGTGTTTCAGCTTTTGCTTTTGAGAGGGATTTTGAGATTCTAAGGGCTTCAGCGAACAGCTGGAGTGTTTGAGTTGAATCGGGCGGGTATGAGAGCATTTGCATTATCTGTTCTTTTGTGAATGCTTCGTTGTTTTTGGATTTTTTTATAAGGTCGGCTGGCTGCATTTTTCCCCTTTCTTATTAATTGTTTCAGAGGTGAGCTTTTATCGGCCCCCTTTTTGAGCATGTTCTCTGATTTATATTATCAGGATTTTTTTATTTTTGCAAGTTATTAGGGTGGAGGGCTTGAGAATGTGTAAATGCAGTTAAAAGCGGTTTTTATGTTTTTAGCTGGGGTTAACCGTGCAGGTTAAAGCGCCGATAAAGTAATATCAGAATTTTTGTCAGCAGTTGTCCGAACCTTATAAATGAGCCTTAGTACGCGTTAAAGGGCTAAAAATGAGAATACAAGGTGAGAGTAACCAGTCAGCAAAGCGGTTTGATTTTGAGGGCAGGGTCCTGGAAAATCTGCCGGAAGTTGTTTATTCCGGGAAGTTTACGGATTTTGTAGATTTTGTTTTTCTTAACAGGAAGTTCTCAGATCTGACGGGCTATGAACGTGATGAGGTATTGGCTGATAAGGTGGGCTGGCATGAAATTGTTCATAAGGACGATATCAGCAGGTTAAAGGGGGTTTATAAGGATTGTGCCCGCAGCGGTAAGGGGTTTTGTGTTGAGTATCGGGTTGTCAGGAGGGATGGTGAAGTGGTGGAGGTTGTTGACCGTGGAGAGCCGATATTTGATTCAAATGCTCAGGTTATCGGAAGTGAGGGTATGATAGTTGAAGTTGGCAGGCAAAAAAGGGCTCATCGTGAGCTTGAGCGTACCCAGATGCTTCAGAGCCTTGGTAAGCTTTCAGCAGGTATTGCTCATGAGATAAATACTCCTGTTCAGTTTATAGGTGATAATATCAGGTTTTTGTTTGATTCTTTCGGTCAGGTTTTACTTCTTTTTGAGATGTACCGTAATATGAAGATGGAGTATGAGAGAGCCGGCATGATAACAGATAAGCGTCTTGGGGTTATCGATACAGCAGAGGGTGAGGCAGATATAGGCTTTTTGCTTGAGGAGATACCCAAGGCAATCGATGAGAGCTTTGAGGGAATCCGGAGGGTGTCTGATATTGTTTCAGCGATGCGTGATTTTTCTCATATAGATGAACGTCGTTTTGGCAGTGTTGATATGAATAAGCTGATTAAAAACGCAGTTGTTATCTGTCGAAACGAGGTGAAGTATGTGGCTGATGTTGAGATGGAGCTCGATGATAAGCTGGGTACTGTGATTTGCTGTATGGATGATATGAACCAGGTTTTTTTGAATCTTATAGTAAACGCAGCTCACAGTATCGAGGAGAAGATTGGAGAAACCGGCGGCAGTCGCGGCAAGATAAAAGTAAAGACTTTTAAGGATGGTGATTTTGCGGAGATATTAATATCCGACAGCGGTAAAGGTATATCCGAAGAAGTTCGTGAGAGGATGTTTGAGCCTTTCTTTACGACTAAAGAGCCTGGCAAGGGTACAGGTCAGGGTTTAAGTATAGTTTGGTCTAAGGTTGTTGACAAGCACGGAGGTACTGTAGAAGTAGACAGTGAGGTTGGCAAGGGCAGTACTTTTAAGGTTCGATTGCCTATATACGGTAACCAGGAATATGATGGAACAAGAAGATAGAAAACGCATACTTTTTGTGGATGATGACCGCAATGTACTGGATGGTTTAAGGCGTATGCTTTATAACATGCGGGATGTGTGGAAGATGGAGTTTGTTACGAAGGGTCTGGATGCATTAAAGGCGATGAAGGGTGAGCATTATGATGTTATCGTCTGCGATATGAAGATGCCTGGTATGGATGGAGTTAAGCTTTTGGAAAAGGTTCAAAAGCGCAGTCCCGATACGATTCGTTTTATGCTGACGGGCTGTTCAGATCAGCCGATGCGTAATAAGGCAATTCGCTGTGTTCATCAGTTCGTTACCAAGCCTTGTCAGGCAGATGTATTGAGCAATATGATATCTCGTGCATTTTCGCTTCATGAGCGAATCAAGTCTGAGGGTCCTTCGGGAGTTATAAGCAGTCTTAAGTCCTTGCCGGTAATGCCTAAGGCTTATCAGAAGGTTATCGATGCTTTTAATGATCCTTATTGCAGTCCGCGGACGATAGGCAGGATGATATCGAGTGATATCGGGTTGTCAGCTAAGATTCTTCAGGTTGCCAATTCAGGTTTTCAGGGAGGTGCGGTTAAGATAGTTGATCCTGTAAGGGCAGTTGTTCATCTTGGTCTTAAGGCAGTTGAGGCATTGGTTTTGACGAGCGGTATATTTTCTAAGCTTTCAGAGTCTCTTGTAGAGCGGTTTTTTGCTGAGGGTCTTCAGCAGCATTGTGCGAGGGTTGGTATGTATTCCCGTATGATATGCGAGTCTTTTAAGATGTGTGAGGAAGATCTTGAGACAGCGACTATGGCAGGTATTCTTCATGATACGGGCAAGATGGTATTGATAGCCCAGTTTCCCGATGAGTATTTTGAGGTTATAGAGAAGTCCAGGAAGGAGGGTTTAAGTCTTTTTGAGGTTGAGCGAGAGAGTCTTGGTGTTACACATTGTGAGCTTGGGGGGAGTCTTCTTGAGCTTTGGGGTCTTCCTAACAATATAATTGAGTGTGCGACTTATCATCAGGAGATAGACAAGAGTTTTTGTGACGGAGCGGTGAGTATAAACGGAGCTGTTTATCTTGCGAATTTACTTGATCATGAGATGCTTTGTTCACTTGGCGGCGGTTATTTACCTGCTGAGGATGAGGATAAGCTTAAGCGTTATAATCTGTATGAACTTTGGGACCGTTGGAAAAGGAAAACAGTTCCTGTTGAATATTGTGAGGTATTGAATGTCACCTGATACTGCCAAGAAGATATTGTTTGTTGATGATGAGCCGCATGTATTAAGCGGCATCAGGCGTCATCTGCGCGGTATTTTCGAAGTAGATACAGCGACAAGTTCGGCAGAGGGTTTGGAGATGATTGAAGATCGGGGTCATTATGCGGTGGTGGTTTCAGATCTTCATATGGATGAGATGGACGGGATGGAATTTCTGCGTGAAGTGCGTAGGGTCAGTCCGGACAGTGTTTGTGTTGTTCTTACAGGTTATGCAGACCTCGAGGTAGCGGTAGAGGCGGTAAATGAGCGTCGGATATACCGTTTTTTGACTAAGCCCTGTCCTGGTGAGAAGCTTATCAAGACCCTTAATGAATGCCTGGAGCATTATCTTCAGGTAGTTTCGATGTCATCTTATACTTATACCAGTTATATAGAGGACGGAGTGTTGGTCTGGACGGACCGCAGTCAGGGCTGTCTTGCGGTTACGGGTTACTGTGCCCAGGATTTTGTGCGTGACAAGGATCTTGTTATGGAAATAGTTTTGCCGGATTACCGTGAAAAGGTTAAAGGGCACGTTGATGATATTCTTATGGGTAAGGAAGTTGGTCCTTTTGAGTTCAAGATTTGCCGTCGTGACGGTGAGATTCGCTGGCTTCGTGATACAATAATACCTCATCGCAATGATGATGGTGTGCTGCTTCGTTTTGACGGTCTTGTAGAGGATGTAACCGAGGCTCGTGAGATGGAGTCTGCTCTTCAGGACAGTGAGGCCCGTTATCAGCGAATGGTTGCGAATGTTCCTGGAGTGGTTTTTCAGCTTGTTCAGCGCAGTGACGGGTCTATATCATTTGTGTTTGTCAGCGACAGCGGAGAGCGAACTTTCGGTGTTAAGGCAGAGAGTATAAAGGAAGACAGCAGTGTGTTTTTCGATTTTATTGCAGAAGAAGACAGGGTTGAACTTAAGGAGCTTCTCAGCTCTGAGAGCAAGTCTCTTGAACCTATAGAGTACTGTGCTCGATTTAAGGTAAACGGAGAGAAGAGGTGGTATCAGTTTGTGGCACGTCCGGGCCGAGTTGATGATAATGTTACTCTTTGGGACGGCTTGCTAATCGATGTGACTGCATTGCGTTCAGCGGAGAAGGAAGTTGAGAGTCTTGCGAAATTTCCATTTGAAAATCCCAATCCGGTTCTTCGTGTTTCGAGGGACGGATTTATTCTTTATGCCAACAAGGCCAGTGAGCCTTTGCTTAAGCTTTGGAACAGGGAAGTCAAGCAGAAGGTTCCGGATGATATATTCCAGTTAGTTGAGGAGGTTCGTGCAGGAGAGGGTTATGAGTGTATCGAGGTTAAGTGCAAGAATCGTTATTTTTCGATAGTATTTTCACCGATAAGTGAATACGATTATGTGAATTTATATGCCCGTGATATAACCGAGGCTAAGCTAGCGGAGATTGAACTTCGTCGAGCGAACAAGATTCTTAAGGAGCATGACCGTTTGAAGAGTGAGTTTGTATCGACGGTAAGTCATGAGCTTCGTACTCCTTTGTGCATTTTCAAGAATATTATATCCAATGCAATGGCAGGAGTTATGGGCAAGATAAGCAGTAAGCTGATGCGTAATCTTCAGATTGCTGACCGCAGTGTTGACAGGCTAAGCAGGATAATATCGGATTTTCTTGATATATCTAAGATCGAGTCAGGTACGATGAAACTCAAGCGTTGTTCAGTGAGTTTTAATACAGTTGTTGGTGAGGTTGTCGAGTCGTTGAGTCATCTGGCCGAGGCTAAGGGCATTAAGATAAAGAGCCAGGTTCCCAGCGAGGCTTTGATTGTTTATGCAGACAGGGACAGGCTGATCCAGATACTGACGAATCTTATCGGCAATGCAGTTAAGTTTATCAATATGGACGGTAAGATAGATCTGATAGTTAGCCGAAATGTTGATGAGATTGAGGTTTGTGTTAAGGATAACGGTCCCGGTTTGAGCAACGAAGATATAGACCGGATATTCGACCGTTTTGTTCAGATTAATCTTATGGCAGGTCCTGGTGAGCATGGGACCGGTCTTGGTTTGTCGATTGCGAAGGAACTTGTTGAGATGCATGACGGCAGGCTGTGTGTTGACAGTGTTGTTGGCGAGGGGAGCTGTTTCAGGTTTACTCTTCCGTTGTACAGTGAATCGACTGCAGCTGATGATGATGAAGCTGTCAGTGTTTCTGAAGGTAAGTCAGGTGAGTGAGATTTCGTTTCAGGTCTGTTTTGGGGAAATGGCGGATTAGAGCCTGATTGAAAACGGCATTTCATTTAAGATTTTTGATATTCTATGCTTATGTTTATATTTGTTTTGATCTGAAGTATTTCTAATTATTTATGTAGATTTTCAGAATTGATTTTGTATAATCAGGGTATGGATGCACGTATACTGATAGTTGATGATGAAGCAGATGTTCTTGAGCTTTTGGCGATGAGCCTTGAGAACGAAGGTTTTACGGTAGCGACCTGTCAGCGGGCAGATGAGGTTATGATCAAAATAAACAGATTTGTACCTGATCTTGTTTTGCTTGATATTATGCTGGAGGAAGCGAGCGGAATCGACCTTACGGCGAAGATCAAGAATACGAAGTTCAGCTCGGATATTCCGGTTATTCTTTTGACTGCCAAGGATAAGAATACTGATGTTGTTGTTGGTTTGAAGGTCGGTGCTGATGATTATATAACCAAGCCGTTTGATATAGATGTTCTTGTTGCGAGGATAGAGGCAGTTCTGAGGCGTTTTCGCAAAGGCGGTGTCAACGGGCGGGTTTTGAAATCAGGGTCAGTGAGGGTTGTTCCATCGCGTCGGCAAGTAACGGTTGGTTCGTGTGAGGTAAATCTTACCAACAGTGAGTATAATATTCTTGCAGGTCTTATGGAAGCGGGGGGTGAT
>CAZAYB010000142.1:0-7900 GCA_964489215.1 uncultured Pirellulales bacterium
TTTATTACTTTTTTTTGAGCCAATCTGACGCTGTTTTCTGTATTGTTCAATAAAATTATCTGCCAAAAGATCCTTTGTTTTCGAACAAACATAGTACTTATCATTTATTATCATTCGTATTCCCTCTGCCAGCTCCTTAAAAGCAGAGTCTTTCATTATAAAACCGTCCGCCCCTGACTCAAGCACCTTGTTGATTATATGCTTATGGGAATAGGCTGAAAGAACCAGTATCTTAATACCCTCATACTTTTTGGATATTAATTCAGAAGCTTTTATGCCGTCCATATCCGGCATTCGGACATCCATAACAACAACATCTGGCAAAAGATTCGCTGCTTCCTGAACTACCTCTCTGCCCGTACATGCATAACCTGCAACCTCCATGTCATCCTCTTTCGAAAGAAGCAGCCTTAAACCTTCCAGCATTATTTGATGGTCGTCAGCAAGCAATACTCGTATTACAGATTTCTTTACCATCGATAATCAATCTCAGAGAAATGAAAAATATTTAAATAAATGATTCTATACGACTTTGCCCAGGCAAGCTGTGATTCCTGCCTGGGCAAGTCAGAACATGAAATTGGGAGCTTATTCGTTAAAACTCTTGAATTCTTCAAAAAGTTCTTCTTGTTTATTGACACTACCTGAACTCTTTGAACTGGTTTTATTCTCACTGTCATTAGTATCTGAACTTATTTGGTGAAATACTTTGTCACTTCTTTTAAGCTGGGTAGGTTCACATTTTTTCTGTGGGCTTCTTTTGTTTCTGGAATCCGTTGACTTACCTCCCACTAATAAAATCAGATTATCAACCTCAGCATTCATTGCTTCTGCCTGGGAATTCAACTCTTCCGAAGCGCTGGCACTTTCCTCAGCATTAGCTGCATTTTGTTGGGTAACCTTGTCCATTTGAGCTACTGCGGTCGTAATCTGTTCTATACCCTTAGCCTGCTCTTCGGAACTGGCAGCAATTTCAGTAACCAATTCACTGGTCTTTGTAATCCCGGTAACAATCTCTTCGAATTTTTTGGCAACTTCTGAAGCTATATCAACGCCATTAGAAGAATTCTTAACAGAACCTTCAATCATTTCTGAAGTATTCTTTGCTGCCTCAGCACTTCTCATCGCAAGGTTACGGACTTCTTCTGCAACTACTGCAAATCCCTTGCCTGCTTCACCTGCCCTGGCTGCTTCAACAGCAGCGTTTAAAGCAAGTAAATTCGTCTGAAAAGCTATTTCATCAATAGTTTTAATTATTTTTGATGTCTCTTCAGATGATTTCTGAATTTCGTTTATTGCTTTGTTCATGTTCTCGATGGCTTTACTGCCTTCATTTGCACCTTTAGAGGCAGTGTCGGATAACATATTTGCCTGCTGAGCACTCTCAGCATTTTTCTTGGTCATCGATGACATTTCTTCCAAACTCGAAGATGTTTCCTCCAATCCCGCTGCTTGCTCGGTCGCTCCTTCTGCAAGTGATTGCGAAGCAGAAGAAACCTGAGTTGAAGCGCTGGCCACCTGCTCAGCACTTACATTTAACGATGTGATTGTTCGCGTAAGTGCAGAATTAATAGAATGAGTAAGCCAAATTGACAATGTAATTCCAAAAATAACTGCTGCTATACTGACTGCCATAACAATAGCTATCGTTCTTTTATTTGATGCCGTCAGAACGGGTCCCAGTTTATCCTGCTCATTTTTATATATGAGCTTAATATCCTCGACTTTCTTCGCAACATTAAGTCCAATTACATCGAGAGTGTTTTCAATAATATCATTTCTGGTAAATATTGTATCAACCAGGCCGGTAAAACAAATTTCATATTTATTTTTATTTTCTATCAAATTATTCAGAAGTTTTTTACGGTTTTCATTGTCTAATTCAGCTTTAAGTGTATCGAGTTTGGACTGCATTTCACTGAATTCGCTTTTAACCCTGTCAATTTCGTCCTGTCTGTTGGTTTCAAGAAATTTTACAACATAAAGGCGAGCAAGAAGCAAATGTCTCATTGCCAGACCGGCATTAAATGCAGCGGTCATATCATCATCCTTTTGCGCCGAAATCATTATTTCCGTAAGGTCGTGTTCCATTTCAGGGCCAATTACATTTAATACGTTATTTACTGAATTGTTTCTTTTTTCTTTAAGAACAACAATTTCGGCAAAACCTTCTTTATACTCTCGAGTATTATTATCAATTTCCTTTACCATTTCTGATGTTTCGGGGTCTGTGATTTGTTCCTTTGCCTGGCTAATAAATGCAGCCATTTGGCTAAATCTCTCCTCAAACCCTGACTTGTCTTCATCACTTCCGCTTTTAACATAATCTTTTACTTTCAGTCTCGCCGTTAACATATTTGCTTGAACTCTACCGGAAAGATTGGTATTCAATGCAGTATGCCGATATCTCCCAAATCCTTCTGCAGCTTTTTTCAGGCCCGTGTATGAAAAAAATGAAACCGTAACCAGCAATAATAGAGTTAATGCAAATCCCAAAACTAATTTCTTGCCTATTGTCATTTTTTTAATCATTTTGAACACTTTCAATTTAAGTTTCTCTTCTCGGCTATCCGCTGCCATTCACATTTAATAATCCATAATTAAATGTTAAAAAATTTATGTCAGCAATTTTTGTCTCGCCTGACGAATTAACTTATCGTCGCCAAGATTAACATAATTGACATGTAATTGGCTATTTTCACAAGCAAAATGCTAAAGCAGCTAAGGGATTCACCTATAACAGCTGGATATTTACCTGTAACAAGAGATAAACATGGCTTGGATTGACAACAAAATTAAATGATTTGTTATAATAAAATTAAGATTTTATAAAAAATGAAGAACATAAAAAAATGTTCTTGTTCCCGGCTACCCCAAACTAAAACCCCAGCCTCTCTTACAAATTAAATGTATTCAAAATACATAACCTTCAAAGCGGCGATATCCCCCTGCGAATAGCATACTTCACCAGATCCGCTAAACTCTCAAGATTCAGCTTACGCATAACCTCTCGCCTGCACGCATCAACTGTCTTGTAACTAACCCCCAGCTCCCTGCCTATCTCCTTACTGTTCTTGCCGTCTGCAAGCAGACGCACCACATCATATTCCCGCTTGCTCAATCCTTCATCGCTTTCTCTTTGAAGGCTGTGAACAAAATTATCCGCCAGCATCTCCCTCGTCCTCGAACAGACATAATACCTGTCATCCTTAACCGTACGGATACCCTCAGCAAGCTCATCAAATGTCGAATCCTTTACCATAAAACCCGAAACATCGCACTTCATAACCCTGTCAAAAACATCCTTATGAGAATACGCCGACAGAAACAGAATCTTTATATTTTTATATTTGCCCATGATATGCTCAGCAGCAGTAATACCATCCATCCCCGGCATATTAACATCCATAATAATAATATCCGGCAAAAGCTCCTCTGCCATCTTAACTGCCTCTTGACCACTATAAGCCTGACCGATAACCTTGATATCCTTTTGCCTTGACAAAAGAAAAACAAGACCGTCCTGCATAACACCATGATCATCAGCTATAAGAACCTTGCTAACGCTATTCTTAACCATCTAAACCTAACACCTTATATTTAAAACCCTTCTCCGAAAAATCAATTGCCCAAAATACTCCTTAAAAATTATCTTAGCTCCAATAATTGCTCACTTATAGACATTTTTCAACGATAGTCAATTACCAATTTAGAAAAATCAGGTCTGACAATTTCAATTTTAAGGATACCCGTAACAATTTCCTTCATCATATAAAAATCGCCGCACCGAAACTTATAACTGATATATCCAACGCGCTTTTCAGTGCTGATAAACCGATTTCCTGTAACACATTAAGTCCTATAAATAAAACTCACCAAATTTTAACTGATAAAAAACCTTAATTTTCATGCTGATATCATCCTTTTCATCAATTTTTTACTTTTTTTCAAAACCCTTTATTAACATCACCTCAAAAATGACTGATAAAAAAGATGATAACAGTATTATAAACCAAATATATGTTAGGAGTTTCAAAGTGAGAAGTCTTGACCTCCTTAATAAAATAAGAATAACTACACTGACAAGCGTATTATTAATCTTTACCGGCTGTCAGTCTCAGCCAAGACTAAGGCTCGGATTCTATCCGTCATCAACAATCGGATCAAAATTCGTAAACCCAGAAAAACTCGGCCCGCACTCCTACACATACAACCCCTTCGAATCAAACGGAATTGTGTATACTTGCCGAGGCGGACACATTGACATCGCACATTTGAGAATCGCTGCAGACCACACAAAATACCTCTACGAAAAAACAAAAGAACACATACTAAACAAAGACCCCCAATACGCTTTCAGAATGGTCGTCGAACCTTCGATGTACTGCATGAAAATTGATTACCCAAAAAACTGGAACAAACTCTCCGGAACTCAGAAGTACCGATACGCAGACCTGGCAGCAAGAGACATCGCACAGTACCTTACTTTCACATGCACAACATGGCACGAAGTACTCGTATGGTTTGGATTCAAATGCACTGGAGTTATTCCAGAATTCCCTTCTGCTTTCTCATGGGAGGATAACTACTCAAATCTGCTCGGAATAAAACTGGCAATAAAAGCTATCGATGAAAATAAAAAAGACTACAACCAGGCCATGACAATACTTATAAACCAAAAGCTGAAACAGCTCGGTGCAATCTCACTGGACCAGGCCATCGACGCCACTGAATCCGTAAGAGACCTGTGGTTTTCTGGACAAATAATAGTAGACATGAAAAAAAGAAACTTCGACATCGGACTTGACGATGGATACGTAACACCAACCCTGATACCATACACTTGCTCAAAACAAATACCTGCTGCATTGCCAGTACCAAACCTTGATATGCTTGAAAAACTCGGATTCACTGCAAAGCTTACAATTCAGCCCAAAGAATGGGAAACTGCGAAAATCGTAAAGGTACTCAAATTAAAAAACAAACCATACGAAATTGAACCGCAAAAAGACCTCCCTAAGTTAATGGCATACATCAAATCTGAAGCAAAAAACAAGTTCGGCTACAAACTCGAAAATGTGAATGCTTACGCAAATGCTAAACAAAAAAACCAAAATATCTCAATGAATTCAAAATAAAACTGCAAACCCCATAATTCACCAGAATCCATTTGTGCCCTCTTTTGGATTTCCAGTCGACCGGCGTTCCCGCACGCCGGTCTTTTTTTATTTACACTCTGCTAATAATTAATCTTGAACTGTAAAAACATAACGATTTACCAGCAAATAATAAGATCAAAAAAATGGCACCGGCCCAAAATCAGTCAGCGATCTTCGGCCGATGCCTCAATATCATTATAAAAATACTAAATACCTACGCCCTTTTCTTCCTTCTAAGAAGCCCAAGACCGCCCAAACCAAGCAAACACATCGTCATAGGCTCAGGAACGACTATAGTTGGGTTTTTAGCCAAGTGACCACCAACATAGTTGCTTTGTGTGTCACCGAAAACCCAATTGAAGCCGTAAGCCGTATAACTTGTAGCATTTAAGTCATCAGGTGCTCCAGTGCCGCTCGAAGAGGGAGCTGCCGAAGGTGCTTCAATAACATAATCTGCGAAATCGGCGAATGTAGAACCCGTAGGCATATCAAAGGACGAGCCTTCCTCATATATTTTCGCTGTTTTATCCTTCAATATATCCCAGGTAGTGTCATACGCAGAATCCAAATTCCATTCAGGGTTACTTGGTTCATTAGCAAGAACCGCGTAGTCACCGTCATCATCTTTAATCCATATATTAAAATAAGGTGCATAGCCTGTAGAAGTTGAATGACGAGTAATGCTTAAAGAAACAATGTCTCCTACTTTATATCCATTTGCCAAATTGGTTGCCCAACCTGCCTTTTGGCCGCCTAAAGTAACACCAAATTCTGTCCAGCCTGGATATCCTGTTGGATTAGATGTAATAGTTGGCTGAGTATTAGTACCGTCATTTGATTCACGGATTACAAATGTGTCCCAATTTGCCGCTGCGATACCGCTTACCATCATTGCTACTGCTAAAATCATCATTAACTTTTTCATTGTCTTCTTCCTTTCCAATTTTTGACCACTAACTAATTTTCAATTAACTTTTTCACTGACTGAAACTCTTAAAAACAGGGCCGGCCCAAAAATCGACGAGCGTCTGCAGGCCGACCCTTTTATATCAATCAAACCTACGCCCTCTTCTTCCTAAGAAGTCCAAGACCGCCCAAACCAAGCAAACACATCGTCATAGGCTCAGGAACGAGGTTGTACTGACTGGCATCATAAAGCTTATTAAATGCATTGCTAGGAGCCCAATAATTAATAACTATACCATTACCGCTGTATAAATTCGTATTTTTATCCCGTACTTGTATCTGCATACCAAATACGTCACCTTCCGCCAACCCCAATGATGCAAGAGGAACAGAAGCCTCGTATATCAAGTCATCGCCGGAAGAATATGATTGCATACTTGCACCGGTCAGCCAACCAGCTTCACCTGGTTGATAATAAGTGTCGCTCCAGGGACAATCCCATACACCACCGCTATACTCAAGACTTTCTACAGGCCGCCATGTAGCTCCTTTTCCACCATAATAATCATATACCAACAAACCGTCCGAGTTGACATCCCAGAGTCCGTCAGCGTCTGTGTCCAGACCCAATGCAAAATAGTCCTGGTCATACGGATTTGACCCTTTTGCAGCATTTATAACAGTGGTTTCAACATTGAGAATACCGCTTTCAATTGAATATGAACCACTAAATTCTGGATTAAGGCCGGGTTGTCCGGTAACGGTCGCTGCATTAACCGTTGCACAAAAAAGAACAAGAGATACGACAAGCATGCATGTTGTAATTATTTTCGTATTTTTCACTTCATTAACCTTTCAAAATATTTTTTACTGATTGATTAAATTTTCAAAGTAAGGCCCGGCCTCCTCCATTTAGAGGCCCAGACCCATTGTTATCTATTTAAACTTTATTACGCCCTCTTCTTCCTAAGAAGTCCAAGACCGCCCAAACCAAGAATTACCATCGTCGCCGGCTCGGGAACATACCCTGTGCCGTACTTAAAGTCAACATACTCACCAATACCGGTCGCATCGTCACTATCTCCGTCAGCGGTTACGCCAAGATAAACCGTCTCAAAAAGTTGGAGTGTGGAATCGTAGGCATAAGTACTCAAGAGATTTCCGTCCAGATAAAAATCAGCTTCGCCTGTACCCTGACGCAAACCAACCTTCATCGTATGAACATTGTCATCACGAGCTGGTCCGCTGTACCAGTCCTCGCGAACAAAGCCAGTGCCGGAAACATAAGTATGACTGTTAGAATAAAGGTCATTGTAACCAGGGTGGTGACCCGACTGAAACATCGTCTCGGTACCAGACTCGGAAGTATCGACAAAAGCCCGGGGGCCGCCTTCATCAACATTACTTTTGCCTTGGAAAGATATTTCAATCCACCCACCATTGGCAACGTTTAAGCCAAGTCCACTGACATCCGTAGAAAGTGCCCAGTTATCATATGCCGGTGAAGGATCATTTGTATTATTATCTACTGAAATTTCTAAATTTCCATTACCAAGGATATTTGTGCTAATACTGTCGATTCCTGAACTTGCGTGTGTCCAGGTCATACCCTTCCAATTGACTGTTGTTGCACTTGCGATACCGCTTACCATCATTGCTACTGCTAAAATCATCATTAACTTTTTCATTGTCTTCTTCCTTTCCAATTTTTGACCACTAACTAATTTTCAATTAACTTTTTCACTGACTGAAACTCTTAAAAACAGGGCCGGCCCAAAAATCGACGAGCGTCTGCAGGCCGACCCTTTTATATCAATCTAACCTAAGCCCTCTTC
>CAZAYB010000143.1:0-7876 GCA_964489215.1 uncultured Pirellulales bacterium
TTTCAATATAGCCAGTCAGAAGGTTACGGCGACCCGGCTGGATATGAACATATCAATGGATGGCATTCGGCTCATGGGCCGCAAGGCAAATGGAATCTTGAAAGCATTGATCAGAGCACAACCCCCCAATGGGAAATTTATATTAAACGCGAGGGATCATCTGTTCCTTCAGATGACTTTTTCCTGCTTGCCGAAGATGACACGATAATTTCCGAACTTGCTAATGATGGTGGATCTTTGGAATTGCACAAAGAATGGCTGTCAGATAAAAATGCATGGGGCATTCATGAGCATATGCTTTTTCACTTCTGGCTTACGCCTGATATTGGCCAGGAAGTTACAGCAACATTTTCAGCTTATGATGCAAGTGGTATGTACACAGCATCGGATAATTTTGAGTTTGCTTTTGTGACAGTTCCAGAACCTGCTTCCTTATTGCTTTTAAGTATGGGTTTAATGCCGCTTTTAAGAAACAGAAAGAAGAAATGCAGCAAGTAAATAAAACATTTTTAAACCGGGGTGGCAAAAACTGCCCCGGTTATAATTCAACTGTCTATCAGTCTGACGGTTTTACTTTGATTGAGCTTTTAGTTGTGATTTCAATTATTGCTTTGCTGCTCAGCATTTTAGTGCCTGCTTTGAATAAAGCCAAGCAGCAAGCCAGGAAGGTTGTATGCCTCAGCAATCTGAGGCAAACCGGAATTGCCGTCCAGGCATATATAATCGACAGCCAAAACCATCTGCCTCCAAGCTCCTGCCATATTACGAATCCTGATCAATATTGGCTTCGGGTCTTGTCAAAATATACAGATGAACAGTTGCTCTTTCACTGTCCAGGCGATAAATCCAAAAACTTTGTTGACTGGGACAGACCTCTCAGCCAGCAGCAGGACAAACGCTTTTCAAGTTATGCGGTCAATGCTCTGCTGGACCCTGTATGCTTCAGATACGGCGGCTCTGAGAACCGTTACAATCGCGTCGATTCGATCCGCAAACCAATGTACTGCATTTGGATCAGTGAAGCTCCGGATACAGAAAATTTTCGGCTGGCTGACCACATACATCCTGAATCATGGGAAGGCTCTGTCGAATACGCTAAAAAGTTTATAGCATGGGACCGTCACATGGGAAAATCAAATTACCTTTTCGCAGATGGACATGCAGAGACACTGAAATTTGAAGAAACATACGAATGGCCCGGCAAATGCTACTGGTATCCGGAGTCGGCTCCGTCGTGGCCCAGCAATCCATAAAATGAATATAAAGGAATATAAAAATGAAACGTAATATATTTTTAATTATCTTTTTGGTCTTCGCCGCTGCCCATGTATATGCGGAATGTCCGCTGGATCACTTAATTATAGGTATAAATGAAGATGGCATTTCTGGTACTGATGACGACAATAAACTGTTCGTGGATTGTCATCAAAAATACCGCAGCTCCGGTACACCCTCTTATGCTAATTGGTATTACCCTCTGTCTAAAAGCATCTTTTCCAGTTATAAATGGCGAATTGGTGAACCAGGGTTTGACGGCTTTCAGGACTCCAATCCCCATGCCAGTTACACTTATGACCCTAACCGGTGTCCTGCTGGAACGCCAAATCAGGATTACAGAATAATGATTGAATGTGTTTCAATTTCATCTGGCCTAAGAGTCGTTCATAAAGATTATCCGCAATTTACAATTGATGATGTTAATGATTTAGATCTTCCGATTAACCACAGCCAAATCCATGCTCTGCGCGGCGACCCTCACATGCACATGTCTTATCAGGCTGTTGATGGAACCTCTTTATTCTGGATTACATGGCAATTATATGATGAAATGGGTCAGTATGAGCCTTCCGATACTTTCACATTAGTTTTCAATACCGAACCGCTGGCAGGTGACTTATTCGTCGACGGCACAGTTAATACTTATGACCTTGCTGAGCTTGCTTATTACTGGCTTAAAGATGAGGCATCGACACACAACGATTATTACGAACGAGCGGATGTAAACATGGACGGAAAGGTAAACTTGCCCGATTTTGCTAAGCTCGCCGCAAACTGGCTGGAAACTCTTTAAAGTAATACTTAAAATTGAATCTTTTTTAGCGACACGCAGTGCAAAAACTCTTCAGCAACTGGAAACTGCCTTCTGATAAGTTATAGTCTGCCTTAATATTTGCACTCATTTATAGCGTTAACCATAGCTTCAACATTTTCACCCGGTGTATCATAAGGTATATCATGAGTGGAAAAAATTAAGCTGCCGTCTGGTTTTCCAAGAATGTCAAATGTTTCGAGCACGTGTGCATGAATCTGCTCAGGTGTGCCCTGAGGAATAAGAAAACAATTATCCAGCGCACCATAAACGGAGATCTTGTTATCGTACCGCTTCTTGAAGGCTCTCGGGTCAACAATATTCGGCTGTAAAGGATTAACTGCATCGCAGCCGAAGTCCAGAAGTAAATCTATCAAATCAAGAACTGCTCCGTCAGAATGAAACAAAACCGGCTTACCATACGATTTTGCAATTCTGACAAAATCCTCAGCGTAATCAAGGCAATACTCTTTTATCATCTCCGGCGACATCGAAAGTCCCTGGCTTGAAGCAAGATCCTCCTGGATATATACCGCTGTTACTCCCAGTTTGCAGGCCTTTTCGACAACTGTATTCATGATATCGGCAAGCTTTCTACTGAATTTCCTGAACTGTTCGGCGTGCTCATACATGTCCATGTAAATACGCTCATACGTTCTCATCTGGGCAATAACACCCCAGGGAGTGATTATGTTAAGCAACACTGCCTTGTCAGGAAATTCTTCAATATCAGCCTTGAGAAGACTGTAAACATCTTCATCATCAGGATCGGGAAGCTTTATCTGACCCGCCTCTTTCCAGTCATTAAATAAAGGTTCAGTGTGCCAAACTATCCCATCCTTTTCCCGGGTCGGGCCTGAAGGAAATGCAAGCTTGTGAAAGGATTCTATGACATCCGCCCCGAAATGAGTAACCCTCCAGTGACGATGACCAATTTTCTTTTCGTACTCAGCCATAAGCTTTCTGTCCATCCAGAAATTAAACGGCACCTTATCAGGCTTTTCATGATTCAACGCTTTTAACACCCTTGTCTTAGAATCCATTAAAGTTCACCTTGCTTACTTAAAAAATTACTCATTAAACGCTTGAAAGAAAACGCAATTTGATGATTATATCATCTTGTGCCGTTCAAAATACCTGCGAACAGTCTTTTCAGGCGATAATAATATTTACCGATCTTTGAAATCATGGAAAAACTATTTACCTGACAAGCCTTTCTCTACTGCTTTTACTGCATTGTTGAACATTGAAAGTTCGGCCTTAATCTGTTTTAGAGCTTTTTCCCAGAAACTTTCGTCCTTCTCTGTATCTTTCCTGAATCCAGTTATAACATCCTTGTAAACAGCAAGCATTTTTTTAACCGAATTTTCAATCGAAAATTCTTCAGCTGTTTTCCGTGCGTGTTTTTTCATTTTATGCTGTTTCTTCCCGTCAAGATTTTTTAATTTTTCCAGAGCATCGGCAAACTCGTCCTTGTTTTCATTCTTGACAAGATAGCCGTTCTGTCCGTCCCGTAGGACGTCACTTATTCCTGTAGCATCAAGAGCCACCACCGGAACGCCTGCCGACATAGCCTCGGTGATAACCATACCCTGTGTTTCCGTTTTTGAGCAGAACACAAAAGCATCTATAGCATTATACGCGTTTATCAGGTCATCGCCGGTCAGACTGTCAGTAAAAATAACTCTTTCGCTGAGACCTTTATTTATAAAAAGCCGCTGAAGGTAAGGCTTTACCGGCCCGTCCCCAACAAGCAGGAAACTTGTATTTTCGGTACGTCTCATAAACTCAAGCGCAGCTCTTGCGAGCATAGCAAGATTTTTTTCCTTAGCAACACGTCCCACATATCCGAAAAGAAACGTATCATCTTTTATCCCGAATTTTTCTCTTATGGCTTTTCCGTTACCGGCTGTAAAACGGTCCGCATCCACACCTGTCGGAATAACCTCAATCCTCGAAGTTACTTTCCTTTCGAGCAGGATATCTTTGATCGAATTACTGGGAGCTATAACGCAGTCACACAAATTTTCGTAGCCGCTGGAAAGCGAAATGATAAATTCTTTCATATTTAGTGATTCTAACGGAGTGTAATGGGTATATAATTCGTACCGAGTATGATGTGTAAACACCAGAGGTATCTTTAATCTTGCGGATAATCGCTGAGCAGTACTGCCGATCAGAAATGGATGGTGAGAATGAATGATGTCAGGACTGAAATCCTTAAGTTTGGAATCGAGATAGCCGGGTATTGGGAGCACTACAGAATAATCAATATTGCTGTAATGCTGAATAGAAGGCAGTCTTATAACATCATTTTCATCTTCATTTTGATTTTCGTACTCAGGTGCAACTATTATAGTTCGGTGTCCCATCTCCCTGTAAAGGTTCATAAAAGCTTTTACAGAGTTCGCTACGCCGTCTATCCGGGGCAAATATGAATTTGTCATCATAAGAATATTCAATTTGCGGCTTTCCTTTTAACCTTGAGTTGGCTATTGCCTTTCTCGAAATACCCAATTTCAAATCCGGGTATCTTCACTGTCATCTTTGGTGCATTATTATGCCATTTCGCATCATATTTAATGTTAGCAGAATCATCTGTGAAAGTGAATTCAACATTGAGCTGTCCCCATATTGTAGGTGCCGGTCCGATTTGTATTTTATTCATCGACTGGCTCCAGTCTTTACATATACCTGAACCTATAATCAGTTCCTTCCTCTGAGTATCTTCATAGACCAGTGAGTTTCGAATAAAAATAATCCACTCTGCCGCTGCCCAAATATGCTGACCGTCGCCCATACATCCGCCCATGGTTTGGGGATGTATTGCTTCGGGCCATTGGCCGGTCGAGCTTGCAAGTTTGGCAATTTCATCTGAAAGCGGCATAAATCTCTCATCTCCTGACTGCATAAAAACCTGTGCAAGGTGCAGTGTAAGATAGGCATTTATTCCAGAATGTGAGACATCGAGCAGAAACCCGTTATTGAAGCAGTGATTGCTGTAAAGATAATCGGCAGTTTCTAAAAGCCTCTTATCATTTGAAGAGTATATTTGAGCCGGGTACCTGCACGCCAGCGAACCTATCGCAGCCGAATCCATCCTGCGGTTGCATGAAACAGGTATGGATGAGACCTCCAGTTTCTGTTGTACATTTTCAACACTTTTATCAATACGGCCAAGCAGTTCCAAAGAAGCATTTTTATATTTATCCGCATCGTCCTGGCGACCGGCTTCCCGTACTGTATCAGCGGCACTGTTGAAACCGGCAACCGCCCAGAAATCATCCCAGTAATAATAATCATTAGGTCCAAAATGCTCTGCGCTGAATCCTGCCGGCAAAAGTCCGGCATGATCTGTACCGTCATCCTCCGTACACTTGCCTATTATCCACTCGGCACCCTTTTCAACCGTCCTGAGCCATTTTTCGTTGGGCTTTTGATTTGTAAACCGCCGGTACTGGTCCATTATCCACAAAGCCTGACCGTTAGAATCCCATTCCCCGTACTGCGACTGAAAATATCCGTTGAGCTTTTGCTTTTTAGGGTATGTGTCAAGGATGTTTTTAACCCTGTTGTTTATATTTGCGCATAGCATCGAGTATAATATAAAGGCAGCATCCCTAAACCAGAATCTTTTGTAAGTAAACGGGCCAGGATAAACTTCCTGCTGGTTAGAATGCATAATCACCGAACGGACAGCCGTGTCGTAGAGAAACTGCTTATGCTTGTCAGGAAGGCTTATTCTGCAATAATCATTGAGACTTTCTTCCCACACCTCTGCCGGAGCCTTGGAAGGTGGAAGTTTTATATCTGCTTTTCGAGTATCCAGCGGAACAGTGATCTCAATAGTGTTTTTACTGTCAGGCTTTAAATTGAACACCGCCGCAGCGGTAGCCAGCCCTACTTTACATTTGATTTTGTCACTGGTTAAACCTTTATTATTAAGAAGATTATTTATCACATCGCCTCGACTGTACTCACTTAAATAATGCTCATCGGGTTCCTGGCTGAAACTTAGATTGTCCTTATTATTGATTGTCCATGTTTTTTGTGCATGGTCGTATTCTACCTGGTGAACAAAGCTTATTCCCTCGGGATTAAAAGGCCTCAGAGAAACAGCTAAACGGCAAGGCTTCTTTAACTCTGAGGAAACGCTGATTTCGCAAATCGGTCTTGAATTCGCAACGTCCATTTTCGTTACGCAACACAGAACATCATCATTAATATTATGTCTTGTTATGACCGACAAACCTTTGTCGAAACTGTACTGCTGTGTCGGGTTTTGTTTCGTTCGTGATGGTGCATATAAGTTGCCATGGTCATCTATTATGAAAAAATCAATCGACCATCCGTCCCAGTGCGGCATAACCAGCCCGCTCGGATCAATAATCGGATAATAAGAACAATCAGGCTGACCAACTGCAGTCCAGTTCCGGTGAGTAAGATTTACATAAGTAAGCGAAAAAGCACGCGGTATAAACGTTTTATTATGCGGATTAAATTGCTGGTTTATCCACCAAGGCCAAATCCAGTCAAGATTTTGAGGTATCGCACGGCAATTTATCAGTCCCCGTGAATGAAAAACCGCGCTGTCGCGAATAAGTTCTATAGGCCCGGCAACCTCTGAGGGTTGAGAGAAATTCTGAAAATATGACCATATTGCCACAGGGTCCAGAAAACCGTGGTAACGGGCGAGTTTGCGAATCATAAACTTCCAAGGCAGCCATTTTAGCCACATACACACTCCATAAAAGTAACTCAGCTTACATTCAATCCATCCATGCTGCTTATACCTTCTTATGCTTTACTTTAAGCGAGGTATATGAAAAAGCATGAATTATTATAAATCTCTTAATATAAAATGTAATAAGGAATTTATCTATAAAAATTCAGGATTTTCCTGATTGTCTTTTTAGCGAATATCTTAAATTTCTTGTAACTGTCTTCTTAAAATAAGCGTTGGTACTATTGAAGTAATTAAAACTGTAAACACTATAGAGATATATACATTCTGATTCAATATGTCTTTGTTCAGGGCTGTCTGAGCGATTATAAGCGTTATTTCCGCTCTTGGGATCATACCTGTTGCAAGCGTGACGGCTGTTTTTTTATCCGTTAAAGGCAGAGCAGGTATAAAAGTCCCGATAAACTTACCAGCTATTGCCGCTGCCAGTATGACCAGTGTAAAAATTAGTATCTGAATATTTATGGCCAAATCCATCTGAAGCCCTATGTGTATGAAAAAAAAGGGTATGAACAGATCACATATTATATCCAGTGCCGTCCTGTCCCTGATCGAATCGGGATCCCTGCTGAATATTATACCTGCGAAAAAAGCACCTATCGCAAGCGAAAAACCTATAATCGCTGCGATTGCGGATATAATTATTCCCAGAGATATC
The DNA here is from genome assembly GCA_964489215.1 of uncultured Pirellulales bacterium. GTDB lineage: Bacteria > Planctomycetota > Phycisphaerae > Sedimentisphaerales > Anaerohalosphaeraceae > CAZAYB01. The sequence goes on from CAZAYB010000143.1 coordinate 7,492, forward strand.
ACTACAAGCGTAGGGTCTGGTCTCTTTTCAATTTCGTGTAATTTTTTCGTAAGTGGATGTTCAAGGTATTGCGAGGCAAGAAAACATAGAATTGTAAAAACGATTAGTTTAAAGATAATTAGAACGAGACTTTTCAAGGCAGCAGTTAGTTGAACCTCCTGCTGCGCCTCTGGCTTTTCAGTTAAAACCGCAAAGATCATCGCCATTATTATAACCCCGGCAATGTCATCCAGTTCTGCCATATCGATAAAAAGCCTGCCTGGTTTCGTGTCTATTTTCCCTTTTTCCTGCCAGATACTCGCGGGAATTCCAACGCTCGTCGCCGAAAGAGCGGCGGCTATCGAAACGGACGCAAGATGTGAAAGTCCTAAAAAGACCCGGCCGG
>CAZAYB010000144.1:0-7859 GCA_964489215.1 uncultured Pirellulales bacterium
ATATTACACTAAAAAGTCAATTAAAATTTTAATATTTTTACAGATATTTTATCATTGTTAGCAGGGTAATTATAAAGATTTTTCGTATAATTATTTGAAATATATAATGTTAAACAAAAAAAGCTTTGGCTATTTAAGCTTGATGTCACTTTTTATTACATGATTATAGATAGATATAGCGGTTTTTCACAAATTATCGGCTATAAACTAAATTGTCTTACTTATAGAAAAGATGAGAGTCGCTAATAGATAACCAGAAGCTGAATCTGTCTTTTTTAGCACAGAAATACAACAAAAAACAATCAACTGTAAATAAACTGTAAATTAACTGTAAATTATTCAGCTATGACATGTTAATAGTCTGGATAAAAACTTCAAAAGCTGGTATTTACTCCTTATGAAACCCTCATGTCAGATTCCGAAAAGCAGCTAACCCTTCGTTTGCTGATAAAGGTCATAGGCTACAGTCTCGCCAGGAGTTAAAGATACATAAGTCTTGCCGCTTTTCTTCTTGTACTGAATCTTATTTTCTCGGGCAAGCCATCCAAGACCCTGATAAACCAGTTCTCCCTTTTGTTTCAGCGACCTCGGAAGTGTCGATACATTAACTTCTCCTTTTTCCCCTATTGTTTGCCAGATTTTACCAGCCATATTCCCTACTTTTACCAACATTTTGATTCCCTTCTTAAAATTCCATAAATTAGTAAAAAAATTTAATTGCTTATCAATACCGCAACTGGAAAAGACCCTAACACATCCCCTAAATACATCTCGTCTTCAAACCTCATGTTAACATCACTTATAACTTCTTTCCAGTCTTTTTTCCCAAATTCCTTCAACCTTATAATATTATCTCCCCACACTTCCCTGCCCAAAGGCACTTTCCCAGACGCGCACAACTCACTGTAAAACCTTCCGCATACCGCAACCGCGCATTTGCCCTTAAATTCCCTCCCGAATGCGATAACATTATCACTCATATCCCCCTCAGCTTCCAATGGCACATAACTGCCGAAACTGAAAAGATCCGCGTTTGATTTCCTTGCGTTCAAAACCGACCAAATCAGAAACTGCTTTATCCTCCCGTCACGACGATTCTCAATAAGGTCGCCTAAAAAAGACTTCCTGTCCTCCCTGGCCTTTTTAATACTCTCATCAAGATATCGGCCAAGCTTTTCAAAATCAACACTCCTGCGATTGTCAGGATCAACAAAGCTAAAATTCCATAACTCCGAACCCAGATACACATCACAGAAACCAGGACAAACCATCTTGAGAAGAACCTGGGAAAGACTGTTGAACATACCTGCATCAAAAACAACTTGCATAAATTCAATAAAGTCCTCACCGAAACCCCCAAACCCTTCAACTCCGAATATCTTCTCTACAAACTCTCCGGCACCACGCTCATAATCACTGTCTGGCTCAAACCAGTTCGAGTTCCGCTTGGACTCACGAATTGCCTTTATAAAATACCTCTTTGCCCGCTCGATAAATTCATCCTCACCTGCACCGGCAAAAGGAACTGAACCAACAAGCGACTGATAAAGCATATATTCATCGTTACCGTCCGGACAAAGCTTATCACCTGCCCTGACCTTAAATCCGCTGTTAAGCTCTGACCACTTCTTACACCTGCTGCGCCAAATGTCAGGTATTTCTGATAGAACATTAATCCTTGCCCTGGCATCTTCTCCCCGCTTGCTGTCATGAGTGGAAGTCGAATTCATTGAATGTGGATCATTCTTAAAACGCCTTGCCATAACATCATGAAACGCATCGACGCTATAACCGAAAATGTCAGGCGAACTGCCAACTTCATTAAGACTTACCAGACGATTATACCGGTAAAGAAACGTATCCTCAAACCCCTTAGCCATCGCCGGCCCAGTTAGCTGCTGAAAACGCAAAACAAAATCCTCAAGCTTATCTTTACGGATATTCGTTGGCTTTAATGAAAAATCAAGCTTCAGCATAGAAGTGATTAAATTCAGCTCATAACTGAGATCATGCCTTTTTTTCTTCGCTTTCTCAAACGCACCCTCAAGATAATTGTAATCTTGCGTACTTGCCTTGTGCTCAAGTGTCAGATAAGTGCGATAAACCTCAAAACACCCCGCAAGCTCAACAAGAGCCTCCTTATACTTCGAACGGGTAACGTCCTGACCAAACCTGCCCCGCACCGTCATAACCTTAACCTGCTCGGCTAAATTCTCAAAATCCGCATTGAGCTGCTGAGATATCGCCAGTTTACGCGATTCATAAACAAGCTGATCGTAATTAACCTCATCACCCGTAAAGTTCTGATAAATACTGTCAAAAGCTCCCTCGTTCTCTTTTTTTACAAAGAGCAGATTTACAAAATTCATGAAATCATAACCTGTCGTACCCTCGATCGGCCAGTTAGCGGGCAATTGCTCATCATGCTCAAGAATCTTCTCAACAAAAATCGGAACATCCCCAACATTACTCCTGAGCCTTTTAAGATACTCAAAAGGCTTGTAAAGACCGTCAATATGATCAATCCTCAGTCCCGTTATTTGACCGCTGTGAAGAAGCTTAAACGTCAACTCATGCCAGGCCGTAAAAACCTCTGGCCTTTCAATCTTCAGACATATAAAATCATTAAGACCGAAAAACCTGCGGTAATTAATCTCCTCAGACGCCGTCCTCCACAAACAAAGCCTGAAATGCTGCTCGGTCAGCATACGGTGCAGAGGATTCAAAGTCTGCATCTGACCTGGCTTGCCGTTGAATACCTCGACGCACTCATCTATATATTCACGGATTACTTCCTCAGTCGAATAAAGATTGTAAAGCATTTTAGCCGCATGGCTCCACGCACTTTTTTTACCCAAGTTTGGCCTGTCTGCAGACTCAAAAAGATATATTATGCCGAGAAAATTTGTAAACAAACTGCTCCTGTCACCAAGCTTGTCCTGGAGCTTTTTAAGATTACGCAAAAAAACCTTAAGATAACAAGACGCCTTAAGGGCAAAACGATGCTCAAAATAACTTACCGCAAGACCGTTACTGTCATAAACAAGCCTGATCTGACCACTAAGCAGAGCTTCTGAATAATGGCACCCAAGAAATGGCGCACAAAGTTTCGCTGAAAATTGACGCGGCTTGCCTAACGGCACCGTATCGAAAAAATTATATCGGCTGCTAAGCTCACCGTTCTCCAATAGGTCACGAAGCCACAAATTACTGTAATGATAAGCCATATGGTTCGGAACTATATCCTGTATATGACCAATACCCTCGCCACTGAACGCCTCAACCATATCATTAAACGCCCGAATACCCCCAAGCTTCTCACTTACCTTCGTCGGGTCCGTAACATCATAAAAATGATTACTCCCTGGCCGAGCTTCAAATATCGGTGATGCGTAAACATCGCTTATTCCCAGTTTGCCAAGATACCCAGAAAGCTTGCTTACCCTGGAAAAATTAAGCTCCTCGGTAAACTGTATCCTGTAGCTTGCACTTGGATATCTCATTACTCTATCCTTATATTCAAAAGATCGCCGAGTTTGGTAAACTCCTCAACCCATTTAACCTTCATTTCATCGGAGTCAGCCTTCTTACGGTTTGGATAATGATCCTTGCCTACCTCAAAGTAAAGGTTCTGTGCCTGCCACAGATCCTGCTTAAGCTCCCACTCCTGAGTCATCGACAAAAGATTCACGCAACTCTCCAGACTCTCAAGATCATCAGGATTATCATACAAAGACTGAACAAGCTCTGTAACCCTCGTACCGATTACAAAACCCAGCTTATCTCTGTCGATTTCACTCGACCAGTCCCTCGCCTGATCAAGAAGTTCCTTAAACTGCTTAAGATCTGGTGGATTCTGCTCCACCGAACTAACAAGATCCGTATTGAGCATCATCTCTACCGTACTTGCCAAAAGCGGAGGCAATGTAACATCCATCTGACGAATGCCCTGCATAATCGGATAATAATTTTCAAATATCTGGCGAATAGATGATTCCACATCTTCAATTGTCTGCTCGAGAAGCTGATTGAGAACTCGTCTTTGCTCGTCTTTGAACAAGTGCCACAGAGAAAAAGTATGACCCGTAAAATTCTTCTCTATAAGACCGATACACCTTGCGATATCACTTTTCGAAAATGCCTCTTTAATCGTCTCGAAACTTTTTGAATATGCCTGCTTCAATCCCTGATAATACCTCACACCTGCAACAAGATTATGGTCACCAAGATGAAGAACCGCAAAAGTCACAACATCTTCTTCAAGAATGATATTGTTCTTGACCTTCGCCCGTCCGATCATAAGCTGCTGCTTGCCGACTATACTTTTCTCTCCCTCGATCTTTTCAATATCAAAAGCGTAAAGCTGAACTTTTTCCTTTTCCGGAAGCTCTTCCTCAAAAACTGAACTTATCGCATAATGCGCACCGACACGAAGAAGGTCCAGTGCCGACGTCTCAACATGTTCCCTGTAAACTCCCAGTCCGGTACGGTACTTGGATACATTGCTCACAACCCTGTCTAATAATTTCTTGAAAGCATCTGTAATATCAACATGCTCCACTTCGTTAGCAAGCTGAAGGGCCCTGGCTGCATACTGAATAACCTGGATCGTCTCTATTCCCGAAACATCATCAAAAAACCAACCGCAGCTGGTATACATCAGCATCGCGTGCCTTTGCATCTCTAAACACTTCAATGCCGTAGCAAGCTCCTCTTACTGGAGTCTGGTATGAAAATTCTCCTCGATAAACTTCTCTATATTCTCGTCAGAACGGTCAAGGATAAGATCGATATAATTGTCTCTGCACTTCCACGGATCATCGGTCCATTTACTCATCTGATCCTCATATATCTGGCATACATTATCACGAAGCCAGTCAAAGGCACCGCGCAATGGGCCCCTCCATTTCTGGTGCCAGTTCGGGTTCATACCGCTGCAGCACCCGCAGTTGCTCTGCCATCTTTCTACTCCGTGAACACAGCTCCATGATGAATTTTCAAATATCTCAGCTTCATAAACAGCATTGTGCTTTTCAAGAAACTCTGCATATATCGTTATCTTCGCAAGATTATTGCTCTCAATATGATTGACCGCAAAAGCCAGTGCCATATCTCCGTGATAATGATGGTGACCGTAAGTCTCTCCGTCAGTCGCCACATGAACAAGCTGACTGTCATACTCGCTCTTGTCATCCAGAGTACCCAAAAGACGATTAGCTAAATCGGCCCCGCTTTTCAACAAACCCTTAAAAGCGATATCCTGAGAAATATGACCGTCATAGAAAAAAAGTGTCATCTCCATACCGTTGCCAAGCCTGCAAAGATAAGGAAGCCTCGGGTCAACTCGTTCTCCGCTGACATCTATCCATTCCTCTTCGCCGATCTTGCGTATTTTCGAACACTGACGCGGTGCGAGAATCGTAAACTTTATGCCATGCTCTGCCATAATCTCGAGACTCTCACTGTCAACTGCCGTCTCCGGAAGCCACATACCCTCAGGCTTTCTCCCGAATCGGCTCTCAAAATCCCGGATACCCCACTTAATCTGGGTAACTTTATCACGCCTGTTAGCCAAAGGCATAATCATATGATTATAACATTGAGCCATCGCAGCTCCATGACCGCCGAAATGCTTCATGCTCTCCTTATCCGCCTCAAGAAGATGCTCATAAACATCAGGACGCTGATCCTCGAGCCATGAAAGAAGTGTCGGACCAAAATTAAAACTCATCTTCGAATAATTATTTACAATATCCATGATTTTACGCTGCTCATCCAAAAGCCTGCTCGCAGCGTTAGGTCCGTAACACTCCGCAGTTATACGGTCATTCCAGTCATGGTAAGGCTTCGCTGAATCCTGAAGCTCTACCTCCTCAAGCCATGGATTCTCACGGGGGGGCTGATAAAAATGACCATGTATGCAAACATATTTTTCCATTATTTCTCCATCTCAAAAACCTTGAAGCTTCGTGCTTCCAATATAGTTTTACTTTCTTTTGCCCCCGATTTATCCTGCTCAACTGAATCTGACCACCTGCTGTCATTACTGTCAAAAAGTTCCTTAAGACACTCACCGCCAATACTTTTCAATTCAACCGCATCTTCACCAAAATTAAAACAGCAAAAGATTTTTTTATCCTCACCTGTCCTCGTCAATACCACTGCCGTACTGTCCTGTTCCTGGTAAGCTCTTATACTGTCCCTGCCCCCAGGCCTTAACTCCTTCTTTTCCCGCCTGAGTTTCAAAAGCTCCTTGTAAAGATTAAAAATCCTTCTGCCCTCATCCTCTCTGCCTCGGCCCCAGTTTATCTTAGACCTTTCAAATGTCTCAATCCCCTGCGGGTCCGCAGGCTCATCATCCCATCCAAAACCGCGAAACTCACTCTTGCGACCCTCACGTACCGCCTCTACAAGATCTTCATCTGTATGGCTTACAAAATAAAGAAAAGGTGACCGTGCACCAAACTCCTGGCCCATAAATATCAATGGCACATAAGGGCTCAGAATAAGTAAACCAGCACTAAGCTTAGCGGTCCTCAAATCCGTTATACTGATAAGCCTCTCACCTTTGAGACGGTTGCCAACCTGGTCATGATTCTGCGTACAGACAACAAACCTGTCGCTTGGAACATCACTTCCACGGTTACCGTGCCTCCTCTTGCGGAAGTCCGAATACTGACCGCTGTAAACATAACCTTCGTTTAGCGCACGAACAAAATGTTCAATCTCACCAAAATCACCATAAAAACCGTTACTCTCTCCTGTCAGCAAGGAATGAACACTGTGATGAAAATCATCGCTCCACTGCCCGTCAAGGCCGTACCCCCCAAAAGCGTTTTCCCGAATATACCTTGAATCATTAAGATCACTTTCCGCTATCAGAACACACTTACGATTAACACTTTCCCCGAAACTCTCAACACGGTCAGCCAGATGCTCCATAATATGATAAGCGCCATGATCATAAATAGCGTGAACAGCGTCAAGCCTCAACCCGTCAACTCGAAACTTGTCAAACCAGTATATCGCGTTATCAATAAAATAATTTCTTACAGCATCGCAATAGCAGTCATCAAAATTTATCGCCTTGCCCCAGGGCGTCTTATAACGGTCAGTAAAATAAGGCCCGAACTGCTCAAGATAATTACCCTCAGGACCAAGATGATTGTAAACCACATCCAGTATAACCGCCATACCCATTCCATGACAGGCATCTACAAAACGCTTGAACCCCTCAACTCCGCCGTAAGAATTCTGAACCGCATAAGGATAAACACCGTCATAACCCCAGTTTCGGCCACCCGGAAACTGACAAATCGGCATTACTTCAACCGCGTTTACTCCAAGCTCACAAAGATGACCAAGCTTTTGTATCGCACCTTCAAAAGTACCCTCATCCGTAAAAGTGCCAATATGCAGCTCATAAATTACCATATCACAAAGTGATGCATAATCCCACTTCTCGAATTCCCAGTTATAATCATCATGGTCAACAACCGCCGATGCCTCATGCGGACCATTAGGCTGATAAAAAGAAGCCGGATCAGCATACATCTCACCCCCGTTGATTCTATATTTATACTCCCATCCCTTTTCGCAATCAGTCTCAATCCGCCAGATACCATCCGAATCTTTAACCATCGCCGCCTCTTTCTCTATCGGAGAAGTTATACAAACACTCATTTGGTCTGCAAAAGGAGCCCAAACACTGAATAAACACTTACCTTTAGAATAAACCGCACCTGTCATCTCAACACCCCTTGTCCGGCCTGAGCATAAGCATACCCAAAGGCGGAAGCGTCAACACAAGCGAATAATCGTATTTATCATAATAAGGCACCGCAGCAGCTTCTGTCTTG